>CANQAX010000001.1 GCA_947589235.1 uncultured Clostridia bacterium
GGAGGGCAAGTTATTGGGGTGTCGGGTCTCGCCCGTCTCTCCGTCCGTTGCAGGACAAGTCCAACCCCCCTCCCCTACCCCTCCCCCTTGCAAAGGGAGAGGGTAAAAAGAGGCGGGGCGGAATGAGGTTCCCACTCTACCCCTCCCCCTGACGCAGGGGGAGGGCAAGTTATTGGGGTGTCGGGTCTCGCCCGTCTCTCCGTCCGTTGCAGGACAAGTCCAACCCCCTCCCCCACCCCTCCCCCTGACGCAGGGGGAGGGCAAGTTATTGGGGTGTCGGGTCTCGCCCGTCTCTCCGTCCGTTGCGGGACAGGGGCGGACCCCCTCCCCTACCCCTCCCCCTTGCAAAGGGAGAGGGTAAAAAGAGGTTCCCACTCTATGCCCCCCTGACGCAGGGGGAGGGTAAGTTATTGGGGGCGTACTCACATGGAGTGAATGGGGTTACGACTGCTTCTGCAACTCGTGGTTATACCCAAACGAATCGCCGTATTCGTCGGAAAGGGTGATTTTCCCGTCTGCATAGGTGCCCGTCCAACTCTCGTAGTCATAATAGAACGAAATATCCGTTCCGTCAAACTCGTAATCAACCGTTTCCGAATCGCCCGAGACGGTAATTGTCACCTTCCCTTTGCCGTCGAATTCAAACGTGTAGCTTTCGTATGTCCACGTTCCTGCGAGGGCATCTAAATCACCCCCCCCCGCTGCTCCACCTTCGCGGGTATAAGGGCACTTTGCGATATACGGGTCACCATACAGGTCGCCGTTCACGGACATCGAGCCGTCCTCCTGCAACGTGCAGGTGAAGTCGTAATCGTCGGCAGAGAACTCGATATCTTCGCCGGAAATGGTGTACTTCACAAACTCCTCGTAGGAACCTTCCATATCCTTTACGAGAACGTATCCGTACCCGGTCACCGTGAAGCGATAGGAACTCATTTTCTCATTGCCGGAATTCCATACACCCTCGAACTTATCGGGCGTACCCTTGGTAAGGGAACCGCTGAAGGGATACTCATAGTCTTGCGTGCCGTCAACGCTGATCGTACCGCCATCCAAAGTGCAGGTATGTTCGTAGCTGTCATTGACCGTGAATGTTGCGACATTGCCTTTCACGGTGTAGTCGAACTCATTCATCGAAGAGCCGTCGATCATGATACCCTTGCCGAAGCCGTCGAACCAATACGTCTTTTCTCCGCTGAGAATATTCCCCGTCCAACCGCCTGCAAAGGCGTCCTTTTCAGTGACGGGCTTTGCCGCAGAGGTATAGGTATCGTTGATAGCGCCGTCATCGGTGCTGACAACATGGAGCTTGCCGTCCTCCTCGACAGTGAGCTTGACTTGGAGACCGAGGCTGTAGGAAGAAATCTTGATCGAGGTACCGTCATACCGAACGGTATAATAGCTGCTCGTAACCACGGAACCGTTGTAGGTGAGCTTGCTGATCGCATTCCCGTCTACAGTGATCTCGATAAACTCGCCGTCGCCGCCGTCCTTCGTCCAATACCCCTCGTGGTCGCCGGTGAACATATTGAGCTTGGAATAGAGGGTGTAATCTGCCTTGGCATATACAGTCTTTTCTCCCTCGTTATAAATCACCTTCTCGTCTTCTGCAAGCGTATAGGTTCCATTTGCAAGGTAACTGGAACTGATATCAAGTCCTGCAACGGTCAACGTGGTTCCCTCAATGGTATACGTACCGTAATATACATAGCTGTATGCCTTCGTGATTACGATTCCGTAGCCATCGAGGATAGCGGTATAGCTCGAAGAACTTATATTCGTGAACGTACCGACATGATTGCCCGATTCCTTCACAAGCTCGGTATAGGTGCCCTCATCGATATTGATTTCGTAGCCCTTGTCGTCCGCAACGACCTTGTTCCCGACAATGTAGTACTCCGCGGGTTCCGCGTCGCCGAGCGTCGCCGAGCCGAAGCCGTCAAGCACAAGGGAATCGTGTTCCGCCAAGGCGTACGTGCCGCGCTCCGCACCCGCAATGACGAAGTCGCCATCGGCAACGATCTTGATGAGGTGCGTCACGGAAGGGTCGCCTTCCTTGGTGAGGGTGACGATCTCGCCCACTTCGAGGGTGCCGTCCACGGTGACATAGTAGTAGGTATCCGTCTCGTCGACACTATACACATAGACCTTTTCCCCGTCTACGGTATGGATATACAGGTATTCTTCAAATTCGTGGTCGAAGGACTCTAACGCGTCTTTCGAGGAATTTTTGACGAAAATACCCTTGTATCCGTCGTCCACGCCATCACCCGTGATGAGAAGGTTGCCCTTGGCATCCAACGTGATGTTGAGCGACTTTTGCGTGTATTTATTCGTATAGAGCTCGAGCGTGTAAGCATCATCACCCGCCGCAACGATATGACCGTAGTAGACAGTCGTATTGAAGTAAGTGACCATGCCGCCGTCGGAGATCTCGAGATAAGAGTACAAGCCGCCCGCCTTGCGGTAGGTGCCCGCAAGAGCAAACCCTTCCTCTGCCTTTGTGAAGGTATAGGTATCCGAAACCATATCATACTCTTCATTATAGCTGTGCGTTACCGTCATCGAGTTTTCTTCGATAAGAAGAACCCAGATTTCAACAGATAAAGTAACTCTTTCTTCATAGGTGAGCGTTCCATCTTCGGAGCTGAACGTGCCCGCGCCGAGGGTCTCATCCCCGAAATGAATGCTGTTGTCACTGCCGAAGTACAGCAAAATATGTTCCTCATCGTTGTACCAAGAGCCCGTGTAGTCGGCTTGCGAGACAAACACGGCATGGAAGGTGGCGTCGCCCGAAATATCGGTATCCGCGGTCGCCTTTTCGCCGTCGTTGTACCAGCCGAGGAACACGCTGCCGTCCACGGGCTCGTTGGCGGGAAGGGTGCCGAGCTTGCCGCTCGAGGGGGTGACCCAAACTTCCTTGTTCTCCTGCCCTTCCTGCGTGAAGGTGACAAGGTAGTCCGTCTTGGTGAACTTCGCCGTGTAGGTCGCAGAGGCGGTCACAGCGGCGCTCTCGTCGAACTCGTTGTCGTCCGCATCGAACCAACCCTCAAAGGTGTAGTGCGGCTTGTCGGGGTCGCTCGGGAGCTCGTCGGGGTCGGGGGTCTGTCCCTCTTCGACGGTGACGGTCGTCGTATTGCCGCCCTCGACGACAAAGGTAATGGTGTATTCCGTGGGCTCGTCGGGCTCGTCGCCGCCGACGTCCGAGAAGGACGCGGTGACGGTGACGGACGCGGTGGGCGTATAGCCTACCTCGACCTTATCCTCGCCGACGAACCATCCGTCGAACTTCTGCCCTGCGGGAGCGGAGGGATCCTCGGGGAAATCGGCGGCGGTGAGCGAATTGCCATCCTCCACCGTGACGGTCTTGACCGTATCCCCGTTCACAACAAACGTAACCGTGTACTCGGCGGGCTCATCGGGCTCGTCGCCAACATCCGAAAACTTGGCGTTTGCGGTTATGTTCGCTGTGGGCTCAAACCCTACCACAACCTCTGTTTCGCCGACAAACCAGCCGTCAAACTTCTGACCGGCGGGGGCGTCGGGGTCTTCGGGGAAGTCGGCTTCCGTGAGAGCGGAACCCTTCGCCACCGAAGAGGTCTTCACCGTTTGCTCGCCGTTCACGAATGTGACCGTCCAAGTCTCTGCGTCGGGTGCGGGGGTTTCTTCGCCGCCGCAAGCGACAAGTCCGAGTGCAAGCGCGAACATCATGATGATCGTGAGCAAACCGAACAGTTTCTTTTTCATACTTCTTCTCCTTTTTTTTATTTATATCCGCTGTCTGCGAATACATCGATGTTACTTGGGCAACGCGGTTGAGTTTTGCATTGCCCGATCTCCCCCGTGGGGGCTTGGGTGAGGACGCCCTTTGCGGGGGCAAGGGGCGGACCCCTTACTCGTCCTCAATGGGGGCGAGTTGTTGAGGGCGGACCCCCTCCCCTACCCCTCCCCCTGACGCAGGGGGAGGGCAAGGATGGTGGTACCCCTCCCCCTCAAGGGCAAAGATAACGACCTCGAAGGGCAAGAGTGGTAGCACACCCTCACCCCTACCCCTCCCCCTCGGAGGGGGAGGGCAAAGATAACGACCTCGAAGGGCAAGAGCGGTAGCACACCCTCACCCCTACCCCTCCCCCTGACGCAGGGGGAGGGCAAGATTAGCGGGGTTTCGGGTCTCGCCCGCCTCTCCGTCCGTTGCGGGACGAGGGCGGACCCCCTCCCCTACCCCTCCCCCTGACGCAGGGGGAGGGCAAGAGAGATGGTACCCCTCACCCTCAAGGGACAAGAGAGACGACCGCGAGGGGCAAGAGTGGTAGCACACCCTCACCCCTACCCCTCCCCCTCGAAGGGGGAGGGCAAGAGAGATGGTACCCCTCCCCCTCAAGGGACAAGAGAGACGACCTCAAAGGGCAAGAGAGGTAGCACACCCTCACCCCTACCCCTCCCCCTCGAAGGGGGAGGGCAAGATTAGCGGGGTCCTCGAGGGGCAAGAGTGGTGGTACACCCCCTCCCCTACCCCTCCCCCTGACGCAGGGGGAGGGCAAGTTTGGTGGTACCCCTCCCCCTCAAGGGACAAGAGAGACGACCGCGAAGGGCAAGTGAGCGGGATAGGCTTAAACCGACTTGGTGAAGTCGCCTTCCCATGTGCGGAATTCATCGTCCTGCCACTCGGCATGGAGGGTGTAGGTTCCCCCTTCATCCGCCGAGAAGGTGAGCGTGAATTCGTAGCCGCCGCCCGTACCCGTCAGGGTAAACGAGTTTGCGTCCCAGTGAACGTTCGAGAGAGACGTCCCGTTGTTGAAGTTGACGGAGCCCTCCGAGCCGATGACAAAGGTGTAGGTGGACGAACCGCCGAAGCCGTCCGCCGTGCCCGTCCACGTGCCCGCAAAGCCCGCGGGAATGACCTCGGTGACCGCCCCGCCCTTGGTGAGGACGACGTTCTCCTCGCCGTAGGAGAGGGTCACCTGCGTGTCGAACACGAGGGTGTAGCTCACGCCGCCCGCGGTGAAGCGAACAGTCTTGTCGCCGTCATAGATCCCGATGAAGGGAAGTCCCTTCACGGTGCCCGTTCCGTCGCGGCGGAAGTTCACGACGACGTTGGTGCCGCCCGCTTCCTGACCGGTGTAGACTGCCTCCCACTCCGTGGGAATGACGGGCGGAGCGGTGGGACCTTCGTAGCCGTCCTTCACGTACGTTGCGCCCACGCGGATCGCGCCGCTTGCGCTCGTCGTGTAGACGACGTTCCCCTCATAGTAGAACACGATGGACGCGCCGTTGTACGCGTTATAGCGGGCATCGATGCCGGTCGGGGTCGCGATGTAGGTGCCCCAGTCCTTTCCGCCCCAGTTGAGGGTGTACACGCCCTCGCGCAGGTAGAAGATGGTGACGTGACCGAAGCCGTCGATGACATAGCGGTAGTACTTCTCGACGGTGCGGGTCTGCTCGTCGCCGTTCTCGTCCTCGTATTCCTCCTCGGCGGAGGCATACCACACGCCCTGCAATCCGTCCTGCGTCTCCAAGGTGGTGACGGCGCCGCCCGCCGCCTTCGCCGCGACATAGTCGAAGCCGAACACTTCGTCGCTGTCGAGGAGAAGGACTATCATGTCATCATACATGTAGTAGGTGCCCGTCCCGTCGCCCGTGACGTTTCCGATGCCGTCGAGGGTGTACGACTTGCCGCCGTAGGTGTAGGTGCCCTCTTCCGCTCCGATGAGAAGGAGAGCGGTGTACTCGTTGTACTTGCCGATAGAGTCGGCATCGATGCGGACGCGGTAATCCGCGCCGTCAACGGTGACGCGCGCGCCGTCCGTAAACTCGCCCGAAACGACGATGTCGGGATCGTAGACGCCGTCCTTCACGACGAACCTCCTGTCGCCGCTCACGTACACGGTGAGGGTTTCCCTATCCTGATAGGTGAAGGTCTGCAGGCGCTCCCCGTCGGCGGAGATGAGCACGACATAGCAGGACGTCGAAACGCCGCGGCTCAATTCGCCGTAGAAGAAGTCGCCCTCGGGGTCATAGTGGAAGGTGCTGACCCGCTCGTCGAGCGTGATCTTGAGAATGTTCTTGTTCTCAAACCAGAAGTACCTGCCGAGCGACGAGCCGAGCCCGCCCGAATAGGCGCCCGAATTGTACGTGAAGGTCCCGTCGGCTGCGAAGTCGAAGAAATAGTAGTTCGTGACGAGGAAATCGCTGGACGAAGAGGAGCTGTTCACATACGCCGAGACGTACCGCTTGACGAACGCCTCGCCCTCGTAGTCGGCGCCCAAGTAGGGCCTGAATACGACGTCCGCGAGGCTCGGCACGGAGTTCTTCCCCTCCGCATTCACGGTGATCGAACCGTCGTCGTTCACGGTGATGACGAAGGAATTGAAGTACCTGCCGATGTCCGACGAGAGGTCGGCGGTGACGGTGTCGCCCTCGCGGGTGAACTCGATGCGGATGCTGTCGCCGCCGATGGCGTCGCTCTGATAGTCGATCCTGCCCGCACCCGAGAACACGAGATAGTCGCCGTCCTCCGAGAAGAACTCGCCGATGGTCGTGATATTGGGATTGTAGGTGAAGGTGTAGTGCACCGACATGCTCACCTCGTAGCGGTCGATGATGATGGTGCCGCCGCGGTAGGAGCCGACGTAATCGTCGTCGGGCATGAAGAGGAACACGTGCGCCTCGCCTTCCTCGTCGACGAGGTACTTATACGTCCCCATCGTGACGGTGGATTCGATCCAGCGGAGGGTGCCGTCGTCGCGGAACTCGATGACGCCGCGGTCGCGGGAATTGTCGTTCCCCCACGTCGTCATACCCTCGTACACGCCGACGAACTGCCGCGCGTTCTCGCGCTTCGCCGTGAGGGTGAAGTCCTTCACGACGGGCATGTAGAAGCGGGCTTCCTCGTACTCGTCGTATACCCAGTCGACGAAGATCCGCGCGTTCTCGCTCGCGGGACGCTCGAGCGTGCCGATGAGGGTGTAGCCCTCGCCGCACGGGAAGGACTGCTCCTCCGAAGTGGTGCCGTCCACAAAGGTCACCGTGTAGGACGATTCGAGGTCGGACGCAAGCTTATCCGTGGGAACGAAGTTTTCGAGATCCCAACAGCGCTCGTCCCAGCGGAGCGTCGTCTTGACGAAGTCCGCCGTGATGTTTGCGGCTTCCTCGCGCGTTCCGTGGACGCCCCTCTCGCAACCGCTGCCCGAGAGCCGCCCGGTGCTGTAGCAGTTGATGACCGCCGTGCCCGGCGTGTAGTAGCCGTAATCGGTGCCGTAGTCGTCCTTCTCCGCATAGCCGACGATGCCGCCGTAGTACGACTGGTACTGCGTGGAGGTGCCCCTCTTCCCCGTGACCGCGCCCTTGGCGACGCTGTCGATGATGATGTTGTCGCCCGAGCTGATGCCGACGAGCCCTCCCGCGTAGGAGACTTCATTCGCCGACGGACGGACGTTCGCGGACGAATAGCAATTGATGATGGAGACGTTGTCGAAGTCGAGGCTTCCCGCAAGACCGCCCGTGTAGGCGCCGCCGTAGACGGTGCCCGACGTCGCGGAGTTGACGATAGCCGCCGCCCCCGACAGACCGTAGACGTGCCCGAGGAGCCCGCCGACCGCCGCCGATTCGAGCGAACCGCCGTCCTCTTCGCCCTCGCCCACGATCTCGACGCGGATCTCCGCATAGCAATTTTCGACGTAGGCGATGTAGCTCTGCCCGTCGTGCGCGCTGACATCGAGCATGCCCGCGAGCCCGCCGAGGTAGACGACGTTCGTGGCAAGGGTGTTGGCGTGAAATGCGCCCGTCGCCTTCACGTTGCGGAAGTTGGTGAGGACCGCCTCGCCGACGACGCCGCCCACCGAGAAGTCGACGTCATCGGTATAGCTGCCGAAGCTGATGTCGAATTCGACGGTGAGGTCGGAGATGTTGGCAAAGTATGTCTGCCCGAAGAGCCCGTAATAGCCGCTCCCCGTGCGGAGAAACTTGTTGATGGTGAGCCCCGTGACGGTGTGACCCGCGCCCTCGAACACGCCCATGAAGCCGCGCATTTCGGTGCCCGTGATCTTCTTGCCCGCGGGGGTGTAGTTTTCATCGGAGAGGTCGATGTCCGCGGTGAGGCGGTACCACTTCTTGTAGTATTCCTCCGTCTCGTCGTTGACGAGGTCGGAGAAGAGAACGAGGTCCGCCGCGCTCGAGATGAGGTAGGGCGACGAAGAGGTGCCCTCGCCGAGCAGCCCCGTATCGCTCTCTGCCGCCCACTGCGCGGTGAGCGTGAAGCTCTCCGTGACGGGCTCGTCGAAGTCGTAGGGGGATGTCGCGCCCTCCTTGAACCAGCCCGTGAACACGAATCCCGGGCGGTCGGGTTCATCCGGCTCGGCAAGCAGCCCGCCGTCGCGGACGGTTGAGGTGAATTCCTCCACCCCTTCCCCCGTGAAGGTGACGGTGAACGTCTCGCCCGTGTACTGCGTCCAGTGCGCGGTGAGGGTGAAGTCCTCGTGGACGGGCGTGGAGAAATCATACGCCTCCGCGGCGCCGTCCCTGAACCAACCGTCGAAGTCGTAATCTTCCCCGCGGGTCGGATCCTTGGGCTCGAGCACGAGCTCGCCGTCCTCGACCGACTGCGTGAACGTCTCGACGCCCTCGCCCGTGAAGGTGACGGTGTAATGGGTCTTTCCGTCGCCGTTGTTCCCGTTGCCGCCGCATGCCGCAAGCCCGAACAAGAGAAGCGCCGATGTCAGGATAGATAAGATAACCGTTGCGAATTTTTTCATTCCCGGATCCTCCAATGCTTACTCCGTGATCGCCGTGACGTACACAACACTGCCGTCCTCGGCGGTATATTCGACGGCTCCCGCCGTCTGCGTGCGCGAGACGCGGTACCGCTCGATGAGCTCGTCGCTCTCGCCGTTCCTGTCGAGTTCGCTCAGGACGATGTCGCTCCCGTCGAAATCATACACGAACCAAAGATCTTCATCCCCCGTCCGAAGTTCCGCTTGGGGATAGTAGCCGAATACCAACCCTCTGCCGTCGATGGTGAGCACACTGCCGTCCGCGGCGGTGTATTCCCCTTCCCAGCCGTCGGGAAGGCAGAGCATCCCGATGAGGGCGGTCGTATCGTCGAACAGGGCGAGGTTGTCGTCGTTCTGCGGGACGAGGTAGAAGGAGGGCAGCGTCTCGGAATACAGGTACACCGCGATGGTGCCCGAGGCGGGGTCGGTGAGCTCGAACAGCACGTCCTCCGCGCCCGCGAATTCGCCCGTCGCGTACCCCGCGAGGTCGAACACTTCCGAAATGGTGACCGTCGTCCCGTTGGGACCGAGCCACGTCTTGCCGTATGCCGCGCTGTAGTAGCCGAAGGGAACGGCGTCCTCTCCCGCCGCGGTGACAAGGAGATAGTTGGTCGCCGTGTCAACGGCTGCGGTATAGGCGGTGACGCCGCCCAGCGTGAGGGTCGCCGTCATGCCGTCGAGGGTGTAGTCATACACCGTCTCCGTATCGCCGTCCGTCACCGTCGCCTTGCCGAGGGAGACGTTGCTCTTCCCGTTGAAGGAGACCGTGACGCCGTCCGCGCTCTGGAACACCGAGCCGCCGAAAAGGTCGGGCGTGCGGTAGGTGACGGTGCCCTTCGTCGAGGTCACCGTGACGGCGTCTCCGCCGAACACGGCAGTATAGTCGACATCGTTTACCTTGAAAGTCGCATGACCCGCGTTGCGGTCGAAGGAGTAGCGCACCTCCTGCACCGTTCCGTCCGCCGCGGTGTACGTCACCCAGCCCTCGACGATCCAGTAGCCGCCGAGCGATTCGATCAGGGCGTTGATGTCATACCCGCCGTAGCCGTTGAATTCGAGCACCGTGCCGTCCTCGGCATTCCACGTGCCCGCGAACTGGTCGACGTACGCCATGTTGTAGTCGTCCACCATGTAGCCGCTGCCCGGGGTGTACATGCTCAGGTACAGCATGTTGCCGAGCCCGCGGAGCCCGTCGGGGGAAGGCGGGGATTCGTACCCCATTCCGTATATCGACGTGCGGTACCAGAACATGACGTTGATGTAGCTCGAATCGCCGTCCGACTCGCGCTCGGCGATGTAGGTGAGGTCGGCGCCGCGGGAGTCGTAGGCGAACCCGTAGCCGTCCCGCCCGATGCCCGTCATGACGAGGGTATAGCCGAGCGCATCGTCCGTCCACGTGCCGATGAAACTCCCCTCTCTGCCCATCACGGTCGTCCTGCCGTCCTCGGTGAGGACGAGGAGCCCGTCGGCGTTGAAGGCGGCGCGCATGCCGTTCGAGAGGACCGCTTCCTCTCCCTCCACGGTGTAGGTGCCCTCTTCCCCCTCATAGGTGAAGTTGCCCATTCCGTCGAAGGAGACGGACATGTTGTAGCCGTATTCCGCCTCCCAGACCCCCGCAAAGGAGTCGAGACGGGAGAGGGAAAGGGTGAGCCCGCCGTCCTCCGTCGCCATCGACTTGCCGTCCTCGGCGATGATGGCGATGATACGGGTCGAGCCGAAGGCAATCGCGACGCGGTTGTCCACGCAGGTATAGGTGAAGTCGCCGCGGCGGTCCGAGCTGCCCGTTCCGTTGGAGTAGAAGCGGTAGGTGTCATCCGCCGTGAACCACTCGCCCATCGCCGCATTGTGCGGGTAGGCGGGAATGGGCTTGATGACCTCGAAGTTGTTCGCCTCGTTGAAGAAGAAGTTATCATAGATGGTGAGGAGCGTCTTGTCGTCGTTGAACACCGCGTAGTAGTCGGTGTCGAGCGAGAGCCCCTCGACGTCGTAGGCGAAGTTCGCGAAGTATGCGTCGCGGATGAGGATCTTTTCCCCGTCCCATACGTACATTTCGTACGCGAGCATGCCATCGCAATACATCGTCATCATGCCCATCTCGTTGAAGGTGAGCTGCACTTCGTGCTGTGTCTCGCCCGTGATGACGGCGTAATATTCGCCCTCCACCTCGCCGTAATCGGCAAAGCCGACGTAGATCGTCATGCCGCGGGTTACGGGCATCGCCGACGGAATGCGCTGCGTGTGAGCCGCGTCGAGGAAGTACCCGTACGAGATGGCGCCGCTCTCCGCGACGAAGGTGTTCATGCCGCTCCCCTCGAAGAGCCAATTGACGGGGAGATATGCCTCGGTCACGGTGACGGTGCGCTCGGACACGGGCGTCATTTCGCCCGCCTCGTCCTCGAACGCGACCTGTTCGCCGCCGAAGGAGAAGGTGACTTCCACCGAGATGGACTGCTCGCCCGCGCGGTTCACGTACGGTCTGCCGTTCTCGAACGTCCAGTCCGTATCCGCCCAGCCGAGCAGGCTGCAGACCGCGGCAAAGTCGGAGGCATTCGCCGTCCCCACATTGCCGTCCGCGACCTCATAGGCGTCGTGCACGAGCACGTGCCGCCCGTCCACCGAGACGAGGGGAAGTTCGGAGAGGAGCGCGCCGTCCTTGTAGTATGCGCCGACGACGTCCCCCTTCTCCATGTTGCCGTCGGGCTCGAGCCCCTGCGCGGTATGGGTCATCGCGGAATAGGAGGAGACGACCGCCGTCTCGTTCTCGGCGAAGCCGACGAGCCCGCCCGCCGCGACGGTCTCATCCGTCGAGTAGGCGTATGCGGTGCCCTCGGTGTAGACGTTGGAGAGACCGCTGTATTCGCGGAGATAGCCGACCGCGCCGCCCGTGAGACGGGCACCGCGCGAGTTGCCGACGCTGCCGCTGTACGTGCAATTGGTGACGAGGACGGGGGCGGATTCCGCCGTCCCGACCGTGGCGCCCGCAATGCCGCCCGCCGCATACAGCGGGTAGCGCCCGTAGGAGTCGAGATTGCCCTCCACCGAGCAATAGGCGACGGTCGCGGAGTACGACGTCGAATAGCCCTGCGCAAACCCGACGATGCCGCCCAAGTAGACGAGCGGTCCGCCGAGCGAGGCGTCGTACGGGCGTGCCATATCGATGCGGATATCCCCCTCGAAGGTGCAGCCGACGATGTCCGAGCCGACGTTGTAGGCGACGATGCCGCCCACGCAGAAGTTCTGGTTCTCGTCGAGACGGAAGTCATAGTCGCACACCACGTGAAGGTCGCGCACGGTCGCCTCGGCGATGTAGCCGAAGATCCCGATGACGAGCGGGGTGTCCGTCGCGGGAATGAGGTTGGAGATGGTCTTGCCGTTCCCGTCAAACACGCCCGAGAAATACGTCGAGGAGAGGTCCGCCCCGATGGGGTCGAGCGTCTCGCCCTTGAAGTCGAGGTCGGCATCGAGGCGGATATATGCCTCGTTGTACCGCTCGTTTGCGGGGTCGTTGACGGCGAGCCCGAAGCGCTGAAACTGCGCGGGCGTCTCGATGATGTAGGGAGAGGTCGACGTTCCCATGCCGCGGATGGGCGTGCGGTCGGGCTCGAGCCCCGCGGTGCGGAAGGAGAAGGTCCCCTCCATGGCGGGAACGGTGAAGGTGTAGACGCCGTCTTCCTCCGTGAGCGTCTGCTCGAATTCGCCGTTTCTCACCGTCACGACGGGCGTGCCGATGTAGAAGGGCGAAGTCTCGACGGAAAAGGAGACGGAGCCGCCGATCTCCGCGGACGCGGGCGAATGTCCGCCCTCGAACACGAAGTCATACGCCTCGTTCTCGATCCAAGTGAGGCGGACGTTCCCCGTCACCGTCTCCTGCTGCCAATGCGCATACAGGGAGAAGTCCTCCGTGACGGGCGCGGAGAAGTCATAGGGCGTCTCGGCGCCCTCTTTGAACCAGCCGACAAAGTCGAAGTCATCCCGTTCGGGGTCGCGCGGCTCGGTCACAGCCTTTCCGCTCGCGACGGAGACGGAGGTGTTCTCCTGACCGTTGTCGTACACAAAGGTCACGCGGTAGAACGTCTCTGAAGAATTCGCGCCCCCATCCTTGCACGCCGCAGCGAATGCGGCAAAGAACACCATGAGCAAAGACAAAGACGCGATGAGGAAACTCCTGCGAAGTTTCATATATTACCTCCTTGCGTCCGAAGGACGGACGCACGTCTGATAGTTGTTTTTTATTTGCCGTGTTCGGCAAATAGCAAAGGGGCGCCCCTTTGCATGGTTTTTCGGTGTTTTACGCTTCGGTGCCCTCCGGAGTTTCGGTTTCGATCCTGTGCTCGGGTTGCGGATACTTATGGCAAGCAACACTGTGTCCGTTCCCGTAATCGACGAACGCGGGTTCGACCTCTTTGCAGATGTCCATGCACTCGCGGCAGCGGGTGTGGAATTTGCACCCCTTCGGAGGGTTTGCGGGGGAAGGGATATCCCCCTCGAGAATGATGCGGTTCATCTTGACGTCCGGGTCGGGCACGGGGACCGCCGAGAAGAGCGCCTGCGTATACGGGTGCATCGGATTGTCGAACAGATCGTCCTTCTTTCCGAATTCCACCATGTTCCCGAGATACATGACGCCGACTTCGTCGGAGATGTGCTCGACGACGGAGAGGTCGTGCGAGATGAAGATATAGGCGAGATTGTCGCGCTCCTGCAGCTCCTTGAACAGGTTGATGACCTGCGCCTGAATGGACACGTCGAGCGCCGACACGGGCTCGTCGCAGATGACGAGCTTGGGGCGCAGCGCGAGCGCCTTGGCGATGCAGATCCTCTGTCTCTGTCCGCCCGAGAACTCGTGCGGGTAGCGCTTGAAGTAGTGGGACTGGAGCCCGCACTTCTCCATGACGTCGATGATATAGTCCTTATATTCGCTCTTCGGGACGATCTTGTGCACGCGGACCGCCTCGCCGATGATCTCGCCGACGGGAAGACGGGGCGAGAGGGACGAATACGGGTCCTGAAAGATCATCTGGAAGTTGGGTCTCTCCCTGCGGAGGGCGGCGCCCTTCAGCTTGGAGATATCCTTTCCGTCGAAGATGATGCTTCCCCCCGTCACGTCGTACAGGCGGAGCACCGTTCTGCCCATCGTCGTCTTTCCGCAGCCCGATTCGCCGACGATGCCGACCGTCTTTCCTCTCTTGAGATTGAAGGAAATGCCGTCCACCGCCTTCAGATAGCGGCGGTTCTTCGGCGAAAAGCTCTTCCCGATGGGGAAGTACTTTTTCAGTTCTTTGACTTGAAGGAGATATTCCTCGCTCCCGGGAGCGGCAGTCTGTTCGGTCATTTCTTCTCCTCCGTTTGCGTTCCGCGGCGGGCGGGCGCTTTTGCGGGCGCCTTCGCGGGCTGTTTCGCTGTCGTTTTCTTTGCGGGCGACTTCACGGTCCCCCTCACGGTTGTCTGCGCCGACGACTTTTTGGCGCTTCTCTTTGGTGCCTTCGCGGGCGCTTCGGCTTTCGTTTCGGCTTTTGCCTCGGCTTCCGCCGTTTCGGCTTTTGCCTCGGCTTCCGCCTTCTGTGCCGCGCGGGCTCTCTCCTCCTCGTGTTCGCGCAAGATCTCCTCTGCGCGCCAGCACGCCGCAAAATGCGTCGGGCTCAACTGCACCGTGGGAGGATACTCCCCGCACTTCTCGCAGGCGCGGTTGCACCGGTCGCGGAAGTAGCAGCACGAGGGCATATTGATGGGATTGGGCACGTTGCCCGGGATACTGTACAGTCTGTCGACCTTCTTGCGGACGACGGGCTTGCTCTTCTGCAGACCGATGGTATACGGGTGGACGGGGTCCTTGAACACTTCCGCCACCGTCCCCTTTTCGACGACGCGCCCCGCATACATGACGACCACATAGTCCACCATCTCCGCGATGACGCCGAGGTCGTGGGTGATGAGCATGATGCTCCCCGACATCTTCTGTTTGACCTTGCGGAGAAGATCGAGGATCTGCGCCTGAATGGTGACGTCGAGCGCGGTCGTGGGTTCGTCCGCGATGATGAGCTTGGGGTTGCACGAGAGCGCCATGGCGATCATCACGCGCTGGCGCATGCCGCCCGAGAGCTCATGCGGGTAGGACTTGTATACGTGCTCGGGCATGGCGATGCCGACGAGTTCGAGCATTTCGATGCTCCGCTTCTTCGCATATTCCTTGTCCGCCCCGTTCACATGGAGCAGGGTCACCTCGTCGAGCTGGTACCCGATGGTAAACACGGGGTTGAGGCTCGTCATGGGCTCCTGAAAGATCATCGAGATCTCTCTGCCGCGGATGGACGTCATCTCGGAGAGCGGCATCTTGGCGATGTCGTACACCTCCTCATGCTCCTCGTACACGTTCGCCATGCGCGGCTTTCCGCGCTTGGTGAGGACGGGGACCATGACGGGCTTGCCATCCTCGTCGAGGACGGTCTCCCCCTTCTCGTCCGTCTGTTCGCGCAGGAGCGGTTCGCTCCCCACGCGGGTGCGGACGGTCGTGCGGAAGCGGATGCTCCCGTCGACGATCTGCCCGTTCGGACCCTGCACGAGCTGCATGAGCGAGAGGCTCGTGACCGACTTTCCGCAGCCGCTTTCGCCCACGACGCCCACCGTCGAGCCCGCGGGAATATCGAAAGACACCCCGTTCACTGCCTTGGAGACGCCGCTGTCCGTGAAGAAATAGGTGTGCAGATTGTCGAACTCGACGATGTTCTTCTCGTCGCGCATCTGCGTCACGTAGTCCTCCCGCTTGTATGACGCGCGCTTCTTCTGCAGCTCGCGGATCTGACGGCGGTTGTCCTTTGCGATCTGACGCGATTCTTTCGCCGTGATATAGTGTTTGTCTTTCGCCTGTTTCATCTTATCTCCTCGATTTCGGGTCGAAGGCGTCGCGCAAGCCGTCGCCGACGAAGTTGAACGCAAGCACCGCAAGCACGATGCAAACGCCCGGAGAGATCCAAAGGTTGGGATAGTTGGTGAGCGCCGTCTCGTTCGCGGCGGCATTGATCATGTTGCCCCATGTCGCGTAGGCGCTCGGAATGCCGATGCCGAGATAGCCGAGCGTCGCCTCGGTGAGGATGATGCCGCCGAGACCCAACGTCATCGAGACGATGAGCTGCGGCATGACGTTCGGAATGAGGTGCTTGCAGATCTTCCGCCAGACGGGAAGCCCGCTCGCCTCGGCGCTTATCATGAATTCCTGCTCGCGGAGGGATAGAATTTGCCCCCTCACGAGCCGCGCCGTCCCCGCCCAGCCGAACAGGGTCAGCATTGCCATCATGATATATAGTTTTGGCGCGTCATAGATATCGTTCCCCTCGAGCGCGACGCCCACTATCATGAGCATCGGCATGGTGGGGACGCATTGGAAGATATCGACGATACGCATGATGAGATTGTCGATCCATTTGCCGAAGTACCCCGCTATGCCGCCCAGAAGGACGCCGAGCACCGTCTCGAGTATGACGACGACGAAGCCTATCGTGAGCGAGATCCTTCCGCCGTACATGAGGCGGGAGAACACGTCGTACCCCTTGTCGTCCGTGCCGAGGAAGTGCGTCGCCGACGGCGGACGATAGTTCGAGGGCTCCGAGTAGGTGACGACGTAGACCTCTTCTTCAATGATCTCCCCCGTCTCGGGGTCGGTGACCTGAACGGTGTTCTTGTCGGTGAATTCCTCGCGCACCGAGGTCGTATAGTCCGATTCCTGCTCCCCCCAGACAAAGGGAAGGAAGGAAAAGACGGGTCCCAAGAAGGAGAATACGAACAGGACGATGAGGATGACGAGCCCCGTCACGGAGAGCTTGGAGCGGAAGAACCGCTTTAAGACGAGCCGCATGGGCGAAAGCGTACGGGTCGTCGCTTCCTCCATCTCGCTCATTTCGGGCAGGCGATTGGGTGCGCCCGCTTCGGAGACGCCCTCTTCGGGCACCGTTTCAGAAATCAAACCCTCTTCGGGCTGTTCCGTTTCATTCCGGATCTCTTCCATCGCCGCACCTCCTTATGTCAATTTCACGCGCGGATCGACGACCGCGTACATCAGGTCACTGAGGAGGGTGCCGATGACCGTCATGATGGCGAGGAACATGTTGTATCCCATGATGAAGGGAACGTCCGCGACCAACAGGGCGTCATAGGCGAGTTTCCCGATCCCCGGAATGGAGAACACCGTCTCCGTTATCATCGCGCCGCCGAAGAGGGAGGGCAGGATGCCTGCCATCATCGTGACGAGGGGGATCATCGTGTTGCGGAAGGCGTGCTTGTAGATGACCGTCCGCTCCGAGAGCCCCTTCGCGCGCGCCGTACGGATGTAGTCCGAGTTGAGCACCTCGAGGGTGTTGGTGCGCGTGTAGCGCATGAGCGACCCGACGGAGAGAATGACGAGCACGAACATGGGCAATACCATGTGCCAGAGGATATCGCCGAACACGGCGAATCCCGAGGCGTCCATCGGGAGCGAGCCCTTGATCCCACTGACGGGGAACCACTTGAGCTTGACGGCGAACACGCGGATGACGAGGGCGCCGAGGAAGAAGGTGGGCAAGCTGATACCGATCATGACGAGCACGGTGACGGTATAGTCGACGACGCCGTACTGGTTGACCGCCGCCTTGATCCCGAGCGGGATGGCGATGGCGAATTGCAGAATGGTGGCGACGAACGCAATTGCAAACGAGATCCCCATGTTCTTCATGATGACCTCGCCCACGGGCGCCTTGTACTTGAACGACATGCCCATATCCCCCTTGAGGAGATTGAACAGCCAGGTGAAGTACCCCGCAAACAGCGAGCCGACTTTGTCCCAGAAGGTCGCGACGGAATACTTGACTTCCCCCGAATAGACGGGCTTGCCGTTCGGGCTGAACGAGAGGCGGGGCAATCCCCCCTCCCGCACGACCGAATACGTCCCCTCCTCGAGGGTCTCGGTGCGGTCGACGATGGTGATGCCGCGGTTGTCCTCTTCCTCCGAGGTCTCTCCTCCCTCCGCATTCTCGTCCTCGGTGACGGTCACTTCGCTCGAGAGGATGACCTCGATCTTGTACGTCCCCGTGGTGAAGGCGCCCGTCTCGTCCTTGCGGACGGCGTCGAGGGTGATGCGGTAATCGCCCGACTCATACTCCCCTTCGTACCACTCCTCCTCGGAGAGGTACCCCTTCGTCACGCGCTCGTATGTATCTTCCTTGGTATTCTTGCGGAAGGTGCGCGACGCGACGTCCTCGTGGGAGCCCGCGCCGGGGATGACGTCGAGGTAGGCGTCGGGCATGTTGAGCCCGTACAGCTCCTTGATGCGGTCCACATCCGATTCCTGCATGGTGCCCTGCGAGAGCGCGCTCGCAAACTGCTGATCGACGAAGTCGACCGGCATCATGCGCGCGAGCCCATAGATGATGATGGACACGCCGAAGAGAATGAGAACGCAGAGGAGAAGCCTCTTGATGATGTATTTCAGCGTTTTCATGGTACCTGCCTTTGGAACGGGGCGACAGGCGCCGCCCCGTTACCTCGGTTGCGTCGTCTTGTTATGTTCAGTGCTTATAGTCCACTTCCCAGATGCGGGAGAACAGCCCGTTGTACGCGCCGACTTCCGTTTCGGGCGTGAGCGTCGCGGAGTCGATGATGTCGCCGTTGTAGGCATACATGTCGCTCCTCTGGTAGGTCGGGAACTCGACCGCGAGCTCCATGATCTTGTCGAGCGCCCGCGCATAGATCGACTTGCGCTGATTCTGGTTGTCCGTCTCCCTGCCCTCGTCGATGAGCCCGCTGAGCTCGGTGACGATGTCGTACTCCGTCGAGTAGAGCTCCCTGTTCTTGAGGATCTGCGGGTAGCCCCAGTTGTTGACGCTCGTCGCCTTGGAATCCATGTGGTAGACCTGATACATATCGGGGTCCACCGTGGACGACCAAGCCGCCGCCCATACCGTGAGCTTGCCGGTGGTGAGGTCGGAGAGCGCCGTCTGCGACTGGACGACCTTGATGTTGAAACCGACCCTGTTGAGAATTTCCTGCGCGTTCAGGAACATCGCGTATGCGGGGTGATCGGTCGAGCCGCCCGCGATGGTGAACTTGTAGTCAAGGGTGTCCGTCCCGAAGCCGGGGATGTCCTTCGACCAGCTGTTGTCCTCGGCGTTGTAGGTGTATTGCGCAGCTTCGAGGAGCTGGCGGATCTCGTTCCCCGTGGAGTCGTAGGCGTAGCTCAAGCCGCTCGGCGTCTCATACACGCCCGCAGCCGACGGGTATGCCCAGCTGACCTTCGTCATCGGGCGGACGATGGACTCTGCGAGCCCGCCCTTATAGTAGTTGTTGAAGATGATGCTCGTGTCCATCGCCTTCATGATGGCGCGGCGCACGTTGATGTCGGGCACGAAGCGGGGGTTGATCCCGACATAGCCGTAGCCCGCCGTCTTTGCCTCGACGTGCTCGATGCCGAGATTGTCGAGCTCCTGCATCTTGTCCGTCGTGGCATTCGGTTCGCCGTAGAGAATTTCGCCGGAGTTGAGGGAGTTGACGATCTGGTCGGTCTGCACGACGCGGTAGCGGAGGTACTTTATTTTCGCGTTCTCGATCCCCGAGCCGACGGTGTGGAAGTACTCGTTCCGCTGATAGTATGCGTAGTTCATGTTGAAGAAGTCGCCGCCGCTCGTTGCGGGGTCGCCGTCCGCGCTCGAAGCCATGTAGGGACCGGCGCCCACGGGAAGGCGGACCTTTTCGGGGGCATTCAGGACCTCTTGGAAGAAGTTGAAGTCGCCGAGTTCGACGCCGAATTCACCCTTGGAGGCGTCGAACGCCTCGACGTAATTCTTGCCCTGATAGGTGCCCGAATAGTAGTTGAGGGGCGCAACTTGGAAGGAGAAGTTCCAGATAGCCTTGGGGTCGACGCCGCGGATCTTGATCTGAAGGATCTCGCAGTTCTCGCCGAGGGAGTGACCATAGATACTATCGCTCGTGAAGGTCGTGATGCCGCTGACCGTGGGAACGGCGCGCGTTCCCTTGAACTGGTCGCGCTTGTACTCCGCCATGAAGCGGCTGCGCGCGGTATCCGCCGTCGTCCACCAGTTGAGGACCTCTTCCACGTTGGAGGGGAAGTTGCTCGTGAGCCCGCTCCCCGCAAGTTTATCGGGATTGGAGGGGTCGTAGTTCGGGAAATAGTTGCCGAACACCGTCTCGATACAGAACTGCCTCTGCCCCTCTTCGGTGTTGGCGTCGAGCCCGTGCGCCGCGCAATATTCGTTGAGCGACGTGCGGCGGTCCGCCTCGATAGCGGGGTCGATGCGGCAGTTGCCGTCCTCGTCCTTCAAGTACCCCTTCCTGTCGTCGCGGAGCTGGATGAGCTCGGTGTCTCCGCCGTAGTCCATGAGGTAGATGAGCCAAGCCTCGTCGAAGCCTTCCCACTTCTCGTACGATTCGATGCTGTCCTTCGCCGTGCCCCAGTAGGACTCGAGTTCCTTCTTGAACTCGGACGCGGTGTACAGATAGTCGTCGAGCATGCTCGCCTTCTGTTCTTCCGTCCAGCGGTCGGTCACCTTGTCGTTCCCCGTGTAGGCGCCGCGGAAGTTGACGTAGTCGACGAGCTCGTTGACGCGCTCGTCCGCCGCCGCCGTCGCCGCCTCGTCAAAGGCATCGGAGGAGCCCTGCGTCGCGTTGGCGTTCTGCGTGCGGTAGGCGTTCAAGCCGATGATGTGCGTGGAGTAGACGGTCGCCGAGCCCGTGTAGGCGGGATCGAGGTAGGTGTAGAGGTTGAACAGCACGTCCTTCATCGTGAGGGGATCGCCGTTCGAGAACTGAATGCCGTTCTTGATGGCGAGCTGATAGGTCGTCGTCCCGGTATAGCCCGGATATTCGAGGCTGCCGTCCGTGTCACTCTCATCGTACACGGAATCCCAGTACTTGACGACGCACGGCTCGTTGTCCGCCTCGATGTAGGTCGTCTGACCCGTCGACGTGTCCACATCCTTCCGGGGGACGATCCCGCCCTCCTTGTCGGTGGTGAGCATGCCGATCTGCGTCATGCCGATGATGGTCGTGTCGTACGCGGACGTCGCGAAGAAGGGGTTGAACACCTCGTCGGGCGTGGAAATGCCCATGACGAGCGGTTCATTCTCCGAATCGTTCGTTCCGTCGTCTCCGCCGCAGCCGACCGCGCCCATCGTGAACGCGACCGCGAGGGCGAAGCCCGTCGTCATCTCGAAAATCTTCCTTGCTTTCATATCGTCGATTCCTCCTTTTTTCTCATTGATCCTGTTGTTCTTGTTCGGGTTCGGGCGGTTCGATCAGGGTGATGTTCCCGTCCGTCGTGTCCGTTATCACGGCTCCCCTGTCCGTTCCGATGAGTTTGCCGTACGAGAGCCTGCCCTTGTCCGCGATGGCGGCGAGCTCGAGCGTGCCCGAGATCCTCACCCGCTCGATCCGCGCACCCTCCTCTGCGACGCCCGCGAGGAGCCCGAGGTGGTAGTTGCTCGAAAAGGCGGCTGAAAACTTGTACGTCGCGTCCTCGAAGGTGATGTCGTGAATGTACGCCGCGGCGCCCAACCTTCCGAAGATGCCGAAGCCCGTCTCGGTCGGGTCGTAGCGGGTCGCCGTCCTGTCCACCGAAATGCCCTTGACGGTGTGGTTGTTTCCGTTCACCTCGCCGTTGAACACCTTGTTGGCGCCGCTGAACTCCGAAGTGTATTCGATGTCGCAATCGAGCCAGATCCGCGCATTCGCGGTCGAAAGTGCGGACGCGAACTGCGAGGGCGTGCGCGCGATGTTCCATACTCCCTCGAGGAAGAAGGCGTACACCGTCTTGACGGGGAAGCCGTTCTCCCCGATGTCCTCGGCGGAGGGATAGCGGTAGGAATTGAACGCGAACGTCTCCGAATCCGCCGCTTCCTCATACGTCTGCACCGCATTTTCGTACAAGCCGTAGAGGGTATATCCGTCCTTGCGGGGATACTCGGACGCGCCGGGGTCGAATGCCATCTCGCCGACGGTGCCGAAGTACTGCTTGAGCTCGGTGCCCGTCACGGCGTCGAGCACGCGGATGTACGGCATGTCGATGTAGTGCGCATAGAGGGTGACGTCCTCCTCGACGCGGTTCCCCGCAAAGTTCCACTTCGCGGACGTGTCAAGCGCCACTTCGACGCGGGTCACCCGAAGGGGGTTCCCCTCCCCGTCGAGAATGGCGGTCTTGCCGTCGAGCGAGTTGACGAATCCGCGGCTCGTCATCGAGAAGGGCTCGTCGTCCTCCTCCTGCGAGAGGAGCCCGAGCGGGCTCAAGAAGAGCCGCTTGTCCTCCGCCGTATTGAGGTAGGTCTCGCCGTCGGGGGCGAGAAGGTACCCCTCCGCGTCCGTCTTGATGGCGTTGCCGTCCTTGTCGTTGCGGAAGAAGTCGCCGTCCACGTCGAGCGGGTGCCCTTCCTCATCGGTCACGGCGAGATACCAGCCGTCGATGTACTTCTGTTCGACTTCGCCGCTCTCGAACTTGATGCCGAGGCGAGGGTCCCCGGGCGCGACCGCGATCCCCCCCTTCTTGAGACCGAGATACTGCGTCTTGCAGCTCACCGCGTCGAGAAGGTGGGACACGTTGTAGTTGAAGGTCACGAGCACGTCGAACTTGCTCTCCTCCCCGCCCGAAGAACAGGCGGCGAAGGAGGCGGCAAGGCACGCCGCCATCACGCCCGTAAGAAGTGCCTGTACGATCTTTTTTCTCATGCTTTTCCTCTCGGAGTCCTGTCCTCTCCGTCCGACCATTATATCGTGCGGGAGAGGGCTTTGTCAACTTTTTTCGCGGGCAGAAGTTATTCCTTCTTGCCCTTGCGGAGCGCCGCCGCGCAGGCGAATGCCGCCGCGAGGGTGAGGGCGCACGCGCCGAACACCGCCACGGAGCTGCCGCAGCCGCCCTCGTCCTCTGCGGGAGGGGTCGTAGGTTCAGCGGGCGCCGAGGGATCGGACGAGCCCGTGACGTTCACGTACAGCCTGTACGTGAGCCCCTGATAGCCGATCTCGATGAAGGTATCGCCCGCCGAGAACACCGTCTTGTCGAGGGTGTAATCGGTCACGACGATCTCGGACGTGTCGTCGTAGATCGCCTTGACGACCATGCCTGCGGGCTCGAACGCCTCGCCCGCGTTGTAGCGGAGCTTGGCGGGAGACTTCGCGAGGACGAGCTCGGTGAGCTGTGCGGGTTCGCCGAACCTGCTCTTCGCGTCGCGGATCGCAGCTTCCGCCGCGAGCAGCCTCTCCTCATACGGCGCGAGGAGGGAAATTTGCCCCTCGTCGAACACCGAGTTGAACTTGTTGCGCGCCTCGCGCACGACGTTCCCTATCGTCTTGACCTCGTCGAGGCTCTGCGCCGCGGCGATGGAGTCCGCGGGAATGGCGTCGATGGCGTCCATTGCGGCGTGGCTCGTCTTGTCGGCGGCGTAGGGCGTCGTCTCGAAGGAGGTGAAGTAGAGCTCCCAGACGAAGGTGTCGTACCCCTTGCCGTTCTCGGGATAGCGGAGCGTCGCTTCGGCGCCCGTCGTGATGAGGTATCCGTTGAAGTTCGCGTAGTAGATGGCGTAATTGTTGGCGTACACGTAGTCATCGAACGCCGCCTCGAGCGTGGGCGCTTCCACCCCCTCGAAGGTGTACGATCCGATGGCGCTGCCGAAGAAGGCGTAGCTGCCGATTGCGGTCACCGTGTAGGGAACGGTGACGCTGCGGAGCGGGGACGTGCGGACTTCCGAGCAGTCGAACGCGGAATCGCCGATTCGGACGGTGCCCGTCGGAATGACGTATTCCTCACCCGCCTTGCCCGCGGGATATTGCAGAAGTTCGGAGCCGTTCTCCACCCTCGCGAACAGCACGCCGTCCGCCGAGTAGTAGTACGGGTTGCCCGCCGCCACCGTGATGGAGGTGAGGGAGGCGTTCTGCGCGAAGGCGCCCGCCCCGTAACTGCGGGTCTGCTTGCCGACGACCTCGACGAGATTGTCCGCGTCGTCGTATTCCCACCACGTCTCGCCGTAGGTGTAGGTGAGCGTCGCGGGGATATCGACCGTGCGGAGCGGCGTGATGGCGAACGCGTACGCGCCCACGCGCTGTAACTTCGGAATGTTGAGGGTGGTGATGCCGCTCTCCGCGAAGGAGTAGTAGCCCACGACCTCCGCCTGCGCAAGGTTCGCCGCGGTGAGGTTCTCGCAGAGGTAGAACGCCTGATCGCCGATCGTCTTGGCGCCCGAAAGGTCTGCGCTCCGAATCCCGCTCGCATAGAACGCGCCCGCGCCGATCTCCTCGGCGCCCGAGATGTCGATGGTGCGGAGCCCCTTGCTCATCGCAAAGGCGTAGCTTCCGACCGTCTTGACGGAGTCTGCAACGGTGACCGAGGTGAGCGCGGTGTTGGACGCGAGGCGGCTTCCGCCCGCGGTCGAGCTGACGTTCGCGAACGCGTAGTCGCCGATGACCGCGCAGCCGTCGCCGAACACCGCCGTAGCGAGCACGGGGCAAGACAGGAACACGGCGGAGCCCATCTCGGTGACGTTCTTGAGGTTCACCGATGTGAGATGGGCGTTCGAGGAGAACGCGCCCGTCCCGAGGACGAGGTCGCCCGTCACTGCGGTGAGGTCGACCGAGGTGAGGTTGGTCCCCGCAAAGGCGTAGGCGCCGATACGGGCGAGCCGCGAGGCGTTCGGGACCGCCGCAATTCCGCTGTTCATGAAGGCATAGTCGCCGATCTTCTCGGGCGAGCCGAAATCGACGCTTGCAAGCGATGTGCACCCTTGGAAGGCATAGGCGGGGACCTCACTGAGCGAGGAAAGCCCCGTCACGCTCTCGAGCGAGGCGCAGTTGCGGAAGGCGCCGTCGCCGAGCGAGGTGAGCTCTGCCGCAAAGTCAAGCGTGCGGAACGCGCTGCCCGCGAAGGCGTACGCGCCGACTTCCTTGACGTGCGAGACGTCGAGCTCGCTTATCCTGCTGTTTGCAAACGCGGAGGCGCCGATCTTCGTCACGCTCTCCCCGAGGGTGAGGTCCGTCTTGGCGACGGGGACGAGTTCGACGCAGGTGCCGTCCTTGCTGTAGAGGACGCCGTCCGTCTCGGTGTAGCGGGCGCTCTCGCCCGTGAGCTCGAACGCCTCGAGATTCGTGCAGCCCGAGAAGGGCGCGGCGCTCTCGCAGACGAGAATTGTCTCGGGCGCGAGCTTGATCCTCGCGATGGAATTGCACCCCATAAAGGCATTTTGCCCGATCCGGACCGTTCCCTTCGGGAGAGCGAACTCCCCTGCCGCGTTCCCCTCGGTCATGCCGAGCGAGGTGCAGCCCGAGAAGGCATTCGCGCCGATGTAGTTGAGTTCGACGCCGCTTCCGAACGTCACGGACTTCAAGTTCGTGCAGTCGAGGAAGGCGCCCTCCGCAATGCGGTTGCTGTTGATCTCGATGGACGTGAGCGCCGTGCAGTTCGCGAACATGTGCGAACCGATGGCGGTGAACTCGCTCGTCGTCACGTTCGCGAGGCGGGTGCAGCCGTCGAACACGCCGTCGCCGCACACGCGGAGCCCGCTGATGTCGAGCGTCTCAAGGTTGGTGCAGCCGCGGAAGGCGTAGTCGAACGCCGTGGTGATACGCACGGAGTGGGTGATCTCGGTAAGGCTGGTGCAGCCGTCGAAGGCATACCGCCCGAAGGCGATGGTGCCCTCTCCCGTGTAGTCCGTCTCCTCGTCCACGAAGGGAAGGAGCTCGACCGTCTCAAGGGAGGTGCAGCCGTGGAAGGCATTGTTGTGCACGTACATGCACGCGCTCGGAATGACGACGCGGCGGAGATTGGTGCACCCCTCGAAGGCGTTCTCGGGGATCTCGGCGAGGGTGCTCGGCAGGACGATACTCGTGATGGTATCGTTGTTGCGGAAGCAGTACTCGTCGATGTACATGATGTTGAGGTCCTCGGGAATGACGACGTCGCCGCCCTCGTACCATTCATAGAGGGTGTAGCTCGTGATGCTGTAGCGGTACCCGACGTCGACGCGGATGCGCTTCTCGGAGACGTTGTACCCCTCGTCCGCGACGCGGATGACGAGGTATGCCGTGCCCTTTGCGACCGCGGTGACGTTGCCCGCCTCGTCCACGCGCATGACGTCGGAGTTGGTGCTCTCGAAGCTGTAGCGCACGACGGGGCAATACCACGGGCTGAGTTCCGCCCTTATCTGCACCTGCTGACCCGGGTTGAGGGTAAGCATGTTGGTGTCGTTGATGTTGACGAGCGAATAGTCGTCGCCGAACACGGGCTTGACCTTGATCCGTTCGGGAATGGGAGCCGCGACGGGATCCCCTTCAACGGTGACGTTGATCTGCGCCATCACGCGCGCCTCCGCCGTTCCCGCATCCTCATCGGTGGGATAGGTGAAGAGCTGCACGACGGTGGAGCCGACGTGATCGGCAAAGAGCTCCCTGTCGCGGACGAGCACGTTCATGTTGCTCGTCGACCACTGGAGGGCGCCCGCCGTCGCTTGATCGGGCAGGGCGTTGACGTTCACCTTGTAGTGCTCGTTGGGCGCAAGGGTGAGCTCGTACACGTTGTACGTCCCGTTGCGGTCGGTGACCGCTTCCTTGAAGGAGAGCTTGTTGTCGGTGCCGAGCGTGAGCGAATCGGGATAGTACACGTTGGTGAGCGAGCTGTCCACGGTGAGTTGGTACACCGACTGGTTCATCGCATAGTCCTCGACGGCGATGTAGAACTCGCCCGTGCGGACGAACTCCTCATAGTAGTCGGTGATCTCGACGGAGACGGTCGACTTGGTCCCCTTCTGCCCGTAGACGGGGACGGGATATTCCCCGAAGAGGGTGAGCGTGTTGAGACCCGAGCCGCGGTCGGGACGGATGTAGCAGGGCATCACGTCCATGAGGTACTGGTTATCCGAGACCTCGAGGTCGAGGTACACGCGGTACTTCGTCTCGCGGTTTTCGGTGTACGGGGCGAAGCGGATATGGTAGTCCTCGAGGAGCGGGTTCTCGGTGTCGATGGTGAAGTCGAACGTGAAGGTGTTGCGCTCGGGCTCGGCGGCATGTTCGCCGTCGTAGTCGAGGGTGCCCTTCATCGTGAAGGTGTACGTCGTGTTGTTCGAGAGCCCCCATTCGAGGGGATTGATCTCGAGCATGATGGTCGAGCCGCGGTTGGAGCCGCCCGCCGCGTACGACTTGCCGACGTTGTTCTCCGTCTTCTGATACACGACCTCCCCCGTCGTCTTGTCGCAGATGGTCATGTCAAGCGTCTTGGCGCCGCGGAGGAGACCCGCGTAGACCATGTACAGTTCATAGATGGTATGCGCGGACGTCGAATCATAGATGGAGACCGCAGCCTTGTCCCTATCGGGATAGATCTCCGAGTCGAACGGGGACATCTCATAGAGATAGGTGCCGAGCGGAATGATGTAGGTGCGCTCATAGTAGAGCCCGAGCGCGCGCGTCTCGGCGGCGCTCGCCGCCTTCTTGTCCTCGGCGGGAACGGAAGGGTCGGCTTGGCTCTCCGCGATCTCGTACGTGTCGTAGTCGAGAAGGGGCGCATCCGTCCAGTCGCCGTAGAAGGCGAGGAAGGGCACGCCGAGCGTCACGAGCGAATCGGACGTTCCCTCGGGCACGAGGGAGAGGAAGCCCTCCACATACATGCCGTTCGTGAAGCTGTTGTCGATGTAATTCTTTGCGGCGGCGCTGAGTTCGATGCTGACGGAGACCTTCACCTCGCCCTTTTCGGGAACGGTCACGGAGCTCACTTCCCTGCCGTCCTCGAGGGTGAAGCGGACGGTGCTGTCGTCGAGCATGTATGCCTTTTCGGCGACCGTCTTTTTGTCGGAGGCGAGCGTCTCGGTCATCACATAGGAGCCGAGCGAGTAAGTGGCGGGCGTATCGCCGACGTTGTGGACGGTGAATGTCATGCCGTCGTACACGCCCGAGCGGGACGGGTCGTCGCCGAGCTCGAACTTGGTGCGCTCGCAAGTGTTCCCCTCCTCATCTTCGACGGTGATGTAGCCCTGCGTGTTGACCGCGGCGTGGATCCCCGCGAGCCCCGCGCCCTGCTTTCTCGGCGAGTAGGGATTGCCCTCCTCGTTGCGCGCGATGGTCGCCGTGCTCATGAGGAGCTGATAGACGAGCGCGTTGAGTTCGGGACCCGAGAGGGGCGAATCATAGCCGTATTTTTGGTAATTCTGCTGCACGTACTGGCGAAGGAGCGCGACCGCGCCCGCCATGTTGGGCGACGCCATGCTCGTGCCGCTGAATTCGTCGTACCCGCCCGGAATGGACGAGGTGATCTCGCCGCCGTGCGCCGTGATCTCGGGCTTCAGCTTGAGGTCGGGAGTGGGACCCCAGCTCGAGAAATCGGACATGAACGGACCCGCGAGATAGTCGGGCGAGAAGGTGACCTGCCCCACGCGGTTGACGGCGTTGTCCGTCAAAATTTTGCCCGCGTCCATGCCGATGGAGCACGTCGGGACGGGGTCGGTGAGGTCGCCGAGCGACATGCGGATGGTGCCCGAAACGTTGTTATAGATGATACAGGCGACCGCGCCCTTGGACATCGCGTACTGGACTTTTTCTTGGAAGGTGATGTCGCCGCGCTTGATGAGGGCGATGGTGTTCCCCTGCTGGAGCGCGCGCGTGACCGAAGTGTTGTAGTCGGACAGCTTGCCGAGCCCGCCGACGACGACATAGTTCAGGGTGAGCTTTCCGTCGTGAATGAACTCGGTGCCCGCGTACTTCTTGTAGAGGTCCTCCATGAAGTCCTGCTCGTTGCCGTTCGCATCGGAGGAGTTGGTGATGAAGGCGACCTCGTCGGTATCGCCGATCTGCATGTAGCGGGACTGCTGCCCGTTGATGGACGCGACGGAGAGCGCCGAGGCGTACGTCGAGGGCGAACCCACGGTGCCGCTGTCGGGATTGGTCGCAAGGTTGGTGCCGTTCGCGCCGCCGTAGCCCGACGAATAGTCGTTGCTCGCCGCGCAGACGAGGCTGATGCCCGCCTCGCCGATGGCATCGTAGACCGCCTGCACGTCCTCATCGCCCGTCTCGACGGAGAAGCCCGCCGAGGTGCCGAGGGACATGTTGATGACGTCCACGCCGAGCTTCACGCAGTCGGAGAGGGCGGCGAGGATATCGATGGTGTCGGCGCCGCCGAGCATCTCGCTGTCGGGATCGTCGGTGAACACCTTGCAGATGGCGAGCTGCGCCTCGGGCGCGACGCCGATGAAGGTCTCCCCCGTCGCCTCGTTGAGGACCATCGAGTCATCCCTGCCCGCGACGATGCCCGCGACGTGCGTGCCGTGCGAGTTGTAGGAGGGATAGACGTCGGGATCGTCGTCCGCGTAGTCGAACGCGAAGGGGACCTTTTCGTTGTAGTAGATCTGATCCGCCGTCGTTGTAGGATTCTTCGACTGGAGCGCGAGCCCCTCGGCGAATTTCTCCTCGACGTACGAACGGGAGAACTTCTTCTCGCCCGACGGCATGTTGCGGAACGCCTTGTGCGAGGCGTCGAGACCGGTATCGAGGACGGCGACGACCATTCCCTCGCCCTGCACGACGCCCTTCAGGTCGCTCGAATCATAGATACCCGTGGTGTACACGTTCGCGTCGTTGTCGACGGCGACGGCGGGCGCCGCGTACGATTCGGAGAAGGTGACGTTCGCCACGCCCGGCATCTCGCGGATGGCGGCGACGTCGCCGCGGCGCACCTTGACGGCGACCGCGTCGAGAAGGGTGGTATAGGAGTACTTGCACTCGTAGTCGATCCCCTTCGCGGTGAGCGCGTTGAGGAAGGCGCGGTGGGACGCCTCGAGGGCTTCGGTGCGGCGCTTCGCCGCGTTCGTGCCCGCGTAGGACGCGAAGTCATATCTTCCCGCGCCGCCGAGGTACTGATCGATGACGCTCTCCCCGTCGAGGCGGATGATCGCCCAGCGCTCCTCGTCGGACGAATAGGGATTCTTCTCGACGACGTCCGTGTTGAAGGAGCCGTTGCGGAGAGCCGACGCGTCTATTTGCCCCGTGACGTCCTTGAACCCCGTGGAGAGAGCCGCGGACGTGGTGAGGGCGCGGGCGCTCTCGCCGTTGAGGGCGGCGACCCCGCCCGCCATCGCGGCTGCCATCGCGAGGGCGAGCCCGCGCACGGCATATTTTTTCACATTGATCTTCATAAATCCTCCGATTTCTACCGTCGTTTTTTTTCGGGTTTCCAAAGGCGGAACGCAAACTTCGCCTTATAATATTGAAACAAAGATATGTTACTACTATTTCCGAATTTTTGCAACTTATTTGTATGCCATTTCGGAAATTTCACACGAAAATTTCATAAAAAAAGGAATTTATACGGAATTTACGCATAAATGTTGGCTGAACAGGGAAAATCTCTCTCCGCTTCCTCCCTTTTTCGGCGGAAAACGGCGGAAAACGGGCAAACCGAAGGGGAGACAAAAAAAGAACCCCGAAGCATTCGGGGAAAAATTTGGAGGCGCCACCCGGATTTGAACCGGGGAGTCAGGGTTTTGCAGACCCTTGCCTTACCACTTGGCTATGGCGCCAAAAAAAACAGTGCGGAGCTGTGTTTGGAGCGGGAAACGAGACTCGAACCCGCGACATTCACCTTGGCAAGGTGACGCTCTACCACTGAGCTATTCCCGCATAAATTAGCTTTCCGCGCTGTATGGTGGAAGTTATAGGACTCGAACCTATGACCCTTTGCTTGTAAGGCAAATGCTCTCCCAGCTGAGCTAAACTTCCTTTTTGCTTGACTAATATAGCACATTTCGGCGGAGATTGCAAGCGATTTCTCTCCCGATTTTGTAATTTTTCGGATTTTTTCGGAAGAGGTCCCGCCCGCGCCGCCCGTCCCCGCCACGGGGACGGGCGGCGCGCACGGTTCAGCGCAATTCCGCGCCGAGCTCGCGCTTCAGATTGGCTACGATCTTGTTGAAGTAGCCGTCCGCCGTCTCCGAAGAGACGGGTTTTTCCGCCCTCTCCTCGGGCGCGAAGGTGAGGCGGAACGCCATGCTCTTTTTCCCCTCGCCGAGGCGGGCGTCGCGGTACACGTCGAAGAGCTCGGCGGAGCGGAGCGCCTTGCACGAGCGCAGGATGCACGCCTCGAGCTCGGCGCACGTCCGCTCCTCGTCCACGACGACGGCGAGGTCGCGCCGCACGAAGGGGAACGCGGACGGGTTTTTGTACTCCGCCCCTCTCCCGTACTTCGCGGCAAAGGGCGCATAGTCGAGTTCGGCAAGGTATGCCCGCTTCTCGAGCGCGAGCTCCGCGGCGATGGAGGGATGGAGCTCCCCGATCCAGCCGATCTCCCTATCTTCCGCCCGCACGGTGGCGGAGATGCCGGGGTGCAGGAAAGATTTTTCGCATGCTTCAAACGAGAGGGAGACGCCGAACGCCGCGCCGAGCGCCTCGACGGCGCCCTTGAGGTCGAAGAAGTCCCCCTCGCCCCACAGCGCGAGCACGACCCGCTTGCGTTCCTCGGGGAGCGCCTTGGGCGGCAGTTCCCCGGAAAGATAGACGTTCGCGAGCTCGAACATTCTCCCCTCCTCGTTGCCGCGGCGGACGTTGCGCACGATGTTCCCGATCATCGACGGCGCGAGGATGGTCCGCATGAGCGAGAGGTCCTCGCCGATGGGATTGAGAATGCGGAGCGCGCGGCGCTCGGGCGCGTCCGCGGGAAGGCGGAGAAGGTCGAAGTCCTTGGGCGAATAGAAGGAATAGTTGCACGCCTCGAAGTACCCCTCGCCCCGCAAGACTTCCTTGAACTTTCGCTCGGCGCGCTGCCCCTCGGTGAGCCCGCCGTGCGTCACGGTGGCGTTCTCGAGGAAGGAGGGCACGACGTGCCCGTACCCATACATGCGGATGACTTCCTCGGCAAGGTCGGGCGAGCCGTCGATGTCCTGCCGGTACGGGGGCACGACGGCGGTAAATTCCGCCCCCATGTCGTCGATTTCAAATTCGAGGCGGGAAAGGATCCCCTTCACTTCCTCCTTGGGTACGGGAATGCCGAGGAGCCCCTCGATGGAAGCATACGAGGTGCGGATGACCCGCTTCCCCGCGGGGGCGTTCAGGGCGTCCGCGCCGTACGAAGTCGGGGTGCCGCAGCCGAGCGCCGAGACGAGGTGCAGGGCGCGCGCCATTCCCATATCGGGAGTGAAGAGCGGGTCGACGCCCTTCTCGAAGCGGGCGGAGGAATCGCTCCTCTGCCCCAAGGCGCGGGAGGTCTTTCTCACGCTGTCGCGCGCGAAGCTCGCCGCCTCGAAGAACACGTCCGAGGTGCTCTCGCCGATCCCGCTCTCGAGCCCGCCCATGATCCCCGCGAGCGCGACGGGACGTTCGCCGTCGCAGATGAGAAGGTTCTCGGGATTGAGGGTAAATTCCTTTTCGTCGAGCGTGACGATCTTCTCCCCCGCCGCCGCCCGCCGCACGACGATGCGGTCCCCGCGGAGGTGCCTGCGGTCGAAGGCGTGCATGGGCTGCCCGATTTCGAGGAGCACGTAGTTGGTGATGTCGACGATGTTGTTCACCGAGCGCAGACCCATGAGGGCGAGGCGACGGCGGAGCCACCGCGGAGATGTGCCCACCTTCACGTCCTTCACGTAGTGCCCGATGTAGCGCGGGCAGAGCTTGGGCTCCCTGACTTCGACGCCTACTTTCACGTCCGTCGAAACGGTCGTATAGGTGAGATCGGGGCGGCGGAGCGGCTTTTTGAGGACGGCTGCGACCTCGCGGGCGAGCCCGAAGATGCTCTGGCAGTCGGGGCGGTTTGCCGTCACCGCGATGTCGAAGATGGAGTCATCGATCCCGACGACGGGGCGGATGTCCTCCCCGGGGCGGGCGTCCGCGGGGTCGAGAATGAGAATGCCGTCTGTTTCGGCTCCCTCATAGAAGTCGTCGCTTATGCCGAGCTCCTCGCCCGAGCAGAACATGCCCTCCGACGTCACGCCGCGGAGCTTGCCCGTCTTGATCTTCTGCACGCCGCCCTCGTGCTTCACGGTCGAGCCGTCGAGCGCGACGGGGACGAGCGCCCCCTCAAACACGTTGGTGGCGGCGGTGACGATCTGCTTTTCGCCGTGCGCTCCGCAGTCCACGCGGCAGACGGTGAGCCTGTCCGCGTTCGGGTGCCGCTCGCAGGAGAGAATTTTGCCGACGGCGACGCCCTCGACGTCCTTTCCGAGATAGATGAGCTCCTCGACCTCGAATCCGCAGGAAAAGAGCATGTCCCGCAGCCGGTCGGGCGAGACGTCGATGTCCGTATATTCCTTGAGCCAAGAGAATGGCGCCTTCATATCCTTCGCCCCCTAATCCTTGAATTGTTCGAGAAAACGGGTGTCGTTTTCGGTGAGGAGTTTGATGTTGTTGATGCCGTACTTGAGCATGGCGATGCGCTCGATGCCCATTCCGAACGCGAAGCCCGTATATTCGTCGGGGTCGACGCCGCAGTTTTCGAGCACCCTTCTGTTCACCATGCCCGCGCCGAGGACCTCGATCCAGCCCGTGCCCTTGCAGAGGGGGCAACCCTTTCCGCCGCACGAGGCACAGCTCACGTCCACCTCGACGGAGGGCTCGGTGAAGGGGAAGTAAGAGGGACGGAGCCGCGTGCGGGAGGAGGCAGAGAACATCGTGCGAGCGAACTCGTCGAGCATGCCTTTCAGGTCGCACAGCGTGACCCCCCTGTCCACGACGAGCCCCTCCATCTGGTGGAACATGGGCGAATGCGTCGCATCGTCGTCCGAGCGGAACACCCTGCCCGGCGAGAGCATCTTGAAGGGGGGCTTCCGCTTCTCCATGAAGCGGATCTGCCCCGCGCTCGTCTGCGTGCGGAGGAGCAGCCCCTCGCCGAGATAGAAGGTATCCTGCATGTCGCGGGCGGGGTGGTCGGCAGGCGTGTTGAGCGCGGTGAAGTTGTAGTAGTCGTTCTCGATCTCGGGACCCTCGAACACCTCGAATCCCATCCCCGAAAAGATGTCGATGAGCTCTTCCTTGACCTTCGTCACGGGGTGGAGCGCACCCGTTCGGCTCCTTCGCCCCGGCATGGTGACGTCCACCTTCTCCCGCGCGAGCCTGCGGGCGAGCTCGCGCTCTTTCACCCGCTCCTCGCGCGCCGCGAACAGCGCTTCGAGCCGCTCGCGGAGGGCGTTCACTTCCTTGCCGAAGGCGGGGCGGAGCTCCTGCGCGATCTCCTTCATGCGCTTCATGAGGGAAGTCACCTTCCCCGTGCGCCCCAAGAAGCTCATCTTGACCTCATAGAGCGCGCGGCTGTCCTCCGCCTGCTCCGAGAGCCGTTCCGCTTCCCGTACGATCTCTTCGTTTTCGTTCATATCTCCTCCGAAAAAATAACGCGCCCCGCCGACTGTCGTCGGCAGGGCGAACGGACGCTGTACCACCTGCTTTCGCGCGAAAAGACGCGCCTCATTGCCCTTAACGCGGGAAACGGCTCCGCTTGAAGTTCGGTTCGGCGGGCGGCTCGCGGGGGAATACCGCTTTCTCTCCCCGCCGCCTTTCAGCCTTGGGCGCGCTCTCTGTGAGGGAGGTGCGAAAACGTCTCTTCCGCTTGATTGCCTTTACCGCCATTATAGTGATTCCGCGCGCCGTTGTCAAACGTTTTTGCGGGGAATTTTTCAGGCGAGGGTGACGCGGTCGGAATCCGAGCACGCGAAGAGCCCCCTCTCCTCCCCGTAGCGGACGCAGTCGCGCACGAAGCGGGAAAATTCCTCCCCCCTTCCGCCCAAGACGCGCTCCGCAAGCTCGCACACCTCGCCCATGTAGAGGGCGACGCGCTCCTCGAGGGCGCCCCGCACGAGGGACAGGATCTCATACGCCGTGAAGTCCTCCTCCGAGGTGCGGAGCTTTCTCTCCCCCTCGACACGGACGCGGGAGAGGAGCAGGGCGCGCGGGTCGCGGTAGAAGTATTCCCTTCCCGCCGCGCGGTCGCGAAGGAACCCGCACCCGTCGATGAGCGCGTCGAGGCGGGCATGGGCGAGGGCGCTCCCCTTCCCGATCCCGAAGCTCTGCATGCACCGCTTGCGCAGAAAGGCGCGGGAGATGGGCTGTTCCAGCGAGACGATCCGCCCGAGGCGGGCGGAAATTTCGGCGTCGTGCCCGCCCTCGGTGACGAAGGAAGAACTCCCCGCCCCCGTCCGCCGCACCGCGCGGTACGGCTTTTGGTACCGCTTCAGCCACTCGAAGGCGCGGCTCTCCCGCCCCGTGAGGCGGTCGAGGCAGGTCTTGATGCGCTTGAGCTCCCGCTTCGGGTTGTTGAAACAGCTCACGGGGTCGACATACAGGACTTCCCACCCCGCGGCGCGGAGAATGCGCTCCTGCAGGACATAGCGGTCGCGCACGGTGTACCCCTCCCCATCGCAGAGGATGGCGAGAAGGTACTTCCCGTCCGAGGGGTCGGCGACGGCGACGTCCACGCGGAACCCGCTCGCGCCGAGCCCACACGTACAGCGGTACCCGTAGCGGGAGAGTTCCGCCGCGAGGAAGGGGGCAAGCCCGCCCCGCTCCTCTCCGCTGTTCTCCGCGGGGAGCGTTCCGCCTTCCGCATAGGCGAGAAATTCCTTGAGCCCCGACCCCGAGGCGCTCCGCCCGAGCATGGAAGAGGTCATCGAGGTGTACACCGCCATCTCCTCGCGGGCGCGGGAGACGGCGACGTTCAGCCTTCTCCACCCGCCCGCGCGGTTGAGCGGTCCGAAATTGAGCGCGAGCTTGCCGCGCGCGTCGGGACCGTAGCAGACGGAGAAAAAGATGACGTCCCGCTCGTCCCCCTGCACGTTCTCGAGGTTCTTCACGAAGAGGGGCTCCTCGCGCCCGTATGCCCGACGGTAGAGTTCCGTCCCCGCGAGCTCCCTGTCCAAGAGCTTTTCGATGAGCTCCTGCTGGGCGCCCGAGAAGGTGACGACGCCCATGCTCGCGCGGGAGAGTTCGGGGTGCTTGAGGCGGCGAACGATCTCGGCGACGAGCGCCTCCGCCTCGGCGCGGTTGCACTTCGAGCCGCCCCTCCCGTACACGCCGTCCACGCGGACGAGGTGCACGCGGCTCTCCTTCGAGGGCGAGGGAAAGGTGCGGAGCGCGTTCCCGTAATACATCGCGTTGGAGAAGGCGATGAGGCTCTCGTGGCGGCTCCTGTAATGCCACACGAGCCTGTGCTCCCGTAGCCCTGCGGCGAGGGCGGCATCGAGAAGGCTCTCCTCCCCGCGGGAAGAGCGGAAGAAGGAAGCGGGCGGGAGCTGGTTGGGGTCGCCCGCGATGACGACCGCCTTCCCCCGCGCGATTGCCCCCGCCGTCTCCTCCGCGGTGAGCTGCGACGCCTCGTCGAACACGACGAGGTCGAAGGAACAGATCCGGGGCGGGAGAAAGCGCGCCGCCGAGGCGGGGCTCATGAAGAGGCAGGGCGCGAGCCGCGCGGAGAGTTCCTCGTCGCGAAGCAGCTCGGCAAGGTCGGGCTTCTGTTCCCGCATGAGGCGGTAAAGAAGGGCTGCCTCCGCGGGCAGGCGGGAAAGAAGCCGCGCGCGGACATGCTCCCGCGTGATCGCCTCGAATTTGCCGCATGCCGTGCGGAATGCCTCCGCCCCCTCGTGAAGGGTGCCTGCCGTCCTGCGCGAGAGGTCGGGGTCCTCCGCAATCGCCTGCCTTACGAAGCTCTTTGCGACGCTCCCCTCGAGGGCGGAGAGGACTTCGTCCGCGCCGAGCCTCTCTTCCCCGCCGAGAAAGCGGAGCCCGCGCCGCCCGAGCTCCTCCGCCGTCCGCCGGTACAGGCAGCGGTTGGGGAGCAGGTCGATGTGCTCCAAGAGCGAGCTCGCGCGGAGGTACGCCTCCTCGGGGTCGGAGGAGCCGCCCATCCACTTCGCCGCGCGGCGGAACGCCCCGAGCGCCGAAAAGTACCGCTCCGCCGCCCCGATGTACCCCTGAAGAATGGGTCGGGCGCACCCGTCCGAGAGGGCGGCGCACGCCGCGTCGAACGAGGGGGCGTCGAAGAGCGAAAAGAGCGCCGACGCCCGCCCGTGAAGGGCGCGGACGGGGGCAAGAAGGCGGTCGCGCACCCCGAACTTCACCCTCCCGCGCGAGAGAAAGCGGGCGGAGAGCGGGAAGGCGCGCACCCTTGCGAGGGCGGCGCGGAGGCGCAAAAGAACGGAGAGCGAGCGAAAGACGTCCTCTTCCCGCCACTCGCCGACCGAGACGCGGCGGAGCTTTTCCGCGGTGAGGCGCGCCGCGCGGTCGAGCTTCCAATCCCCGCCCCCCTCGAGAAAGGCGGCGAGCTTCCCCTCGTCCCCCGCGGGGCGGACGACGATGCGGAACTTTTTTCCGTACTCCGAAAGGAGCGCGTCGAGCTCGGCATTCGCGGCATAGAAGGGCGCGGCGTCCTCCGAGGGAAAATACGCGGCGTACTTTCCGACCGCGAACTCTTCGCAGAGCAGGGCGAGCCCGCGGACCGACTCCTCCCCGCTCCTTGCCCCGCTCTGGCGGAAGAGGCGGAGAAGAAGGGCGTGCATCTCCCTCAAATGGCGGATCTCGGCGAGCAATGTCTCGGCGGAAAAAACGACCCCATTCCGCACATTCTGCGACCATTCGGTGAGTTCCACCCCCGAAAAGGGGGAATCCGCCACCCCGCCGCACTCCTTCGCCGCCGCCATCGCCGCGCGGACGGAATTTTCAATTTCCGCGAACGTTCGGGGGGTGAGCGAGGCGGTAAAGGCGGGACTCACCTCGAAGAGCTCGGGCGCGGACGGGCGAAGAGCGCGAAGGATCCCCTCCCGCACCGACATGCCGATGGCTCTCTTCCCGCAGAGGGCATTCTCCGCGCGGACGAGCGCGCCGCGGAGGGCGCCGAACTCCTCCGCCCCGCGCGAAAAGTTTGAAGTCTCCGCACGGTTTTTAAGGGAAAGCGTGCGCTCGAGCCGTTTGATCGCATCCGCCCCGTTCACGTTGTCCCCGTGCAGATCGAGGCAGAATTCCCCGATCCCCGCGGCTTCGAGGCGGGACTTCACCACCTCGATTGCCGCCCGCTTTTCGGCGACGAAGAGCACCCGCCGCCCCTTTGCGAGGGCGTTTGCGATGATGTTTGCGATGGTCTGGCTCTTGCCCGTCCCCGGGGGACCGTATAAAACGAAGCTCTCGCCCGCGTCGGAGAGGGCGACCGCCCCGAACTGCGAGCTGTCGGCGGGCAGGGGCAAAAAGAGGGACGCGGGGTCGTACTCGTCCTCGGTGGGAAGGGAAAGCTCTCTGCGGGGGACCTTCCCGCCCCCGAGAAGGGCATGCACGACGGGGTGCCGCGCGTAGTCGTTCAGGCGGAGGCGAAGGTCGTTCCACAGGCGGCAGCGGCGGAAGGAGAGCACCGCGAGGCAGGCTCCGTCCGCCGTTTTCCACCCCTTGAGGTGCCCGATCTCCCGCTCTATCTCCGAGCGAAGGGCAAGACAGTTCTCCCCCTTCGGCTCTGGCAGCTCGTATTCCCGCCGCAGCAGCTCGAAGAGGGTGCCGTTCGGGAGCATGTCCCCCGCGCGGGAGAGGTACCACTCCCCGCTCCCCGCCCGCCGCCGCAGACGGACGGGAAGGAGCAGAAGGGGCGCCCGCCGCCGCGCGCCCTCCCGCACGTATTCGAGGAAGCCGAGCGCGAGATAGAGGACGCACGCGCCCGTCTCCTCCTCCGCCGCGAGGCTGCGGCGATAGAGGAAGAACGCCGTGTCGGGCACTTCCCCCGCCGCGAGGAGCACCCCCTCCCGCCGCCTTTCCGCGGCATGGGACCGCCCGCGCCCCTCCGCAGGACAGAGGAGAAGTTCGCGCGTGAGGTCCCCCGCGAGCGCGTCGGCGTCCTCGCAGACGATGCGAAGGGTCCGCGCGTTCGTGAGGTCCAAAAGGGGATTCTTCGGGGAAAGGTCGAAGAGCCGCCGCTCCCAAATATCAGAATGCGCCCCGTTCTCTTTAAGGGGAGCCGAAACGTCCCCCTCCGCGGGCTGCGGAAGGGCATGGGAATGTTGTTTGAAAGCCGCCATGTTCCCTTGGTTATGGCGCACGGGGCAAAAAAATAAACGCGCGGCGCGCGTTTGATGTGAAGTTCCGCCCTATACGAAGGCGTTTTCGATGTAATCGACTTCCCCCTCCCACACCGAGGCGACGTCGAAGCGGATGGGCACTTCCTCGCCGAGCGCGGCGCACCAGAATCCCGCAATGCCGCGGTACTTGCGCTGTTTTTCGCGGGTGACCGCCTCGGACGGGAGCCCGAACGCGTCGCTCTCCCGCGCCTTCACCTCCACGAAGCAGGTGTAGCCGTCGCGGCTCTTCGCCACGATGTCCGCCTCGCCGAACGGGGTCTTGTAGTTGTGCTTCAAAATTTTGTAGCCGTGCCGTTTCAGGTATCGGCGGACGAGGGATTCTCCCTGCCGTCCCAAAACTTTTTTATGAAGGTCCTGCGGTGAATTCTGCATATCCCGTGCTCCCGTATCGCTCTGATGTGCTCCGCCGTCCCGTAGCCCGCGTTCTTCGCGAAGTTGTAGACGGGGAACTCCTCCGCATAGGCGCGCATGAGGGCGTCGCGGTGCGTCTTGGCGAGAATGCTCGCCGCACCGATCGAATAGACGAGCGCGTCCCCCTTCACGATGCTCCGCTGCGGAACGGAGATGTCGAGGGTCATGTTCCCGTCGGTGAGGACGAAGTCGGGAAGGACGGAAAGCCCCTCCACCGCGCGCTTCATGCCGAGCCGCGTCGCCTGCAGGATGTTGATTTCGTCGATGACGTCCTCTCCCACCTCGACGACGCAATAGGCGCGCGCCGCCGCCTTGATCTGTTCCGCGAGCCGCTCGCGCCGCTTCGCGGAGAGCTTCTTGCTGTCGTCCACGCCCGAAATGAGCTTTTCTTCCTCGACGGGAAGAATGACGGCGGCGCACACGACGGGACCCGCCAGCGGTCCCCGCCCCGCCTCGTCGACGCCCGCGACGGCGGTGTACCCGCGGGCGAAGTATTCTCTCTCGTAGTCCGGTCGGTCCATTCAGATGAGCCCCGCTTCCTTCAGGTCGTCCGCGCAGTCGAAGCACACCTTCCCGAGCTTGCCCTTCCGAAGGTCGTCGAGGAGGGCGCGTTCGCCGCGCTCGTAGTCAAACTCTCCGCCCTTCCGCACGAATCCGCGCCTTCCACACACCGCATCGAGCAGTTCGAGGGGCGTCCCTTCGGAAACTCCATACCGCTCCGCGAGCGCCGAAGGGTACGCTTCCGCCATGTCGGAAAGGAGGGAGAGCGCAATTTCGTCGAGGGCGAGAATGTCGTCGTTGAGGCAGCCGAGGTAGGCGAGCCGCCGCGCCATCGTCTGGTTCTCGCACGCGGGGGGCATGACGCCGGGCGTGTCGAAGAGCGCGAAGTCCCCGCACTTCACCCACTGTCCCGTGCGGGTGACGCCCGCCCTGTCGCCGACTTCCGCCCGCCGCCCGCCCGCAAGCAGGTTGATGAGCGTGCTCTTCCCCGTGTTGGGAATGCCCGCGACGAGGAAGCGGAAGGTGCGCGTCGTCCCCTTCTCGCGGTTGCGCTCCGCCTTCTCGCGCACGAGCTCTTCCATCGCCTCGCGGACGGGGCGGACGCTCGAAGGGGAGAGCGAGGAGACGGCTATCGCCCGCCGCACGGAGCGAAGCTTTGCAAGGAGCATGTCCGCCTTCGCATCGGCAAGGTCCGCCTTGTTCAGAAGGTACAGGACGGGTTTTCCCCCCACCATGTCCACGATGCGGGCGTTGAACGAGGACGCGGGGGCGCGGGCGTCGAGCACGAACACGACGCCGTCGCAGAGATTCAGATTTTCCCCCATCATGCGCATCGCCTTTGCCATGTGCCCGGGGTACCACTGAATTGTTTTCAACGCTTTCTCCCTATTTCAGAAGGTCGGGGCGCATCTTCTTCGTGAGCGCCTCCGCCTGTTCCCGACGCCACCTGTCGATCTCGGCGTGGTTGCCGCTCCGCAGCACTTCGGGCACGCGGAGCCCTCTGTATTCGACGGGGCGGGTGTATTGCGGATATTCGAGCAAGTTGTCCGAAAAGCTCTCCTGCACGAGCGATTCGGGGGAGAGCACCCCGTCGAGGTAGCGCGAGACGCAGTCCACGAGCACCATCGCGGGCAGCTCGCCGCCCGTCAGGACATAGTCGCCGATGGAGAGCTCCTCGTCCATGAAGAGGTCGATGGCGCGCTGGTCCACCCCCTCGTAATGCCCGCACAGAAGGAGCAGCTCCTCCTCCTCCGAGAGGGAGATGACCCGCTCCTGCGTGAGCGTTTTTCCCTTGGGCGAGAGGTAGATCCTGCGGGCGCGGTGCATGGGGTCGAGCGCCTCCACGGCGCTCCCGACGGGCTGTGCCATCATGACCATGCCCGCTCCGCCGCCGAAGGGATAATCGTCGCACTTGAGGTGCCTGTCCTCGGTGTAATCGCGGAGATTTTTGATTTCGAGCGAGAATTTCCCCGACTTGCGCGCCCTGCCCACGATGCTCTCGTCGAGGGCGGCAAACATTTCGGGAAAGAGGGTAAGGACCGTGATCTTCATGCCGTCACCCGACCAAATTGACCTTGTTGTGCAGCACGTACCGCGAGAAGAAGAAGCACACGGCGTCCACCGCCGAGACGATGGCGATGAGCAGCCAACCCGTGAGGTGCGTGGAGACGGTATCGGTCGCCTCGAAGATGGGAATGAGGCAGAGCTCGAAGAAGAGCTCCCCGACAAGATACACGCCGAGGAAGATGAGGAAGGAGTACAGCTTTCTCCGCTTGGTGAACATCTGCCCGATGCAAAGCACGGCATACGCGACGAGCAGCATCATGGGGAGCGAGACGACGAGATAGACGGCGAACTCCACCGCGGAAAGGGGGTCGGAGATCGCGAGGCGGAAGGACGAAAATCCCGAGCTGAACAGCTCCAAGATGAGGTGAATGAGCGAATCTTCCTCCCACCCGATGAAGAAGAGGGAGCAGGCGCCGATGCTCACCGCGGACGCCGCGACGACGGCGATGAGCGAGGAGAGCAGTTTGGAGCCGAGAAGCTGGGAGGGCGACGCGGGGAGCGAAAGGGTGAGGTACCCCTCCCCCGTGAAGAGCGTCTTATAGAAGCGGGAAATGCCGAGGCAGTACGCCGCAATGATGAGCGCGAGCGCCGAAAAGATGTAGAAGAGGCAGACGAGAAGGGTGATGAGCTCGAATCCCTCCCGTTTCTCGCTCACGGCGAGCAGTCCCCTCCCGACGGCGGCGAGCACGACGGTGCCGATCATGAAGAACATGAGCACGCGGAAGAGCGCATATAAATCATGCTTTAAGAGTTTTCCTACCATCGGAACACCTCCCGAAAGAGCGTATCGAGGGACTTCCCCTCCCGCGAGCGGACGGCGTCTGCGGGCTCGTCGAGCACGATGTGCCCGCGGTCGAGAAAGACGGCGTGCGTCAGAATGGGCTCGACGTCCGCGATGAGATGGGTGCAGAGGAAGATGGTCGCGTCCTCCCGCTTGTTCTTCATCACGGTGTCGAGAATGAAGTCGCGCGCGGCGGGGTCCACGCCCGCGATGGGTTCATCGAGAATGTAGAGCTTGGCGTCGCGCGACATGGTGAGAATGAGGGAGAGCTTCTCGCGGTTTCCCTTGGAGAGGGTGCGGATCTTGTCGCGGCTCCCGATCCCGAGCCGCCCGAGCATCTCCTCCGCCCTGTCCCTTCTGAAATCGGCGAAGAAGTCGGCATAGTACCCGACCGCCTGCCCCACGCGCATCCAGCCGCCCAAAAATTCGGCGTCGGGAAGGTAGGACGTGAATGCCTTCGTCTCGGCGCAGGGCGACTTGCCGTCCACGAGAATGGCGCCCTCGGTGGGCTGCAACATGCCCATGGCGAGCTTGATGAGCGTCGATTTTCCGCTCCCGTTGGGACCGAGCAGCCCCACGATCCCGCCCTCTTCCACCGAGAGGTCGACCGATTCGAGCGCCGTCTTGGAGCCGTATTTTTTGGTGAGTCCGCCGCATTTGAGAATCGCCATAGTACCTCCTTACAGGACCGCGACTTCGCGGAACCGCTTTCCGTTCACGACGATCCGCGCCGCGGAGATGTCTACGCTCTCCACGACCCCCTTCGCCGCGGGGAAGAGAATTTCCCCCGTCTCGGTGCGAAGGGTGTAGATGTCCGTCGCCGCCTGCCGCACGTCGGTGAGGACGCCGAGGCGCTCCCCCTCCTCCGTGACGACTTCGCTCCCGAGAAGGTCGGCGATGTAGTAGCTGCCCTCTTCGGGCTCGGGCGCCTCGTCGCGCGGGACGGTGACTTCCCGCCCGCGGAGAAGCTCCGCCGCGTTGCGGTCGGGCACGCCGCGGAGGGAGAGATAGACCGCGCCGTCCCCCGCACGGACGGAGAGCACCTTGTACTCCTCGCCGTCCAAAAAGACGCGCTTGAATGTTCCGAATACCTCGGCGCTGTCCGTGAAGGGCTTGACCTTGAGTTCGCCGCGGATGCCCTGCGGCTTGAGGACGACGCCTACGATGAGAGTTTCGACCATACCACGATTATAACAGACCCACGCGCATTTGTCAACGCGGCGAGCGCCGATTTTCGCCATGCAAAAGGGGGACCGACTTCCTCGGTCCCCCTGCAACAGGAAATTTCTCAAAGAATGTAGTCGAGCCCGCCGAATCCGTCCGGCTTTTTGGGCACCTCGTACTTCTGGGCTTTATCGAGACGGTCGTTGACCTTCAGCACGAGTTGATTTTTCAGCGAGACGTTGTTTTCGGTATATTCCCCCGCGGTCGGATTGTACTTGATCTCGGTATCCAACTCCATGGAGACGACGGCGTCCCCCTCCATGACGACGGTGAGGGTGGCGTCCTTGATGGTGTAGCCGTTCTCGTTGAAGTAGTTCTCGATGTCGACGACGCCGTCCGCCTCGTTGGTGTTGAGGAACGCCACGATCTCCTCGGACATCTGCGCGACAATGCTGTCCTTGAGATAGATGGTATACGTCGTCGTCTCATCCTTGGTGACCTTTTTCAGGCAGTCGACGTCCGAAGCCGTGTGGATGAAGTGCCGCGTCAGCAAGTCGAATTGCGTATCTGCCGTGACATTTTCGAGCTCCGTCACCGTATCGGAGCCCTTCCTCGAGCGAAGGTACGTCTTTCCGTCCCTCGTCGTGTTGCCGATGGTGTACTTGTACGTCTCCCGCCCGTCCTCTTCATGGTGGGAATGATACTCATAGGAGTGGTTGAATCCGTCGGCATTCCGATAGAGGCGCCCCTTATAGCTGTCCTTCGTCGCGATGACGTTCCAAGCGGGGTCCATTTCGTTGACCGCCTCGAAGTCGAGCGAATACGCCTCGGAATCCCCGACCCCCTCGAGCGCCGCATTGATGACGCCGAGCTCGGCGGCGATCTCGGAATTCGACGTCATGAGCCCGTCGATATTCGGGATCCGCACGGGAGCGCTGTTCATTCTCTGCGAATAGGTGAGGTCGAGGTTCACCGACGCGGCGGAGACGGGAACGGAGATCCCCGCCTTCAGCGTGAATTCCGAGACCACGCCGCCCGCCATGGCGAAATCAAAAACAATGCCGCTCACGGGATTGGTGAACGTTACGCCCTTGAGGTTGATGCTCGTGTCCAACTTGCCGAGGATATTGCAGATCGTGTTGAGGACGGAGTTGTCCGAGGAAAGATTGAGGTGCGACGTGTATCTTCCGTTGGAGCCCGTGATGTCCGCGATCCCGTTCGACGGGAGCGAATTCAGGAGCGCCGTGAACGGGCGGTTGATGAGCTTCAGCTCGTCGTCCTTGTAGTCCACGACCGTCTTTTTGACCTCGTTATCCCCGTTCATCTTGACGGTGACCCGCGAGCTGCCCGAGGAATAGATATACTCGGTCGAATCGTACAAAAGCACCCCGCTCGTCACGCGCTTGAAGGCGAGGTCGCCCGTCGCGGCATTGTAGCGGTAGTTGCATTCATACGTCGCGTTCGCATTGGGCGAATGCACGGGACCGACCGAGACGTTCCCCGCAAGGTTGAGCGTGAAATCGTAGTTCTGCTCGTCCTCTTCCGCGAAGGATTGGATCGCCGAGACGACCTGCGAGGGGGTGGCGGCACCCGTCGTGCCGCCGGGGGTCGTGCCGCCGGGGGTCGTACCGCCGGGGGTGGTCCCGCCGGGCGTGGTCCCGCCGGGCGTGGTCGAGGTATCGGGCGTCGTGCTGCCCGAGCCGCCCGAACTTTCCCCGCAGGCGGCAAGCGAGACCGCAAACGCGCACCCGAGGACAAGTGCGCTCAAAATGGCAAAAAATCGTTTCATATCTGCCCCCTTTTGCTGTATTTCGACACCATTTTATCACAAAGCATGGTTGTATGCAACCATATATTTGAAAAAAATTTCTGTATTTTATAGCTATACAAAACCATAAAGGGGAATATGGCTATGATCCGTACCGTAAACCACGCCCTATCGCTCCGCATTCTCGAACTGCTGAAAAAGAAAAACATGACGAGGTATCGGCTCGCCATGAATAGCGGGGTGAATCACTCCACCCTGAAAAATATCATTCACGAAACGGTGAAGGACAATCTGCTCTCCACCACCATTCTGATCGCGCGCGGATTCGACATGTCGGTGAGCGCGTTTTTGGACAGCCCGCTCTTCTCCGAGGAAAACCTCAACATCTGACCGCCTGCAACTTACACGATCCACTCCATGAATGCCTTGAAGGCGGAGGGAAGGGCGTACTTTTTTCCGATCTCCTCCGCGGTCGCCCAAGTGAAGTCCCCGAACTCGGTCTCCGTCTCGACGAGCCGCCCCGTCATGTGCCATTCGACGTGCGTAAACACGTGCTTCGCGCGCTTCACGGCAAGAGTTTTCCCCGCGACGGGCACGCCGCCGAGGTCGGGAAACTCCCAGAGCCCCCTGAGGAGCCCCTTCCCGCGCCTGTTGAGGGCGTATTTTTTGCCGCATTTGAGGACGCAGACGTCCCGCTCCTCGATGCGCCGCTCCCGCTTTTCCGTGCGGACGGGGAAATTCTCCTCCTTTCCGAGAAGGTGAGCGCGGCAAATTTCCCTCCACGGGCATTCCCCGCAGAGGGGCGCGCCGTTCGGCAGGCAGACGATTGCCCCGAGCTCCATGAGCCCCTCGGTGAAATCCGCCGTCTCGGGCGGAAACACCAGCGAGAGCGCCTCCGCATACTCCCCTCTCTTTTGGGGGGTCTGCACGGCTTCGTCCGCCGTGAGGCGGGAGAGCACGCGGACGACGTTGCCGTCGACGGCGGGGACGGGGAGCCCGAGCGCGATGGAGGAGACGGCGCCCGCGGTGTAGTCGCCCGCCCCGGGAAGGGCGCGGACGCCCTCGAAGGTGTGCGGGAACCCCTCCCGCGCGATGATCTTTGCCGCGGCGTGCAGATTTCGCGCGCGGGAATAGTAGCCGAGCCCCTCCCACTCCTTCAGAACTTCGTCCTCGGAAGCCGCGGCAAGCGCCTCCGCCGAGGGGAAGCGGGCAAGGAAGCGCACGTACCGCTCCTTCACCGCCTCGACGCGGGTCTGCTGGAGCATGAGCTCGGCGACGAACGCGGTGTACGGCGTGCGGTCCTTCCGCCACGGAAGGTCCCGCTTATGAATGCGGTACCATTCCAGAAGGAGTGGTACCGCTGCTTTTAACAATTCTGTTTCCACGGTCAGAACAGCCCCGAGATCTTCCCGTTCTCGTCCACGTCGATGTGCTCCGCCGCGGGGACCTTCGGCAGCCCCGGCATGGTCATGATGTTCCCCGTGAGGGCGACGACGAAGCCCGCGCCCGCCGAGATCTTGACGCTCCGCACGGTGACGGTGAAGTCCTTGGGCGCGCCGAGAAGGCTCTGGTCGTCCGAGAAGGAGTATTGCGTCTTTGCCATGCAGACGGGGGTGCCGCCGAAGCCGAGCCCCTCGAGCCGCGCGATCTCCGCCTCCGCCTCGGGCGTGTAGGCGACGTCCTTGCCGCCGTACACCTTGGTCACGATAGCCCTTATCTTTTCCTTGATGGGGAGTGCCTCGTCGTAGCAGTAGCGGAAGTCGTTCTTCTCCTCGCACAGGCGGACGACCTCGCGCGCGAGCGCCTCGCCGCCCTTGCCGCCCTCCGCCCAGACGGTGGAGAGGACGACGTTCACCCCGAGCGCCCTGCACCGCTCGATGACAAGGTTGATCTCGGCATCGGTGTCGGCGGGGAAGCGGTTGACCGCGACGACGGCGGGGAGCCCGTACACGTTCTTCATGTTGGAGACGTGGCGCAGAAGATTGGGGAGCCCCTTCTCGAGCGCATCGAGATTTTCGACCCCCAGTTCGCTCTTTTCGAGCCCGCCGTGCATCTTGAGGGCGCGGACCGTCGCAACGACGACGACCGCCGCGGGCTTAAGATGGGCGAAGCGGCACTTGATGTCGAGGAACTTTTCCGCACCGAGGTCGGCGCCGAATCCCGCCTCCGTCACGACGTAATCGCCGAGCTTTAGCGCCGTCTTGGTGGCGATAACGGAGTTGCACCCGTGCGCGATGTTCGCAAACGGTCCCCCGTGCACGAATGCGGGCGTGCCCTCGAGCGTCTGCACGAGGTTGGGCTTCAAGGCGTCCTTCAGAAGCGCCGTCATCGCGCCCGCCGCCTTCAAATCCCCCGCCGTGACGGGTTTCCCCTCATAGGTGTAGCCGACGACGACGCGGGCGAGCCGCGCCTTGAGGTCGGAGAGGGACGTCGCGAGGCAGAAGATCGCCATGATCTCGGACGCCACGGTGATGTCGAAGCCGTCCTTTCTCGGCACGCCCGACTTGGGTCCGCCCAGCCCGTCCTCGACGTAGCGGAGCTGCCTGTCGTTCATGTCGACGCAGCGCTTCCAAGTAATGCTTGCGGGGTCGATGCCGAGCGCATTGCCCTGAAAGATATGGTTGTCGAGCATGGCGGCGAGCAGGTTGTTCGCCGCGCCGATGGCGTGGAAATCCCCCGTGAAGTGGAGGTTGATGTCCTCCATCGGGACGACCTGCGCGTATCCGCCGCCCGCGGCTCCCCCCTTGATCCCGAACACCGGTCCCAGCGAGGGTTCGCGGAGCGCCACGACGACTTTCTTCCCGATGCGGGAGAGCCCGTCGGCGAGCCCGATGGTGGTCGTCGTCTTGCCCTCGCCCGCGGGCGTCGGCGTGATGGCAGTGACGAGAATGAGCTTGCCGTCCGTCCTCTTCCGCGCCATGATGTCGAGCCCTATCTTTGCCTTGTACTTGCCGTACGCCTCGATCTCGTCCTCCGAGAGCCCCAATTTTGCCGCGACTTCGCGGACGGGAAGGAGCTTTGCCTCCTGTGCGATCTCGATATCCGTTTTCATGTTCTGCCTCCCGATTTTTTTGTTTTGCCCCCGCGGGGGCGGAAGAGCGCTACTTGAAGTATTTTACCGCGCTCTCGAAGAGTTTCATGTCGTAGTTTCCGGGCACGTTCCGGTAAAGCCCCGCGCCCTTGCGCTCGGAGTGCCCCATCTTGCCGAAGATCCTGCCGTCGGGCGAGAGGATGCCCTCGACGGCATCCGCGCTGCCGTTGGGGTTGAAGCGGACGTCCATCGTCGCGTTTCCGTTCAGGTCGACGTACTGCGTCATGATCTGTCCGTTCGCGGCGAGCTGTTCGATGAGCCCGTCGGGGGCGACGAACCGCCCCTCCCCGTGCGAGATGGGGACGAGGAATTCATCCCCCGCCTTCACGCCCGCAAGCCACGGCGACTTTGCCGAGGCGACCCGCACGCGCACGATCCTGCTCTGGTGCCTGCCGATGTCGTTGTAGGTGAGGGTGGGACAATTCTCGTCCGTCTCGACGATCTTCCCGTACGGCACGAGCCCCAACTTCACGAGGGCTTGGAAGCCGTTGCAGATGCCGCCCATCAGCCCGTCGCGGCGACCAAGGAGCTCCTCCACCGCCTCGCGGACGGCGGCGCCGCGGAAGAACGCCGTGATGAATTTGCCCGAGCCGTCGGGCTCGTCCCCGCCCGAAAATCCGCCGGGGATAAAGACGATGTTGCTCTCCCTCACGAGGGAAGCGAACTGCTCCGCCGAGCGGGCGACCTCTTCCGAGGTGCGGTTGCGGATGACGAAGATCTCGGGCTCTGCGCCCGCGTCCGAAAACGCCTTCGCGGTGTCGTACTCGCAGTTGGTGCCCGGGAACACGGGCAGGAGCACCTTCGGCTTCGCCGTCCTCACGGCGGGAGCATACGAACTTCTCCCCCCGAACGTCTCGTTCTTAACTTTTCTTGCGGGGGCGGGAATGTTGCACGCGTACACGGGCTCGAGCTTGCCCTCGTACCGCATGCCGAGCTCCGCAAGCGAGATTTCCTGCCCCGCCCCGCGGATGACGGGCTCTTCAATCGTCTTACCGAGCAGCTTGCCCGCGCTCACGCCCTCGTGAAGTTCGAGGACGAACGCGCCGTACTTGTAGCCGAAGATGTCCGCGGTAGCGTCCGCATACTCGAAGCCCACCCCGTTGCCGAAGCAGGACTTGAGCACGCCCTCCGCAATGCCGCCGAAGAGCGGCGTGAAGGCGGAATACACCTTCCCCTCCCGCATGAGGCGGGTGACGAGGGAAAACGTTTGAAGAAGGGACGCCGTGACGGGCACGCCGCCCTCATATTCGGGCTCGATGAGGACGACGGGGTGCCCCGCGCCCTTGAACTCGGGCGAGACGACCTCTCCCGCCCTTCCCGTCGTGACGGCGAAGGAGACGAGGGTGGGCGGGACGTCGATGTGCTCGAAGGTGCCGCTCATCGAATCCTTTCCGCCGATAGCGGCGACGCCGAGCTCCTTCTGCGCCTTGAACGCGCCGAGGAGCGCCGAGAGCGGAATGCCCCACCGCTCGGGGTCGCGCCCGAGGCGGAGGAAATATTCCTGAAAGGAGAGATAGACGTCGGAGAATTCCGCGCCCGTCGCGATGAGTTTGGAGACGCTCTCCACGACGGCGAGATAGGCGCCGTGGTACGGGCTCTTCTCCGCGATGTACGGATTCCCTCCCCATGCCATGTACGAGACGGTGTCGGTGTGACCCTTCTCGACGGAGACGAGGTGCACCATCGCCTGCGGCGGGGTGAGCTGGTACTTTCCGCCGAAGGGCATGAGCACGGTGCCCGCGCCGATTGTCGAATCGAACCGCTCCGCAAGTCCCCGCTTGGAGCAGACGTTGAGGTCGGAGGCGAGGGCGAGATACCCCTCGCGGAAGTCCTTCGGCGTCTCCCTTTCATAGGGCGCCGTCGGGGCGGCGTGCACGGATACGTGCTTTTCCGCGCCGTTGGAGTTCAGAAATTCGCGGGAGACGTCGACGATGGTCTTGCCGTTCCACCGCATCTTGAGGCGAGGCTCCTCGGTGACTTCCGCCACGACGGTCGCCTCGAGATTTTCCGCCTCGGCGAGGGCGACGAACGCCTCCGCCTTGTCCGCCTCGACGACGACCGCCATGCGCTCCTGCGATTCGGAGATGGCGAGCTCGGTGCCGTCCAAGCCGTCGTACTTTTTGGGCACGAGGTCGAGGTCGATGTCGAGCCCGTCGGCAAGTTCGCCGATAGCGACGGACACGCCGCCCGCGCCGAAGTCGTTGCACCGCTTGATGAGGCGCATCGCCTCGCCGTTGCGGAAGAGGCGCTGGAGCTTCCGCTCCTCGGGCGCGTTGCCCTTCTGGACCTCCGCGCCGCAGTGCGTGAGCGATTCGAGGGTGTGCGACTTGGAGGAACCCGTGGCTCCCCCGCAGCCGTCCCTTCCCGTCCGCCCGCCGAGGAGAATGACTTTATCCCCCGCCGCGGGCACTTCGCGCCGCACGTTCTGTTCGGGCGTCGCCGCGATGACCGCGCCGATCTCGAGGCGCTTTGCGGCATATCCCTCGTGGTACATTTCGTCCACCTGACCCGTCGCGAGCCCGATCTGGTTGCCGTACGAAGAATACCCCGCCGCGGCGGTCGTGACGAGCTTGCGCTGCGGGAGCTTGCCCTTCATCGTCTCCTTCACGGGGCGGAGCGGGTTTGCGGCTCCCGTCACGCGCATGGCGGCATAGACGTAGCTCCTGCCCGAGAGCGGATCGCGGATGGCGCCGCCGATACAGGTCGCGGCGCCGCCGAACGGCTCGATCTCGGTCGGGTGGTTGTGCGTTTCGTTCTTGAAGAGGAGCAGCCAGTCCTCCTCCTTCCCGTCCACCGTGACCTTGATCTTGACGGTGCAGGCGTTGATCTCCTCGCTCTCGTCGAGCTTTTGGAGCATGCCGCGCTTCTTCAAGAGCTTGCACGCGATGGTGCCGATGTCCATGAGGTTGACGGGCTTCTTCCTTCCGATCTCGTCCCTTGCCTCCATGTATTCGTCGAATGCCGAGGCGAGGACGGGGTCGTCGAACTTCACCGCGTCGATGGTGGTGAGGAAGGTGGTGTGGCGGCAGTGATCGGACCAATAGGTGTCGATCATGCGGATCTCGGTGAGGGTGGGATCTCTCCCCTCCTTCATGAAGTAGCTTTGGCAGAACGCGACGTCGTCCTCGTCCATTGCGAGGGCGTACTGCTTCACGAATGCGGCGAGCCCCGCGCGGTCGAGCTGCAAGAACCCGTGGAGCACGGGAACCTCCCCGGGGACGGGGTGCGCGATCTTGAGCGTTTCGGGGAGTTCAAAGGACGCCTCGCGGCTCTCGACGGGGTTGATGACGTACCGCTTGATCGCGGCGAGCTCCTCCTCCGTCACGTCGCCGTACACCGCATACAGCTTTGCCGTGCGGATGACGGGGCGCTCCCCCTGCGAGATGAGCTGAATGCACTGCGCCGCGCTGTCCGCCCGCTGGTCGAACTGACCGGGGAGATACTCCACCGCGAACGCATGCGCGCCCGAAAGGTCGATGTTTTCCGTCGCCCTGTCCATCTGCGGCTCGGAAAAGACGGTGCGCACGCAGCGGTCGAAGAGCGGCTTCTCGATGTCCTCGGCGTCGTAGCGGTTGATGACGCGGACGCGCTCTACCCCCCCGATCTCCAACAGCTCGCGGCAATCGGAGAGGAGCGTCCTCGCCTCGTGGTCGAACCCTTCCTTTTTCTCGACGTAAATTCTGTAAACCATATTCAGTCTCCGGGATTCAGTCTCCGAGCGCGGCAAGGGCACGCTTGCCGATGTCCGCGCGCTTATATGCGTTTCCGAAGCGGACGGTGTCCGCGAGCGCGTAGGCGCCCTTCACGGCTTCTTCGAGCGTGGGCGCGGTGCTCACGCACCCCAGCACCCTTCCGCCCGAAGTGACGAGCTTTCCGCCCTCGAGGCGGGCGCCCGCGACAAAGATCTCCCCCTTCTTCCGCTTGGGAAGGGTAATTTCGTACCCCGTCTTGTACTTTTGGGGGTATCCGTCGGAGGCGAGGACGACGCAGCACGCGGCGCCCGAGGAGAATTTCACCTCCGTTTCTGCGAGCGTTCCGTTCCTGCACGCGAGCATGATCTTCAGAAGATCGCTCTCAAGAAGGGGCAGGACGACCTGCGTCTCGGGGTCGCCGAAGCGGCAGTTGTATTCGATGACCTTGGGACCGTTCGGGGTGAGCATGAGCCCGAAATAGAGGCAGCCGCGGAAGGTGCGCCCCTCCGCCTTCATCGCGCGGATGGTGGGAAGGAAAATTTCCCTCATACACTGCTCCGCGATCTTCTCGGTATAGTAGGGATTGGGCGCCACCGTGCCCATTCCGCCCGTGTTGGGACCTTCGTCCCCCGTCCGCGCGCGCTTGTGATCCATCGAGGAAACCATGGGGACGACGACGTTTCCGTCCGTGAACGAGAGGACGGAGACCTCGGGACCGGTCAGAAATTCCTCGACGAGAATGCGGCTCCCACTCTCGCCGAAGATCTTGTCGATCATCATGTCCTTGACGGCGACTTCGGCTTCCCCGAAGCTGTTCACGATGACGGCGCCCTTGCCGAGCGCGAGCCCGTCCGCCTTGACGACGGCGGGATAGCCGCACGTGCGGAGGTAGGCGAGCGCCTCGTCCGCCTCGGTGAACACGCGGCTCTCCGCCGTCGGAATGCCGTACTTTTTCATGAGCTCCTTGGAGAACACCTTGCTCCCCTCGATGACGGCGGCGTTTTTACTCGGTCCGAAGCAGGGCACGCCGAGCTCTTCCAGCCTGTCCACGAGCCCCATGCAGAGGGGGTCGTCGGGCGTGACGACGGCGAAGTCGGGCTTCTTTTCCTTGGCGAAGGCGACGATGCCCGCAAGGTCGGTCGCCTTGACGGGATAGCACTCCGCGTCGGCGGCGATCCCGCCGTTCCCGGGCAGACACCAGATCTTCCCGCAATCCTTGCTCTTTTTCAGCGTCTTGATGACGGCGTGCTCTCTTCCCCCGCCGCCGATGACCAGAATGTTCATATCTTTTCTCCCGAAATCGGTTTCTTGACTTCCTTTGTTCCGTTGCTTCCGTGTGGGAATAGGTTCCCCTTTTTCGGCTCCGTTGTGGGGATAGGCTCCCCTTTTTCGGCTCCGTTGTGGGGATAGGCTCCCCTTTTTCGGCTCCGTTGTGGGGATAGGGGCGGACCCCCTCCCCTACCCCTCCCCCTGACGCAGGGGGAGGGCAAGTTGAGGTATCGGTTTGCTCGCGTCGCCCCCCCCTATCGCGCCAAAGCGCGACACGAGGAGCATAGCGACGAAGTACCCCCCCTCCGGTGGAGAGGTGGAGCGGCGCACCATGTTCAGCAGCCCAGTGGGCTGTGAACGCGCCGCGACAGGAGCGCGGAAGGCGCGACGGGGATTCGGCGGTCCCTGCCGCCGAATCGCCCGTAAGAGCGGGGGTGGGCTGGATTAGCGAAACGGCGTATGATAGTGTCATGTCGAGCGTAGTCGAGACATCTATTCCTTATTATCACAACCGATTTCTGCATTATTGAGCATAGATTTCTCGACTTCGCTCGCTTTACGCTCGCTTCGCTCGAAATGACAACCCGTGTAGCTCATGTGCTACTCTGCTCCGCTACTTCGCCTGCGGCTCGTGCGCCGCTACGCGTCGTCGAAATGACAAATCCCCGCAATTCGCTCGCGTTCAGTTCCTCATACCGAGCCCGAAGGGCGAGCGTATCCGTGAGTATAAGATTCACTCGGCTCCTTGCGGAGCATACTTCGCCTGCGGCTCGTGCGCCGCTACGCGTCGTCGAAATGACAAATCCCCGCGATTCGCTCGCGTTAGACCTTGCCCATCCCCATCCGTCCCGGCTTACGCCGTGCCACCTTCCCCTTCCCGAGGAAGGGTAAGGCTTTCGCTCGTTTCCTCACGGAAATTCTTTTCCCCGAAAAGAATTTCGTGAACTTTTTCAGTGATGGAACAGTCTCATTCCCGTGAAGCACATCACCATGTCGTGGGCGTCGGCGGCTTCGATGACGAGGTCGTCGCGGACGCTTCCGCCCGGCTCGGCGACGTACGAGACGCCGCTCCTATATGCTCTTTCGATGTTGTCGGAGAAGGGGAAGAACGCGTCGCTGCCCAAGGAGACGCCCGTGATCTTCGCAAGGTATTCCGCCTTCTCCTCTCGGGTGAAGGGCTCGGGGCGCACCTTGAAGTTGTTGCGCCATACCCCGTCACCCAAGACTTCCTCATAGTCGTCGGAGAGGTACAGGTCGATGATGTTGTTCTTTTCGGGTCTGCCGACGCCGTCCGCAAACTGAAGGGACAGCACCTTTTCGTGGCGGCGAAGGTGCCAGAGGTCCGCCTTCTGCGCCGCGAGCCGCGTGCAATGGATGCGCGACTGCTGCCCCGCGCCCACGCCGATCGCCTGCCCGTCGGCGGCGAAGCACACCGAATTGGACTGCGTGTACTTGAGCGTGATGAGTGAGATGATGAGGTCGGTCGCCTTGTCCGCGGGAAGGTCCTTGTTCTTCGTGACGATATTTTGAAGGAGCTCCCTGTCGATTTTGAAGTTGTTGCGCCCCTGCTCGAAGGTCACGCCGAACACCTGCTTGCGCTCGACGGGTTCGGGAACGTAGTCCCTGTCGATCTTCACGATGTTGTATGCCCCCTTGCGCTTCTCCTTCAGAATGGCGAGCGCCTTGGGGGAATAGGCGGGCGCGATGATGCCGTCCGAGACCTCGCGGGCGATGATCTTCGCCGTCGTCTCGTCGCACTCGTCGGAGAGGGCGATCCAGTCGCCGAACGAGGACATGCGGTCCGTCCCCCGCGCCCTTGCATAGGCGCAGGCGAGAGGACTGTCGTCCAGCCCCTCGATGTCGTCGACGAAGCACGCCTTCTTGAGGTCTTGCGGGAGCTTTTTGCCCACGGCGGCGGAAGTCGGCGAGACGTGCTTGAAGCTCGTCGCCGCGCACAGACCCGTGTTCTCCCTGATCTCCTTCACGAGCTGCCACGAGTTGAACGCGTCGAGGAAGTTGATGTAGCCCGGTCTCCCGTTCAAAATTTCAACGGGAAGGTCCCTTCCGTCCGCCATGAAGATGCGGGCGGGCTTTTGGTTGGGATTGCAGCCGTATTTGAGCTGAAATTCGTTCATATCCGCCCCCCTTATTTCCTGTATTTGTTGAGGAGCACGCTCTCCGTCTCCCCCGTGCGCAGATCGACGGCGCGGCAATAGAGCGAGATCTTGTTGTCGGCGTCGAGATTTTCCCAGATCTCGGAGGCGATCGCCTTGATGTCGTTGCCGAGCCTGACGCGCTCGGGTTCGCCCTCGAAGGAGGGAAGGGGGTTCCCGTCCCTCCTGTACGTGTGAATGTAATGCCCCGTGCCGTTTTCGGGCTCGAAGCAGAAGAAGAAGCGCTCGCACTTCTTGCCCTTGCCGTCCGCGCACTTCAGAACGGACATCTCATAGGTGTAGTCCGAGACCCTCTTCCCGAGGTGCAGAACGGCGCTGATGCGGGGCGTATAGTTGGGGGAATCGGGCTCGAACGTGCGCCCCATGAGCGCATGGCGGAAGCAATGCCCGCCCTTTAAGGACTGCTCGATGCTGTCCGTCTGGTCGCCGTTCGTGACGATGATGTCCTTCCCCACGACTTTGACGGGCGAATAGATGATGAGGGAGGGGTCCTCGACCTTGGAGGCGTCGAAGGGCTCCGTCTTTACCTCGTCGCCATAGCATGCGAACACGCGGTTGCGGGAATTGGCGCTCCTGCCCATGATGAAGTAGGCAAAGACCGCCTTCTTTCCGTCCGACGTCTTTCCGACGACGATCCCCCTGCCGGGATAGCTGCACGCACCCATGGCGCGCGCGAGAGATTTTCTTTGGCTCATATCCTTTCTCCTTTGAGTTTTTTACACACGTTCTCGATAGCCTGCGGGTAGATGATCCACTCCGCCTCGCGCATGACGCGCTGCTGGAGTACTTCGGGGGTGTCCCCCTCCCTCACTTCGACCGCCTTCTGGGCGATGATGGGTCCGCCGTCGCATTCCTCGGTGACATAGTGCACCGTGGCGCCCGTCACCTTCACGCCGCGGGCGAGCACCGCCTCGTGGACGTGAAGCCCGTACATTCCCACCCCGCCGAAGCTCGGCAAAAGGGCGGGATGAATGTTGACGATCCTCCCCTCGTATTCCTTCACGAAGGCGGGCGAGAGCACCGTCATGAATCCCGCGAGCACGACGAGCCCGATCTCATGCCCCTTCAATGCGGCAAGAATGGCGGCTTCGCGCTCGGCGCGGGGATAGTCCCGCTTGTCGAACACGGCGGTCTCGACGTTGAAATTTTTCGCGCGCTCGAGGGCGTATGCTTCCCTGCTGTCGGCGACGACGAGGACGACCTGCCCGTGGGGAAGGTTCCCCGCGCGCGCGGCGTCCAAGATCGCCTGTAAATTGGTTCCGCCGCCCGAACAGAGGACGGCGATGCGGACGGCGCTCATGCAATCTCCACGCCGTCGCCCCTGACGATCTTCCCGAGGACGTATGCCTCGGTGCCGTTGTCGCGGAGCACTTCCAGCGCGGTCTTGACATCCTTTTCGGCGACGACGACGCTCATTCCGACCCCCATGTTGAAGGTATTGAACATGTCGTGCTCCGAGATGTTCCCGATTTTTTGAATGAGCGGGAATATGGCGGGCGTCTTTACGTCCCTCTTTTCGATCCGCACGCCGAGCCCCTTGGGAAGGGAGCGGGGCATGTTCTCATAGAATCCGCCGCCCGTGATGTGCGAGACGCCCTTCACGTTCACCCGCCCGAAGAGGGCGAGCATGGGCTTGACATAGATCGCCGTCGGCTCGAGGAGGACTTCCCCGAGAGACTTCCCGCCGAGCTCCTTCACGGGGGCCTTCAGGTCGGCGTGCTCGATGTCGAACACCTTCCGCACGAGGGAGAACCCGTTGGAATGTACCCCCGTCGAGGGAAGGGCGAGCATGACGTCCCCCTCCCGCATGGTGTTGACGTCGATGAGCTTCTTGCGGTCGACCGCGCCCACCGCGAAACCCGCGATGTCATAGTCGTCCTCGGGCATGGTGCCGGGATGTTCCGCCGTTTCGCCCCCGACGAGGCGGCAGCCCGCGCGCACGCAGCCCTCGGCGACGCCGCCCACGATGTCCGCGATCTTCTCGGGAATGTTCTTTCCGCAGGCGATGTAGTCGAGGAAGAAGAGCGGCTTGGCGCCGCAACAGACGATGTCGTTCACGCACATGGCGACGCAGTCGATGCCGATGGTGTCGTGCCTGCCGAGCAGTTGGGCGATGCGCAGCTTGGTGCCGACGCCGTCCGTGCCCGAGACGAGCACGGGCTCCTCCATTCCCGCGACGTCGAGGGGAAACAGCCCCCCGAAGCCGCCGATGACCTCTTCCCCCTCGGGAACGGTGCGGGCGACGTGCTTTTTCATGAGTTCCACCGCGCGATATCCCGCGGTGATGTCCACGCCCGCCTTCTTGTAGCTTTCCGAATAACTTTTCTCCATTTTGGGTCTCCCGCTTGCGGACTTATCTGTTCTTGAATTTCGGATTTTCCGAGATGGGGCGCTCGAACCTGTTCTTCGCGCTCGCGACGGGCGCCTCGGTCGGATAGTTGCCGTCGAAGCAAGCCGTGCAGAACCCCGTGCCGTCGCCGCCCGTGAGGAAGGCGACATCTGCGAGGTCGAGGTATCCGACGCTGTCCGCCCCGATGATCTCGGCGATCTCGGGCACGGAGTGATGGCAGGCGATGAGGTTATCCCGCGAGTCGATATCCGTCCCGTAATAGCACGGGTTGAGGAAGGCGGGAGCGGAGGAGAGCATGTGGACTTCCTTGGCGCCCGCGTTGCGGAGCATGTGGACGATGCGCGCGCACGTCGTGCCGCGGACGATGCTGTCGTCCACGAGAATGACGCGCTTGCCGTCGATTGCCGAGCGGAGCACGTTCAGCTTGATGCGCACCCTGTCCTCGCGCGCCGCCTGACCGGGGGCGATGAACGTCCTTCCGATGTACTTATTCTTGATGAACCCGATGGCGTACGGAATGCCCGAAGCCTCCGCATAGCCGTAGGCGGCGTCGAGCCCCGAATCGGGGACACCCACGACGACGTCGGCGTCGATCTTGTACTTCCGCGCGAGGAACCGCCCCGCCTGCTTTCTCGCCTCGTGGACGGACTTCCCCTCGATGACGGAATCGGGGCGGGCGATGTACAGGTACTCGAACACGCAGAGGCTCTTCTTCCCGCCGCAGTGCGAGCGGTCGCTCTTGAGCCCGTCCCGCGTGATGACGAGCATCTCGCCGGGGTCGAGCTCGCGGACGAGTTTCACGCCGATGGCGTCGAGCGCGCAGCTCTCGGAGGCGACGACGTAGGCGCCGTCCTCCCTCTGCCCGTAGCAGAGCGGGTGGAAGCCGTGCGGGTCGCGCGCGGCGATGAGCTTGGAGGGAGACATCACGACGAGGGAATACGCCCCCTTCAGCCTGTCCATCGCGCCGAGCACCGCCTCCTCGATGGAGCGGGACTTCACGCGCTCCTTGGTGATGATGTAGGAGATGACCTCGGTGTCGGTGGTCGTGTGGAAGATGCTCCCCTCGTTCTCGAGCTCGCTGCGGAGCTCGTACGAATTGACGAGGTTGCCGTTGTGCGCGAGCGCCATGTTGCCCTTTAAGTGGTTGACGACGATGGGCTGGGCGTTCTCCCGCCCGCCGCACCCCGTGGTGGAGTAGCGGACGTGCCCTATCGCCATGTTGCCCTTCCCGAGGCGGGCGAGGTTGTCCGCCGTGAACACGTCGTTGACGAGCCCCTCGTCCTTGTAGGAAGTGAACACGCCGTCGTCGTTGACGACGATGCCCGCCGATTCCTGCCCGCGGTGCTGGAGCGCGAAGAGCGCATAATAGGCGGTGGAGGCGACGTCCTGCTTTTCGGGCGCGAAGATCCCGAACACGCCGCATTCTTCATGAACCTGTGACATATTTTTTCTCCATTCGGGTCCGCGGGGGGCGGATCACTTTCCCGTAACTCTCGCGAAGATCTCTCTATACGCGTCCTCGACGCCGCCGAGATCGCGGCGGAAGCGGTCCTTGTCGAGCTTCTCGTTGGTCTTGGCGTCCCAGAAGCGGCAGGTGTCGGGCGAAATTTCGTCCGCGAGCACGATGGTCCCGTCGGGGAGCCGCCCGAACTCAAGCTTGAAGTCGATGAGCTTCACGCCGATGGTGAGGAAGTACTCCTTGAGGACTTCGTTTACCTTGAAGGCGTACGCCTTGATGGTCTCGATCTCCTTCTTGCTCGCAAGATGAAGGGCGAGCGCGTGATAGGAGTTGATGAGCGGGTCATGCAGGTCGTCGTTCTTGTAGGAGAACTCGATGGTGGGCTCGTCGAACACGATGCCCTCCTCGACGCCGTAGCGCTTGGCGAACGAGCCCGCGGAGACGTTGCGGATGATGACCTCGAGCGGCACGATCTTCACCTTCTTCACGACGGTGTCGCGGTCGGAGAGCTCCTTCACGAAATGCGTGGGAACGCCGTGCTGTTCGAGGAGCTGCATCATCATGTTGGTCATGCGGTTGTTCACGACGCCCTTTCCGACGATGGTCCCCTTCTTGAGCCCGTCGAATGCGGTCGCGTCGTCCTTGTACGAGACGATGACAAGGTTTTGGTCGGTCGTGGCGAAAACTTTCTTCGCCTTTCCTTCATAGAGCTGCTCTTTCTTTTCCATGATATCCTCCTTAGATTTTCCGCTTTGTCTATTTGTTGTATTTCTTCACGAGCGTCATGTCCTTGTCGAGGACCTGTGCCGCCGCGGAAGCGCGCGCACGCATGATCTTCCCCGTGAGTTCGGGGTCCTCCACCGCGAGGATCTGCGCCGCGAGATACGCCGCGTTCTTCGCGCCGTCGATCCCGACCGTGGCGACGGGGATCCCCGGGGGCATCATCACCGTGGAGAGGAGCGCGTCCATTCCGCCGAGCCCCCCGCTCTTTACGGGAATGCCGATGACGGGGAGCACGGTGTTCGCCGCGATTGCGCCCGCGAGGTGCGCCGCCATGCCCGCCGCCGCGATGATGACGCCGAACCCGTTCTGCGCGGCATGCGTCGAGAACGCGCGCGCCTCCACCGGCGTGCGGTGCGCCGAGTATACGTGCACTTCGTAGGGGATCCCGAATTCATCGAGCACGCCGAACGCCTTTTCGACGACGGGAAGGTCGGAATCCGAGCCCATGACGATGGCTACCTTCTTCACGTTTCACCTCCGAAAAAGAAAAGGGGGCAGGTCTTTTCTACGCGAAAAAATCTGCCGTTTCAAGCGAATGTTCCGTTTGATTTCTCCGCGCCGGGCGGAAAAACACAATTGCCCTTTTCATGACAATATTATAACAAAAATCCCCCTCTTCCGTCAAGCGAATGAGGGGGACTTTTCGGAATGATTTTAGAAGAGACCTTCGACGTCGTCCGCGGGCAGGGCGTTCGTCGGAATGACGACCTGCGTCTTGCCGTAATCGTAGTAATGAAAGACCTCTTCCTCGCCGTTGGAGACCTTCACCTTGGCATAGGCGAGCTTGCCGCCCGCGAACTTCAGCGTCGCATAGGAGACGGTGTAGCGATTTGCCACCGCTTCCATGGGCGTGTAGGGAACTTCCACCGTGTCGCCCTCATAGACGTAGGCGTGCGCGGTCTCGTCATAGGTGAACGCGTCGAACTGCCCCGCGAAGTCGTAGGCGACGTAGAGGCGGAAGGTCATCGCCCATTCCCTGTCCACCTTGTGCTCGTCGCCGCTCAAGTCCACCGTCTCATAGTAGTATGCGTCGCCCACCTTCATGTATTGGGTCGCCTGCGTTCCGACAACGCGCGCGATCATGTCGTTCGATTCCTCGCCCATGTCGACGAGGAAGCAGAGATCGCACCCGTCCGCCGTCTTTTTGTAGCCGAAGCTCGTCTCGAGCTCAAACCCCCGCGAGGCGAAATCCACCGTCACGCCCGCGAACGCCTCGTCGGTGAACGCCGCGTTCCACTGCTCCTTTGTCACCTTGTCCGAGACGAGCGCGTCGAAATCGGTGTCCTTCGTGAGGACGACGGCGGACTCCTCGGGGTTCCCCTCGCCGTTCCCGTTGCCCTTTTCGCCGCACGCCGCGAGCGCCGTGCATGCCACCGCCGCGCAGAGGACCGCGGCAAAGAATCTTCCCTTCATTGGTGTTTCCTCCCTTTTGTTTCGTCGTTTGTTGCAACTTTTGTTGCGACACTATTATAGCGAACCCCCCCCTTCCGTCAAGCAAATGAAGGAATAAAATGGGACAAATTTTTGCGGAAGGTGAGAGAGCACCTCATTCCACCCCGCTGAATGTCAGTTACCTCATTCCGAACCCCCGAAGGGGGTGAGTGAATCTGTGAGCATAAGATTCGCTCGGCTCCTTGCGGAGCCTCGGAATGAGGTTATAAGCCCACTCGTCCCCCATCTACCCACCCCCCCTATCACGCCAAAGCGCGACACGAGGAGCGTAGCGACGGAGCCCCCTCCAGTGGAGGGGATGCCCGCAAGGGCGGGGGTGGGCGGAGCCTGTCCTACGCGTCATTCTGAACCCGCCGATGCCCTTGCGGCGGGTGAAGAATCCCGAAGATGAAAATTCGGACTTCGTTTATCGGGATTCTTCGTTACGCTCAGAATGACGCAGAACGCATGCCCTTCTCGTCGCCACTCGTGGAACACACGCCAACCCCCTCCCCTACCCCTCCCCCTTGGAAAGGGAGAGGGTATAAAAAGAGGCGAAGCGTCATTTGTGTTCCCACCCCCCCTATCGCGCCAAAGCGCGACATGAGGAGCGTAGCGACGGAGCCCCCTCCGGTGGAGGGGGTGCCCGCAAGGGCGGGGGTGGGCATATACCGTCACGGCGTACAATAAGAGTGTCATGTCGAGCGTAGTCGAGACATCTTAACCTTATAGATGAAGCCGAATTCTGCGTCATTAAGCCGTAGATTTCTCGACTTCGCTCCGTACCGCACTCGCCCATTGCTCGTGCGCTACTCCGCTCCGCTCGAAATGACAGCCTTTGCGGCTCGTGCGCCGCTACGCGTCGTCGAAATGACAGAAACCCCGCGATTCGCTCGCGTTATACCCTATCCACCCCCCCTATCGCGCCAAAGCGCAACACGAGGAGCGTAGCGGCGGAGCCCCCTCCGGTGGAGGGGGTGCCCGCAAGGGCGGGGGTGGGCGGAGCCTGTCCTACGGGTCATTCTGAACCCGCTGCTGCCCCTTGTCCTACGCGTCATTCTGAACCCGCTGCTGCCCCTTGTCCTACGCGTCATTCTGAACCCGCCGCTGCCCTTGCGGCGGGTGAAGAATCCCGAAGATGAAAGTTCGGACTTCGTTTCTCGGGATTCTTCGCTACGCTCAGAATGACGCGGAAAATATGCTTTTCCTCGCGCGGATTTTTTGTGTAGCAAAAGAAATCCGCGCGAAACTTATTTCTGATTAAACTTCTTCCGTACGAGCCAGTCGGTGAGGCGCTCGGGCAGGAGCTTATACAGGTATCGCGCGGCGCCGTTCTTCCCGCCCGCGACGGAGACGGGGGGCGGATTGCGCTTTTCGGCGAGCTTGATGATCGCTTCCGCGACGAGCGAGGGCTCCATGCCGCCCTGTTCCATGTTCGCGAGGGCGGCGCTCGCCTTCTTCACCGAGGGAGCATATCCCCCGTTCTCCTCCTCGCCGTACACGCGGCGGTTGTAGGTGAAGTCGGTCGCCGTGCCGCCGGGCAGGAGCGCGCACACCCGCACGCCGCTTGCGCGGAGTTCCAAGTCGCTCTCCCGCGCGAGCATGCAGAGCGCCGCCTTGGAGGAGGAATAGAACCCGTCGAAGGGAATGGGCATGTCCCCGCCCAAGGAGCCGACGAGCACCGCCCTCCCGCCCCGCTTTTTCAGGAAGGGCGCGGCGGCGCGGAGCGCCTCGACGGCGCCGAAGTAGTTGACCTCGAAGAGGTACCTGTAATCCCCGCTCTTCGCGTGTTCCAAGGGCGCCGCCATCGAGAATCCCGCGGAGTAAACGAGCAGATCGAGGGAGCCCGTCTCCGCGCATGCGCTCCCGATCGCGCGGCTCATCTCCCCCTCCTGCGCGGCGTCGGCGGAGACGGTATGCACCCGCTCCCCCTTGAATGCCGTCCGCGAGATGTTGTACACGCGGTATCCGCGGGCGAGAAGGCGGAGCGCCGTCTCCCTCCCGATGCCCGAGGACCCCCCCACGACGATTGCCGTGCGGCGGGCGGGCTCATGCGCAGGTCCCCTCTTTTCCTCTTCTCTCTCTTCCATACCGAACAGTATGGACTTCGGGCGGAAAATTTATCCGAAGGCGACGTCGAGCGCCATCATCGCGCAGAATCCCGCGACGACGCCGAGCGACGCGAGGGTGCGGTTGCCCGAAAAGCACTCGGGAATGAGCTCGGAGCAGACGACCGCGATCATCGCCCCCGCCGAGAAGGCGAGCGCCCACGGCATGAGCCCCGCGATGAAGGTAGCCGCCGCCGCGCCGACGAGGCACGAGGGGATCTCCACCGCGCCCGAGCCCTGCGAGAAGAGAAAACTTCTCCACGGCGTCACCCCCTTCGCGCGGAGAGGAAAGGCGACGCACATGCCCTCGGGAAAGTTCTGCACGGCGATGCCGATTGCGAGGAGGACGGCGGAGAGGACGGCTCCCCCCTCCCCCGCGGCGGCGAACGCCACGCCCACCGCCATGCCCTCGGGCACGTTGTGCACGGTGACGGCGAAGAAGAGCAGGGCGTTCTGCCCTCCGCCGAGCCCGCGGAACCCCGCCTTTCTCCGCGAGAGAAGGATATCGCACCCGATGAGAAGGGCGCCGCCCGCAAGAAACCCCGCCGTCGCGGGAACAAATGCGGGAAGGGCGCCCTCCGCCTCGATAGCGGGGAGCAACAGGGAAAAGAAGCTCGCCGCAAGCATGATCCCCGCCGCCGCCCCCGTGAGAACGGTGAGAACGGTGGACGGGACTTTTTTCGTGAACAGCACGAAGGACGCGCCGAGCGCCGTCGCTCCGTACATGACAAGGGAGGCGAGGAGCGCCTGCACCCACGCCTCCCGTCCGCAAAACCACTGCATTTGTAGAGACCCCCGCCGCCCCGCATGCACGGTGCGGTCGCTCCATCGTATGCAGCCGATTCGCCGCCGCGTGATATCTATTCGTAAAAGGAGCGGATGATCTCGGCGATCTTGCTTCGATATACGATGTTCCCGTTCCCCTCCGAAAAGCAGAGCGGGGGATACACCACGCACCACCAGTTGTCCCCCGTCCCCGTGCCGAGCTCGAGAATGAGCGCGTCGTACACACCCGCCGCGAGCGTCGCCCGTTCATAGACGCGGGTGGGAAATTCCTCCCGCTTGAGGCTCGCCCGAGCGCCGTAACAAAATCCGTGTTCGGCGAGCACGCGCTCCGCGACCCGCTCGATTTCGGGAAGTTCGCGCCCGATGAGCGCCATCGCGTCCTCCTTCGTTTCGCAGCCCGAGATCTCGGGGGTGAGGAAGGTCACGACCGCGTCGCGCACCCTATATTTGACTTCCTGATCTTCCTGCGAGTTGGAGTTGGCGCGGATATGGACGCGCAGATATGCCTCCGCTCCCCCCGCCGTCTCCCGCTTCCCGAATCCGAGCGCGAGCCCCGCAATTGCAGCGATGATAACCGTGCACACCAAGAATTTCTTCATAAAAACACCTCCGCGTCCTTCTTGCGCGGAGGTTATGGACAGCTTTTCGCCCGTTTATACCTTCATTTTCCCGCCGCGAGGCGGTAGCTCTTCTCCAAGAGGGGAACGAGCTCGCCCATGGAGAAGCTCCCGTCGAGGAGCACCGTGCACCAGTGCTTCTTGTTCATGTGCCAGCCGCGAAAGAACTTCGCGCCGTCAACGAGGCGGTCGAGCTCGGCGGGCTCCATTCGGAAGTCGAGAATGGGCGTGTCGCCGCTCTCGAGCCCGAGCTTCTTCCGCTCCACCCTGCCCACGAGGGCATACCACTTGCGGTTGTCCTTTCTCCGCCAGATCGCGTAGTCGGGATATTGCTCCCACAAAAATTCGGGCTCGTCGCCGTATGTCTTCAAAAGATAGTCGGCGAGCTGTGCGGCGGCAGCCTCGGGGAAGAGCACCTCGGGAAAACACGCGGAGCGAATCCTTTCCGTCTCCCGCGCGAACTCCTCGCGCACCCGCCCGACGAACTCCCCCGCGGCATCCTCGACGCGGTGCAGGACGTAGGGCTCCCCCGAGAGCGGGTCCCAGAGCTCCGTCTCTTCCTTCTCGGGCGTGACGCGCATGCGGAAAAGCAGCCCGCACGGGAGCTGTTTTTCGAGCGAAAACCCCACCCCGTCCGCACAAAACCCGTATTTGAGAAGGGCGGTTTCGTCGTACCGTTTCCCGTTCATTTCTTCCTCCAAACCCGCTCGATGACCCCGCCGCCGAGGCACGCCCTTTCGTCGTACAAAACGGCATATTGCCCCTCGGTGACGGCGCGCTGCGGCTCGTCGAATTCGATCTCGGCGCCGTGCTCCGTCCGCCGCACCGTCGCGCCCTGCTCGCTCTGGCGGTAGCGGACCTTCACCGTGCACCGAAAGACCTCCGCGGGCGGCGCGGGGATATAGTTCATGTCCGAGACGGAGCAGCCGTCCGAAAAGAGCGGGCTCTCGTCGCCGTGGGAGACGACGAGGACGTTGCGTTTAAGGTCCTTCTTCACGACGAACCAGCGCCCTTCTTCCCCCCTTCTTCCGCCGAGGTCGAGCCCGCGCCGCTGCCCTATCGTGTAGTACATGAGCCCGATGTGCTCGCCGACTTCCTCCCCCGCGAGCGTGACGATCTTCCCGGGGCGGGCGGGCAGGTATTCCCGCAAAAAATTGCGGAAATTCCGCTCCCCGATGAAGCAGATGCCCGTCGAATCCTTCTTCCCCGCCGTGGAAAGCCCGTTTTGCTCGGCAATGGCGCGGACCTGCGGCTTTGTGAGCTCCGCGAGCGGGAAGAGGACGCCGCCGAGCTGTTCCTGCGTGAGCTGGTTGAGGAAGTATGTCTGGTCCTTTTCGGTGTCGCGCGCCTTCAGAAGGCGGTGCACGCCGTCTCCGTGCTCCACCCCGCAGTAGTGCCCCGTCGCGACGAAGTCCGCCCCGAGAGCCGCGGCGTACTCCTTGAAGGGTCCGAACTTTATCTCGCGGTTGCAGAGCACGTCGGGATTGGGGGTCCGCCCCGCGGCGTATTCCTCGAGGAAGTGCGAGAACACCCGCTCGCGGTACTCCGCCGAGAAGTCGACGGTGTAGTAGGGTATATCGAGGCGGGCGCAGACGCGCTTCACGTCCTCGAAGTCGTCGTCCGCCGAGCACGCGCCGTTTGCGTCGCGCTCCTCCCAGTTGCGCATGAAGAGCCCGACGACCCGATAGCCCGCCTCCTTCAGAAGGAGCGCCGCGACCGAGCTGTCCACCCCTCCGCTCATTCCGACAACGACCGTCTGCGCCATGTTCTTCCCCGCTTCTCCTTTGCCCGAAAATTTTTTCTTCATTTTACCATATTTCCGCAAAAATATAAAGCATTTTTTCGCGGGATATGCTATAATGATTGCACGCGGGCGAACACCCCGACGGTTTTTGCAAGTTGAAATCCGACAATATCATATAGACCGAAAAAAGAAATGCACTCGTAGCGCAACTCCCAAGAGTGTCGCCCTCCGCCCGACGACGCGTAGCGGCGCACGAGGAGCGTTAAGCGACGAAGTACGACATTCTTGTCGCACGAGGAGCGTTAAGCGACGAAGTACGACATTCTTGTCGCACGAGGAGCGTTAAGCGACGAAGTACGGCGAAGGGTGTTCGATAAACAGAAAACCGTACCATAAAATTTCATAATCAAACCGATGCACTCGTAGCGCAATTGGATAGAGTGTCGCCCTCCGACGGCGAAGGTTGTGGGTTCGATTCCCGCCGGGTGCACCAAAAGAGAGACAGGCTTTTGTCTGTCTCTCTTTTCGGTCCTTCCGTCCGCAATTGCCCCATGGGTTCGCTCGCCGCGCGCGGCTCCCGCACGTTGAAAAGCGCGCGCAAGAGGCGCTTTTGCGAATATTCGTCGTCGGGAATTTCCGCTTGTGCGTTCCGCTCGGCGAGGAGAAACTTGATAAGATCCTTTCGTCTTTGTTCTTGATCCATATCCGCCGTTCAATGATTGAGGGGGCATCTCGGACATGCCCCCTCCCGTCTTGGTGTGGGCTATCCGATGATAGCGTCCGAAGCGGTGAAAGCGCCGAGCGAGCCCGCCTTGACCTGAATACAGACGTACTTGACCGCATGCTTCTCCGAGGCGAAAAATCTGCGCTTTGCGGCGGGAGAAATGCGAAGCCAATCCCCTGCCGTTATCGGGACGCACTCCCCGTCGATTTCGGCGTGACCCTCCCCCTCGAGGATCCCGTAGATCTCCTCATTCTGTTTGTGCGCATGCACGAAAGGAACGCTCGCACCCGCGGGGAGCACGTTGACGCTGACTTCCGCGCCCGTGAGATGAAGCGCGTCGTGCAGTTCGGTGCGCGCTTCGTTTTTTTCGCTGACCTTGTTGTAATTTGCCATTTTGACCTCCGAAAAATGATCTGTAACCTTGCCGATTACACCCATAGTATAGCAGGTAGGCGAAAGAAATGCAAGAAGGTTACTTTTTGATTATCCGATAATAAATTTGTAACATAGTTTCTGTTTGAAACTATTGACACATATTCCGATTTATGATACACTCAAAGCGACTTCCATAAGGTAGGTAACGATCATGTTGACAAAAGACGAACTGCCCGAATGCCCCGTTGCGACGACTGTACAACTCATCGGCAACAAATGGAAACTGTTAATGATACGAAATTTGGTCTACAATGGCAACCAGCGTTTCCGTGATTTTATCAAGACGATCCCCTCGATCAGTAAAAAAGTTCTGACGGACAACCTGCGCGCGCTCGAAAGGGACGGACTTGTCGAGCGAACGGTCTTTGCCGAAGTTCCGCCGCGCGTGGAGTATTCTCTCTCTCCGCTCGGAAGTTCCCTCCGCCCCGTCATCGACGCGATGGCGGATTGGGGAACGGAGTATAAAAACACCGACCGCGAATAGCCGCCCTCTCCCCCGAAAAATTTCACTTGACAAACGCGGGCGGGCGGGGTACAATTCCATGCAGGGAGGAAGTTATGAAACATTTCGGAGTCAAACCCTATCTGTTTCCCATGCCGACCTACATGATCGGCACCTACAACGAGGACGGCTCGCCCGACCTCATGATGATGGCTTGGGGCGGGATCTGCGCGGAGGACATGGTCGCGCTCAACCTTGAGGAATCGCACAAGACGGTCGCCAACCTCAAGGCGCGCGGGGCGTTCACCCTCGCCGTCCCCGGGACGGACACGCTGGACGTTTCCGACTATCTCGGGATCGTCTCGGGGGGCAAGGTCCCCGACAAGTTCGCGCGGACGGGTCTGCATGCGGAAAAATGCGACGCTGTCGACGCGCCCGTCATCGCGGAGTATCCCCTCACGCTCGCGTGCACCGTCGCCGAGATCCAGCGGCAGCCGTACGGGCTTCGGGTGCTCGGCAAGATCGTGGACGTCCTCGCCGACGAGAAGGTGCTCGACGAAAAGGGAAAAATCGACGCGGGCAAGCTCGGCGCGTTCGTGTTCGACCAGATGGGAAACGGCTATTACAAGGTCGGAAAGAAGGCGGGCGTCGCATGGAAGAGCGGCGCATACCTCGTGAAGAAATGAGGAAGCGGGAACGGCGCGAGCCGTTCCTTTTTTTGCGTCCTTCCCCGCTTCCCCGAAAAAATTTTGAAATTTCACAAAAATTGGGAGCATTTTTCGGATTTCCCCCTTGATTTTTTCCCGAATTGCTGTATAATGGAAGGGAAGCGTCGCGAAGCGTCGCAAATACAGGTAAGGGGAACTATATGAGCATTCCGGCAAATAATATCCGCAACATCGCGATCGTCGGTCACAGCGGCGAGGGCAAGACCACTCTCTTCGAGGCGATCCTCTTCAACGGCGGCTCCATCGAGCGCATGGGCAGAACGGACAACGGCACCACCGTCTCCGACTTCGACGAACAGGAGATCGCCCGCAAGATGTCCATCTCCCTCTCGCTCGCGAGCACGACTTGGCTCGACACCAAGATCAATCTTCTCGACGTGCCCGGGTTCTACGACTTCGAGGGGGAATTCAACTCCGCCCTGCGCGCCTGCGGCGCCGCGCTCGTCGTGACGGGTGCGGGCGGCACGGTGACCGTCGGCGCCGAAAAGGCGATCTCGGCGTGCCTTCGCGCGAAGAAGCCGCTCGTCGTGTTCATCAACGGCATGGACAAGGAGAATGCGGACTATCAGGGCACCGTCCGCGCCCTTCAGGAAAAGTACAAGGGGAAGATCGCGCCCATCCAGATCCCCATCATGGAGGGGAACAAGATGACGGGCATCGTGAATGCCCTCACGGGGAAGGCGTACCGCTTCTCCAACACGGGATATGAGGAGATCGCCGTGCCCGAAATTTACGGGCGCGACCTCGAGATCATGCAGGCTTCCCTCATGGAGACCGCCGCGGAGAACGACGACGTCCTCCTCGAAAAGTACTTCGAGAACGGCTTCCTCTCCCGCGAGGACACCATCCACGGGATCCGCAAGGGAATTTTCAACATCGGCGTCATTCCCGTCATGGCGGGCAGCGCACTCCTCAACAAGGGCGTCATCAACCTCATGAACGAGATCGTGAAGTACATGCCCGAGGCGGCGGAGCGCGGCGAAGTCCCCGCGACCGACTTGAAAAAGGACGCCGTCATCGGGATCCGCTGCGAGGAGAACGCCCCGTTTGCCGCGCAGGTATTCAAGACCGCCGTCGACCCCTTCGTGGGCAAGATGAACTATCTCCGCGTCTGCCGCGGCACCCTCAAGACGGGCATGACCGTGTACAATCCCAATACCGACACGCAGGAGCGCATCAATGCCATCTACCTCGTCAGGGGCAAGAAGCTCGATACCGTCTCCGAATTGGGAGCGGGCGACATCGGCGCCGTCTCCAAGCTCGCGAACACGGGCACGGGCGACACGCTGTGCGACCCCGATAATCCCGTGAAATTCGACGAAATTCCCTTCCCCAAGCCCGTCCTCTTCATGGCGGCGTATGCCAAGGTGCGCGGCACCGAGGACAAGGTGTTCTCGGGTCTCGCAAGGCTCACCGAGGAGGACAAGAGCTTCACCGTGACGAAGAATCCCGAGACGGGCGAGACGCTGCTCGGCGGGCAGGGCGAAATTCAGCTCGACATCATCCAGAAGAAACTCAAGTCCAAGTTCGGCGCCGAGGCGGAGCTCCGCACTCCCCTCATCGCCTACCGCGAGACCATCCGCGCCACCTCGACCGCCGAGGGGAAACACAAGAAACAGACGGGCGGGCACGGGCAGTACGGTCACGTCAAGATGCGCTTCGAGCCGTGCGAGAAGGACTTCGAGTTCGCCGAGGAAGTCGTGGGCGGGACCGTCCCGAAGAACTACATTCCCGCCGTCGAAAAGGGCATTACCGAATGCCTGCCGCACGGCGTGCTCGCGGGCTACCCCGTCATCCGCGTAAGGGCGGTGCTCTTCGACGGCAGCTTCCACCCCGTCGACAGCTCCGAAGCCGCGTTCAAGGCGGCGGCGGAACTCGCCTTCAAGGAGGGCATCAAGAACGCGAAGCCCGTCCTCCTCGAACCCATCTCCCGCCTGCGGATCGCCGTCCCCGAACAGTTCGTCGGCGACATCATGGGCGACCTCAACACCCGCCGCGGCAGGATCATCGGCATGGACACGCAGGACGACATGCAGGTGATCACGGCGGAGGCGCCGCAGGGCGAATTGCAGACCTACGCCACCTCCCTCCGCTCCATGACGCAGGGCAGAGGACGGTTCTCCGAGACGTTCGCGCGCTACGAACAGGCGCCCGAGAGCGTGCTCCAGAGCCTGAAACCCAAGGAATAAACAGCATAGAAAACGCGCCCGCCGTTGTATACGGCGGGCGCATTTTTTTGCCCAATATGGTCATATTTCAGACTATCCCGCAACGGGGATTTATGCCCCGTACCGTTCGCGGTAGGCGCGCATGGCGGGAAGATATTCCTTCCCCGCGATGACCCCGTCCTCGATTGCCTGCATGACGTCCTCCATCGTGACGATGGAATACACGTCGATGCCGAATTCCTCCTTCGCCTCGGCGACGGCGGAGCGCTCGCCCGTGCCCTTCTCCTGTCTGTCCACCGAGATGAGCATGGCGGAGACCTTCACATCCGCCTCCGCGCGGAGCTTGGGCAGAATTTCGCGGAGCGCCTTGCCCGAGGTCATCACGTCCTCGACGATACAGACCCTGTCCCCCGCGTTCAGCTTCTGCCCGACGAAGAGCCCCCCTTCGCCGTGGTCCTTCACCTCCTTCCTGTCAAAGCAGAAGCCGACGTCGACGCCGTGCTTGGTCGCGAGCGCGATGCCCGTCGCGACCGCGAGCGGGATCCCCTTGTAGGCGGGACCGACGAGGGTATCCGCGCTTACCCCGTGTTCGAGATAGCACTCCGCATAGTATTCGCCGAGCTGGGCGATCTGCGCGCCCGTGCGGTACTTCCCCGTGTTGACGAAGTAGGGCGCCCGCCGCCCGCTCTTCAACGTAAAGTCGCCGAAGAGGAGCACCTCGTTTTCCACCATGAAGCGGATAAATTTCTGCCGATACGTCATATCTTCTCCTTTTACCACAGTTTGAGCGTCCCCGTGAGTTCGGAGACGGAGGAAACGCCGTGGCGGTCGCACCATGCGCCGAGCCCCTCGACGATCTTGAGGCAGGCGAGCGAATCGGTGAAGTTCTGCGTCCCGACCTGAACGGCGACGGCGCCCGCCATCAGAAACTCGACGGCGTCCTCGGCGCAGGCGATCCCGCCCATGCCGATGACGGGAAGGGAGACCGCATGCGCGGCTTCGTACACCATGCGCACCGCGATGGGCTTGATGCCCGTTCCCGAGACCCCGCCCGTGTTGTTGGCGAGCACGGGACGGCGGCTCTCGATGTCCACCGCCATGCCCGTGAAGGTGTTGACGAGCGAAATGCAGTCCGCACCGCCCCGCTCCGCAGCGCGCGCGTTCGCCGCAATACTCTCGACGTTGGGGGACAGCTTGACGATGAGCGGGGTATCCCCGCAGGCGGACTTGGCGATACGGGTGACCTCCTCGACGTTCTCGGGACGGACGCCGAAGGTCATGCCCCCGCACTTGACGTTGGGGCAGGAGATATTGAGCTCGATGAAGTCGACGAGCCCCTTGAGCCTCGCGCAGATGGCGCCGTAGTCCTCGAGCGAGCTCCCCGCCACGTTGGCGATGACCCGCGTCTTGCCCTTGAGCCAGTTCAGGTCGTTGGCGATGAAGCTCTCCACGCCGGGATTCTGCAGCCCCACGGCGTTCAGAATGACCCCCCTGCTCTCCGCAATGCGGGGAACGGGGTTTCCGAGGCGGGGAAGGAGGGTGAGCCCCTTCGTCGCGACGGCGCCGAGCGCCGAGATGTCATATATTTCGTTGTATTCCCGCCCGAACCCGAAGGTCCCCGAGGCGGGTATGACGGGATTTTTCAGTTCCTTCCCGCAGAGGGTCACGCGAAGATCCGCCATCAGAGTTCCACCTCGCCGATCTCGAATACCGGTCCGTCCTTGCAGACGCGGGCACGGCTTCCGTCCTTTTTATTGCACACGCACACGAGGCAGGCGCCGATTCCGCAGCCCATTCTCTCCTCGAGCGAGACATAGACGGGGAAGTTCCGCCCCGCCGTCGCGCTCTTCAACGCGCGGAGCATGGGTACGGGACCGCACGCGAGCACCGCATCGGGCTCGATTTCTTCGACGTCCTCCATGAACGCCTGCACCGAGGTGGCATGCTTTCCGGCGGAGCCGTCGTCCGTGCATAAAACGAGCCTTTCGCCGCGGCGCATCTCGTATTCCATGCAAACCGCCGCGCGGTTTCGGAACCCCATGTAGGCAAAAACCTTCCTCTCGGGCGCAAATTCGCGGATGGCGGCGACGAGCGGGAACACGCCCACACCCCCGCCCACGACGGCAATTTTCTTCTCGTTTCCGAGGCGGAACCCGTTCCCGAGCGGAAGGAGCACGGAGAGCGCCTCGCCCGGCTTATACGTCTCGGCGAGCGTCCTCGTTCCCTTGCCCTTGAGGCGGTAGCACACGGTGATGCGCTCCCCCTCCGCCTTGCACACGGCGATGGGGCGGCGCAGCGGGTATCCGTGAATGCCCACCATGCAGAACTGCCCCGCCCGCACGGGGATCTGCTCGCCGCACGCGAAGGTGAGCGAATAGATGTCCTCGGCGATGCGGGCGTTTTCCAAGACGACTGCGTTTACTTCGCGCATATCTCCCCCGTCACGGACAGAAGGTCCGCCTTCATGTCGAGCGCGGCACGGCGCGCCGCCTCGTCGTATTCCCCCCCGCGCTTTTTGTAGGCGCAGAGGATCCCGCGGGAGTTGTTCACGATCCCGCCCATTCCGCCGCCGCGGAAGCAATTTTTGAGCATTTCGGCGTTTCCGCCCTGCGCGCCGTACCCCGGCACGAGGAAGAAGGTATGCGGAAGCCGTTCGCGGAGCACCTTTGCCTGCTCGGGGTGGGTCGCGCCGACGACCGCGCCCACGCGCGAATAGCCGTACTTCCCCTCCGTTCCCGCGCCCCAGCGCTCCGCCATGTCGCCCATGCACTCGTACACGGTGCGACCGTCCGCGAGGCGGAGGTCCTGCAATTCGCCCGAGGAGGGATTGCTCGTCTTGACGAGGACGAAGATCCCCCTGTCGCTCCTTTTGCATTCCTCGACGAAGGGAAGGATCCCGTCCGTGCCGAGGTAACCGTTGACGGTGAGGAAGTCGCACGGGAGCGCGCCCTTCTCTTCGAGAAACGCCCCCGCGTACTGCGTCGCCGTCGCGCCGATGTCGTTGCGCTTGGCGTCCGCGATGACGACGAGCCCCTTCCCCCGCGCGTATTCGCAGGTGCGGACGAAGCAATCGAGCCCCGCGGCTCCGAGCGTCTCGTAGTAGGCGATCTGCACCTTGACGGCGGGGACGATGTCGCAGACGGCGTCCGTGATCCCCCTGTTGAAGGCGAACACCGCCCTTGCCCGCTCCTCCGCCGTCCCCGCTCCCGATTGCATGGATTCGGGCAGGTAGTCGAAGGAAGTATCGAGCCCGACGCAGGTGGGGTTCTGTCTCTCGGCGATCTTTTCGATGAGCTTGTCGACGATCATGCGCGTTTCTCCTCGTATTTGACGGCGCCGTCCACGACGGTGAGCTTGACCCTGCCGCGGACCTCTCTCCCCGCAAAGGGGGTGTTCTTTCCCTTGGACGCGAACTCCTTGGGGTCTACCGTCCACGTCTCGTTGAGGTCTGCGGCGGTGAGGTCGGCGGGCGCGCCGACTTCGATCTTCCCGCCTTCAAGACCCAAAATGCGCGCGGGCGCCCCGCTCATCTTCTCCGCGAGGGCGGGAAGGGTGAGCGCTCCGCTCGCCGCGAGCTGCGTATACGAGAGCGCAAAGCTCGTCTCGAGCCCGCTGATCCCGAATGCCGCATAGTTGAATTCGACGTTCTTGTCGTCCTCGTGATGGGGCGCGTGGTCGCTCGCGATACAGTCGATGGTGCCGTCGCGGAGCCCCTCGATGACGGCGAGTCTGTCCCTCTCCTCGCGGAGGGGCGGGTTGACCTTGGCGTTCGTGTCGAACTCGGCAATGGCGGCGTCGGTGAGGGTGAAGTAGTGCGGGCAAGTCTCCGCGGTGACCCGCACGCCCCGCGCCTTCGCCTCGCGGATGAGCTGCACGCCGCTGTATGTCGAGACGTGGCAGATGTGCACGGGCAAGCCGAGGCTCTCGGCGAGGCAGATCTCGCGCGCGATGATGATGTCCTCCGCAGCGCGGATGCTCCCCTTCAGCCCCGTGAAGGTGGAATAGTACCCCTCGTGCACCACGCCGCCGTCCACGAGGGAGGCGTCCTCGCAGTGGCAGAGGCACTTGAGACCGAAATCGGCGGCATATTGCATGGCGTTCGCCATGAGAGAAGTCTTGACGACGGACTTGCCGTCCTCGGAGATCGCGACCGCTCCCGCCGCCTTCATTGCGCCGATGGCGGCGAGGTTCTCCCCCCTCTGCCCCACGGTGATGGCGCCGATGGGGTGAATTTTGCACAGCCCCACCTCCCGCGCGCGGTTTACGATATAGGAGACGACCACCTTGTTGTCGGCGACGGGTTCGGTGTTCGGCATGCAGCAGATCTGCGAAAAGCCGCCCTTCACCGCCGCCCGCGCGCCGCTCTCGATGTTCTCCTTCTTCTCGAACCCGGGCTCGCGCAGGTGCACGTGCATGTCGATGAGCCCCGGGAACACCGTGAGCCCCCTGCAGTCGATCCCCTCCCCCTCGATCTCGGGGGCGAGTTCGGCAATGCGCCCGTTCTCCGCTCGGATGTCGAGCCTCTTCACGCCGCCGCCCGTGACGACGTCCGCATGCTTCAAGATCATGCGATCTCCTCCTTTGTCAGAAGGAACAGGATGGACATGCGGACCGCAATGCCCGAGAGGACCTGATCCTCGATGACGCTGTTTTCTCCGTCGATGACCGCGGACGTCAGCTCCACGCCGCGGTTGACGGGACCGGGGTGCATGACGAGCGCGTCCTTCTTGGCATATTTCAGAATTTCATCGTTCACGCCGTAGAAGCGGGCGTATTCCCCGAGCGAGGGGAAATTCCCCGCGTGCTGGCGCTCGAGCTGGATGCGGAGCCCCATCACGGCGTCGGCGCCCTCGACCGCCTCCTCGCGCGAGGAGCAGATCTCGGCGCCCATCGTGTCGAGCCCCTGCGGCATGAGCGTTCTCGGCGCGAACATGCGCACCTTCGCGCCCAGCTTCGTCAACCCGTAGAGGTTGCTCTTCGCGACACGGGAATGGCGGATATCCCCCAAGATGGCGACCGTCTTTCCCTTCAGGCTCCCCCAGTGCTCGCGCATGGTGAGCATGTCGAGGAGCGCCTGCGACGGGTGTTCGTTCATGCCGTCGCCCGCGTTGACGACGTGCGCCTTCACTGTCCGCGCGAGGAGCTTGGGCGCCCCGCCGACGGGATGGCGGATGACGATGACGTCGTTCCGCATGGCGTCCAGCGTCTTGCCCGTGTCGACGAGGGTCTCCCCCTTCTGCACGGACGACGTCGCGACCGAAAGGTTCACGACGTGCGCGCCCATGTACTTCGCCGCGAGCTCGAACGAGCAGCGCGTGCGGGTGGAATTCTCATAGAAGAGGGTCGTGACCGACTTCCCCATGAGGTGCGGCAGCTTCTTGATGTTCTGCCGCAAGAGCTTTTTCATGGCGAGCCCCTGCGTGAGCAATTCGTCGATCTCCTCGGCGGAAAGCTCGTAGAGCCCCACGATGTCCTTGGAATGTATCACGGTATCTCCCTTGTGATGGCGAGCGAATCTTCGGGAGCGCCGAGCTCGCGAAGCCGCACGGTCACATATTCTTTTCGCGACATGGGTACGTTTTTTCCGACAAAATCGGCGCCGACGGGGACTTCCCGCCCGCCGCGGTCGACGAGGACGAGGAGCTCGATTTTCGCGGGACGCCCGAGGCGGAAGAGTGCCTCGATGGCGGCGAGGGCGCTCCTGCCCGTGTGCAGCACGTCGTCGCATAGCACGACCTTCTTTCCCTCCAAGGAGAACCCGAGTTCGTTCCGCTCGGCGGAGGGCACGAAGAAGGCGGACACGAGGTCGTCCCGCGTCATGCCGATGTCGAGCCCCGCGCACGGGACGTCGCACCCGAAGAGGGCATGGAGTTTTTCGCGCAGACGGTTGGCGACGACTTCCCCGCCCCGCTTCACGCCGACGAGGACAATGCCGTCCGTCCCCCCGTTCCGCTCCGCGATCTCGTGCGCGAGACGGACAATTGTGCGCCCGAGCCCCGCTTCATTCAGGATAACGCTCACGCCTTCCTCCCCAAATCCCGCCTTCCTCCCCAAAAAAAAGTCCTGCGGGCATGCCGCAAGACCATCGTTCATCGAAGGAAGATCGCGCCTTGACGGCATCACGGTACCGCTCTTAAAGAATCGCTGTTCCGAACTTCATTATATCACGCCCGCCCGCAAAACACAAGCGTTTGAGCCCGACCTCGCGCGCATTATTTCCGAAAATTCCCGCGAATCGCTTGCAAATTTCATGCCCGCGTGGTAGAATGAAATCGCGACACAATATAATATTGTTCATGAAGATACATTGGCATCGGTGTATCCTTATTTCCCATTTCATGAACAGGGTATTGTGTCGCTACAATTCGGGGATACTCGAAGCGGGCGCCTCGGATTGAGGCGTCCTTATTTTTTGCCCGCGAAAGGAGGAACAGCTATGAAAAAGAAACTTTTACTTGTCCTGACGACGCTTGCCGCCTCGCTGTGTCTCTGCTTCGGGCTCGCTGGGTGTGGGGAGAACTCGGGGAGCTCCACCCCCGATACAAGCGGCAGCACGCAGACCGACCCGAGCGGCAAACCCAACCCCGACGAAGGCGGAGACGAACCGTCCGACCCAAGCGGAAACCCCAATCCCGACGAGAACGATTCTCATACGCATTCCTTCACGAATTACGTCTACAACAATGACGCGACCTGCACCGAGGACGGCACCGAGACGGCGCAGTGCGAACGCTGCACGGAGACCGACACGCGCGTAAAGCAAGGAACGGCTCTCGGGCATGAAGAAATGGACTATCATGCGGGAACGGCGACCTGCTACGCCCCGGGGACTTTGGATTATTGGAGATGCCCCCGCTGCGAAAAAGATTTTACCGATGAAAACGGTACAACCGAAATGACGGTCTATGAGAGCAACGTGCCGCTTGAACATGAAATGGAATTTCATGCGGGAACGGCGACCTGCGCGTCCGCAGGAACTTTGGAGTATTGGAGATGTTCCCGCTGCGAAAAGGATTTTACCGATGAAAACGGTACAACCGAAATGACGGTTTATGAGAGCGACGTGCCGCTCGGACATGAATTTACTGCCGAAAATAAGTGCGTCCGATACGAACAATGTGCCGCAGAATGGGAATACACCGATGGCTTAAGATATCAACTCGATACAAAAACAAACACCTACGAAGTGACGGGAATCGGCACGGCAAGCGGCGACGTTGTAATCCCTTACGGTTATCAAGGAAAATTTGTGAACTCGATTGGAGGGAGTGCGTTCAAAAACCGTACCGGACTTACAAGCATTGTAATTCCCGACAGCGTGACTTCGATTGGAAATCAAGCGTTCTATCGTTGCTACGGGCTTACAAGCATTACGATTCCCGACAGCGTGACCTCGATTGGAGGGGTTGCGTTCGAGTATTGCGCCGGACTTACGAGCGTAACAATTGGAAACGGCGTGACCTGGATTGGAAATGATGTGTTCTTTGGTTGCGGCGGGCTTACGGAAGTACATATCACCGACCTTGCGGCATGGTGCAGGATTGTTTTCAGAAACGAATATGCCAATCCTCTCCTTTATGCAAAGCATCTGTACTTGGACGGAAATGAAATAAAGAACCTTGTCATTCCAAACGAAGTTACGGAAATAAAATATTGTGCGTTTTATGGTTGTGAAGGACTTACGAGCATTGAAATCCACAACGGCGTTACCTCGATTGGAGGTGGGGCGTTCGAGGATTGCAGCGGGCTTGAAAATATCAATTGGAATGCGGAGAACTACACAACGGCAGGGAGTTCCTCCTCTTCGCCTTTTAGTAGTTGCACAAATTTGAAGTCGGCGACGTTCGGTAGAAACGTAAAAGTGATCCCTGCTTCTGCGCTCTCGGGCTGTAGCGGACTGACAAACATTACGATTCCCGACAGCGTGACATCGATAGAAGGCGGGGCGTTCTCGGGTTGCACCGGACTTACGGAAGTGCATATTACCGACCTTGCGGCATGGTGCAGGATTGATTTTGCGGGTTCGTATGCCAATCCATTCTATTATGCACATCATCTGTACTTGAACGGAAATGAAATAAAGGACCTTGTCATTCCAAACGAAATTACGGAAATCAAAAAGTATGCGTTTTATAGTTGCAACGGACTTACAAGCATTACCATTCCCGACAGCGTGACCGAGATTGGAAGTTGTGCGTTCTATTATTGCTACGGACTTACAAGCATTACGATTTCCGACAGCGTGACCGAGATTGGAAGTTATGCGTTCTATGGTTGCGACGGACTGACAAGAATTGAAATTCCAGACAGCGTAACCTCGATTGGAAGTAGTGCATTCTCTTATTGCGACAGACTTACAAGCGCAACAATTGAAAGTGAGTCGATTGGTAGTAGTGCGTTCTATGGTTGCACCCATCTTACGAGCGTAACGATTGGAAACGGCGTGACATCGATTGAAGCGAGCGCGTTCTCGGGTTGCTCTGGACTTACGAACATTGCAATTCCCGACAGCGTGACTTCGATTGGAGATGATGCGTTCGCGGGCTGCAGCGGACTTAAGAGCGTAACGATTCCCAACAGCGTGACCTCGATTGGAGAGGATGCGTTCTCGGTTTGCAGCGGACTGACGAAAGTGCATATTACCGACCTTGCGGCATGGTGCAGAATTGATTTCGGAAATTATGCCGCCAATCCTTTCCATTATGCAACCCATCTGTACTTGAACGGAAATGAAATAAAGAACCTTGTCATTCCAAACGAAGTTACGGAAATAAAAAGGTATGCATTCTATGATTGTGAAGGGCTTACAAGCATTACCATTCCCGACAGTGTGACATCGATTGGAGGTGGGGCGTTCTCTGGTACCGCATATTATAACGACCCGTCAAATTGGGATAGCTCCGGCGTGCTATATATCGGGAATCATCTCATTGCGGCGAAAAATTCGCTTTCCGGTGTATATACAAGTGCATATACAATAAGAACAGGCGTCAAAACAATTGCGGATTCTGCGTTCTCTGGTTGCAGCAGCCTGACAAGCATTACCATTCCCGACAGCGTGACCGCGATTGGAAAGGGTGCGTTCTATAATTGCAGCGGACTTAAGAGCATTACGGTTGCAAGCGGAAACGAAACATATTATAGTCAGGGGAATTGTATCATCAAAACCGCAACAAAGACATTGATTCTCGGTTGCAAAACCAGTAAAATCCCTGACGACGTGACTTCGATTGGAAGTGGTGCGTTCTATGGCTGTACTGGACTGACGAGCATTACCATTCCCGACAGCGTGACTTCGATTGGAAGTTATGCGTTCTACGATTGCAACAGACTTGAAAGTGTGACGATTGGGAGCGGCGTGACCTCGATTGGAGATCATGCGTTCTATGTTTGCGACGGACTTACGAGCATTACGATTCCCGACAGCGTGACCTCGATTGGAAAGTATGCGTTCTATGCTTGCGACGGACTTACAACTGTTAGTATTGGAAACGGCGTGACCTCGATTGGAGATCATGCGTTCTATGTTTGCGACGGACTTACAACTGTTAGTATTGGAAACGGCGTGACCTCGATTGGAGAAAGTGCGTTCTCGGGTTGCAGCGGACTTAAGAGCGTAACGATTCCTGACAGCGTGACATCGATTGAAGCGAGCGCATTCTCTGGTTGTAGCGGGCTAACAAGCATAACGATTGGAAGCGGCGTGACCTCGATTGGAGAAGAGGCGTTCTCGGGTTGCAGAGGACTTACGGAAGTACATATTACCGACCTTGCGGCATGGTGCAGAATTGATTTCGGAATTTACTACGACAATCCTCTCTATTATGCACATCATCTGTACTTGGACGGGAATGAAATAAAGGACCTTGTCATTCCAAACGAAGTTACGGAAATCAAAGATTATGCGTTCTATGTTTGCAACGGACTTACAAGCATTACCATTCCCGACAGCGTGACCTCAATTGGAGAAAGTGCGTTCTATCATTGCTACGGACTCACAACTGTTAGTATTGGAAACGGCGTGACCTCGATTGGAAATGAAGTGTTCAAAGATTGCACCGGACTTACGGAAGTGCATATTACAGACCTTGCGGCATGGTGCAGGATTGATTTTGCGGGTTCGTATGCCAATCCATTCTATTATGCACATCATCTGTACTTGAACGGAAATGAAATAAAGGACCTTGTCATTCCAAACGAAATTACGGAAATCAAAAAGTATGCGTTTTATAGTTGCAACGGACTTACAAGCATTACCATTCCCGACAGCGTGACCGAGATTGGAAGTTGTGCGTTCTATTATTGCTACGGACTTACAAGCATTACGATTTCCGACAGCGTGACCGAGATTGGAAGTTATGCGTTCTACAATTGCAACAAACTTACCGACATTCAATTTGAGGGCACGGTAGAGGAATGGAATGCGATTCGGAAAGAAACGTATTGGAACTATCAAACAGGCAATTACACGATTACCTGTACGGACGGGACGATTACAAAGGACGGGACTGTGACGTATTTTTAAGTAAGGCGGGATTGGCGTGCTGTGCTCTCCGTGTTGCGCCATAGCGCGACACAGAGAGCAGAGCTATGAAGTACCCCATTTCCCGACTCTCCCCGTTTGCGGGGAGAATCGGGAAATGGGGTGTTTTTTTGCCGATGTGTTTTTTGCCCCTCTCCCCCCAACCCGACGTATAATAATGTCATGTCGCCCCGCCTTTGGCGGCACGAGCCGAAGGCGAAGTAGCGTAGCGTAGTCGAAACATCTATTCCTTATTGACGAAGTCGAATTCTGCGTTATTAAGCCGAAGATTTCTCGACTTCGCTCCGTAGCGCATTCGCCCATTGCTCGTGCGCTACTCCGCTCCGCTCGAAATGACAGCCCCCCGCAATTCGCTTGCGTTAAGCCCACCCCCTATCCCCCCCTCAATCGGAGGGGGCAACAAGACGGGACGCGCGGAGCCTGTCCTACGGGTCATTCTGAACCCGCCGATGTCCTTGCGGCGGGTGAAGAATCCCGAACATGAAAATTCGGACTTCGTTTTTCGGGATTCTTCGCTACGCTTGACATGACACTATTGTATGCCGAGGCGGATGAGGCAACCCTCTCCCCTGCCCCTCCCCCTTGGAAAGGGAGAGGGTAAAAAAAGGCGGGCGTCATTCGTATGCCCACCCCCGCCCTTGCGGGCGATTCGGCGGCAGGGACCGCCGAATCCCCGTCGCGCCTTCCGCGCTCCTGTCGCGGCGCGTTCACAGCCCACCGGGCTGCTGAACATGGTGCGCCGCTCCACCCCTCCACCGGAGGGGGCAGCAAGACGTTGTGCCGAAAGGGGGAGTTATAACGATGAGGCAAGCCTTCCCCCCTCGGGGGGAAGGTGTCCCGAAGGGACGGATGAGGGGCATAAAACACCCCCCCCCATCCTCATCAGTCCCCTTGCGGGGACAGCTTCAGCGCAAGGCACGCCTACGGCGCTCCTTGTGTGAAGGGGGAAGCCTCAAATATGGTCGACCTTATTTGTGACACCCCCTCCGTCACGACAAGGGCAGCCGTGACAGCTCAACCCTGCGGGTACGTCTTCGGTGCCCCTCGAGGGGGCGCCGAGAAAACAAAGAAGAGGGGCGCATGCCCCTCAAAGGATTTCGACAAGGGAAAATTTCGTCTTGTCGCAGGATGTCAAAATGTACTCGATGCCGTTCTTCTCTGCCCGAGGAGGAAAGTAAGCGCTCCCGTGCAGGTGCCCGAACACCACCTTGTCCACGCCGTTCTCCTCGAACAGCTCGGTAAACAGGGTGTCCTCCCGCTTGATCCCCGTCGGGGGAAAGTGTATGAGGACGATGAGCGCGTCCCCCTCCCTTCGCACCTTCTTCACCTCGGAAAAGGCGAGGCGGAACCGCTCCGCTTCCCTGCGGTACAGCGTCATGTCGTGCTCGGTGAAGTCGGCGCTGCCGGGGCATGTCCACCCGCGGGACCCCGCGATGACGACGTTTCCGAGGCGGACGCAGTCGTTTTGCAGAAAGTAAAAGGAATCGTCGGGACGGCGGGCGCGGACCCGCGTGATGCCGTTCCACCAATAGTCGTGATTGCCGCGGACAAAGACCTTTTTCCCGGGGAGCCCCGAAAGAGATGCGACGTCGTACATGCCCTCGTCGAGCTTCATGCCCCACGAGGTATCGCCGCCGATGAGGACGACGTCCTCCTCCGCGACCCTCTCCTTCCAATTTGCCTTGATTTTGTCGAAATGCCCTTCCCAGCCGCCGCCGAACACGTCCATCGGCTTATCCGAGAGCCCCGAAAGGTGCAGATCGCTGATCGCAAAGACCTTCATTCCGCCCTCGCTGCGGCGCGCGCCCGCTCGACTGCCTTCACCCACCGCCCGACAAACACCGCGTTGAGGCGATAGTCCCGCTCGTCCGCCGAGATGAGCATGCTCTGCGTGAAGAAGGGAACGCCCACCTTGCGGACGCAACCGATGTTTTGGAGGGGGATATCGAAGGAAAGTGCCTCGCCCGTTCCGAGGTCGGCATCGAAGTGAAAGCGCTCGTCGGTGAGGACGGCGTCCCCCGCGACGAAGTGCTTGTATTCCCCCGTGACGGAGAAATCCATCATGCCCTTTTTGAGAACGGTCTCGCGCGACTTTGCATGGAAACGCGCCTGTTTGGACTTACTCATACCGCCATTGTACCACGGAACGGGGAAAATTGCAAGTTCGGCGGGGATTTTTTTCCTCGGCATTTGACTTTCCCCCGGCTTTCCTCTCTCATGCGGAGCAGGAAGATCTCCTCGCGGCTTTCCCTCTGTCATACGGAGCGGGAAGATCTCTTCGCGGTTTCCGTCGCCGCGCATGCCCTCCCCGCCGTGTGCGTGTCCGGCGAACAGCGCAAAACAGCGTCCGAATTTTCCCGCCATGAAAAGACCCCTCTCCCCGATTGGGAGAGGGGTTCTTTCGGTCACGGTTCCAAGGGTTCGGAAGGTGCGGGTGCGGGGTCTCCGACCCACACGGGCATCGCCTTTTGATAGTCGAAATCCGAGAAATCATACCCCGTATGGAAGGTATCCAAGATATCCAAGTAGGACGTGAATCCGTTCAGATAGGTGAGGAACGTCCTCTCCCCGCTGCCGTCGTTGTCGTAGTACGAGATATATTGGATATACTTCATGCTGTACTCGAAGGACTTCTGCGTATCGATGTACTTCCACAGTTCAAAGGATTTCTTCTTGTTGCCGTCGTAGTCGATGAGCCCCGGTCTGAAGTTCTCCCCCTCTGCCTTGATGTCGTACATTCTGTAATAGGCGTAGACCTTCACGCAGTCGAGCTGGGAAGCCTTGTACCATGTATACGCGATCATCGCCGCCTGAATGCTCTGGGACAGCTCTTCGTCGTCCGCCGTCTTGTGGCCCGCGCCGAAGCCGTAGTAGCCCGCGGAGGACACCCCCGACTCCGTGAGGAACACGTCCCTCGCCTTCCCCTCGAACTTGTTCTCCTCCCTGTCGAGGAACTGAGCGAGGATCTCGAGGTTGGAATAGGTGAGGAAGGAGGAAGTCTCCACGTCGCCCGTCATCCTGTAATCCTTATATCCCTCGTCGGTGTCGTATTCGAGCATTCTTGTCGCGGGAAGGGAGTAGCAATAGGGATGGGGAGCGATGCCCCAGTTGAAGTCGCCCTCGCGCTTGCTCTTCGCGTTGAGCTTCTCGAGGATCTCCTTCGGGGAGTAGTTTCTCTCGTTGAAGTTGGAGGTGTTGCCGGGCTCCACCCAAGAATGGGTGAGGGTGGTGGTCACCTGAATGTCGGGATTGTACTTCTTCACGGCAAGGTCGGCAATGCGCAGGCACCTGCCGTATTCCTCCACGAAGGTATCGACGGGCTGATGTTCCTTGGCAATGCGGAAATAGTCGCCCTCGAAGTCCACCTCGTTGCCGATGACATAGGTCGAGATATAGCCCTTGCTGCCCGCGGCGCCCGAATATCTCTGCGCGAGGAATTCCATCGTCGCCGCCCACCATTCGAGCCCGCCCTCGTTGGAGGTGTTGTAGCCCGCAATCGGGTTGACGTCGAAGCCGTCCCATGCGCCGAATGCCTTATAGGTCATGTCGTCGGGCATGCTCGCATCATAGTGGATATACACGACGACGATGATGTCCATCTCCCTCTGCGAATACGTTTGGACAACGCTG
>CANQAX010000002.1 GCA_947589235.1 uncultured Clostridia bacterium
AAGCCGTCCGCCCTCATCTCGTAGAACCAAACTTTGTCGGTATCGCTGTGCCCCGTCTTGGTGAAGAGCAACACCGCCGTCGAGACGCCCGCATAGGGCTTGAACACGCCGCTCGGCATGGAGATGACTGCCTGCAGGCGGTTGTTTTCGATGAGCTCCTTCCGTATCGCCTTATGCGCCGTAGAGGAGCCGAAGAGAACGCCTTCGGGCACGATGCACGCGCACCTTCCGCCCCGCTCCAACATCCTCAAGAAGAGGGCGAGGAACAGGAGTTCTGTTTTCTTCGTCTTACAAACCCTGATGAGGTCGGTGGAGACGATGTCATAATCGAGGCTGCCCTTGAAGGGCGGATTTGCCATGATGAGCTTGAAGCGGTTTTTATCCGAATTTTGGTCGGAAAGGCTGTCGCGGTATTCGATAAAGGGGTTTTCAATGCCGTGCGTCATCATGTTCATCGCGCCGATGCGGAGCATAGTACGGTCCATATCGTATCCGTAAAACATCTCCTTGAGGAAGTGCTCGCGATTCGCATTGTCAAAATAGATTTCTTCCTTATAATGCTTCCGAAGATAATCACAGCATGCGATCAAAAAGCCCGAAGTGCCGCATGCGGGGTCGCAGATCGTATCCTCGGGGGTGGGGTTTACGAGTTCCACCATCATTTTGATGATGTGGCGGGGAGTGCGGAACTGTCCAATCAAGCCGGATTGTGTGATTTTGGAGAGAAGGTATTCGTATACGTCGCCCTTGATATCCGCGTTCTTCTCCTCGTCCATGAGTTCGTAAATTTTATCGAGCGCGGCGACGATCTTTTCAAAGACAAGCGGCGTCGGGATCTTGAAGATCGCGTCGCCCATGTATTTGCTGTATGCGCTCTCTTTGTCGGCATGGAGTTCCTTGATGAAGGGAAACACCTGTTCCTGCACGACGGTATATTTCACCCCTGTCGGCAGATCGTGAAAGACCGACCACTTCAACTGTTTGCCGTCCACCGTCTTATCGCCGATCTTTACTTCATCTTGGAAGATGCTTTTGTAGGGGATGCCGAGCATCGTCGCCTCCTTTGCGCGGCGGTTGTCGGCGTCGTCGAGGTCATGAATGAACATGAGATAGGTGATTTGCTCAATGACGTCCAGAGGGTTGACAAGCCCTCCCGCGGCGAAGATGTCCCAAAGTCCGTCGATTTTCAGTTTGATGTCTCCCGTAAGCATATTTTACCTCTTTTCCCGATTCCAGATATATTTTGTATATCTCCCGCCGCCGATCTTCATGACGACGCCCTCTTGTACAAGGTTTAAAAGTGCTCTTTGAATGGTGATTTCCGCGATATCGGGATTTTGTTCGGCAATCTCCCGCTTCGTCATGGGCGAAAGACTTGCTTTGAGGATCTCCCGCACCCGTTCGGGCTTTGATGGGTTTTGCCCAATGAACTTATTTGCCCGCTCCGAAAATTCCCGGTATGCCGCCAAGATTACGCCAAGCATATAACGGACAAAGGGCAGGTCGTCGTTTCCGCCCTCATGCCACTTGTAGGAACTCTGTATGAGCGCCTCATAGTAACTCTCTTTGGTGCGCTCGATCAATCTCTCGATGCTGATGTACTTGCCCACCTGATAGTCCGCACGATAGAGAAAAAGCAAGGTGAGGAGACGGCTCATTCTGCCATTCCCATCGCTGAACGGGTGTACGCACAGAAAATCCAAGATCCAAAGAGGAATAACGAGCAGAGGGTCGATCTTCTCCCCGTCGACAGCTTCTTGAAAGGCGATGCAAATTTTATCTATTGCATCGGGCGTTTCCCATGCAGGGACGGGTACAAAGCGGACTTTTCGGTTCCCCCTATCGTCGGTTTCAGAAATGATATTGTCGGCGATCTTAAACTTTCCGCCGTAATCTTTCCCGCTATATTCATAGAGCATTTTATGAAGCTGCAGAATATAGGAAGGCTTGAGCGGAATATACGGATAGTTCTCATGGATCACTTTCAAGACATCTCTGTAACCGGCAAGTTCCCGTTCGCTGCGATTTTTCGGCTGCGTTTTATCCAAAACAATCTGTTTCAGCCGATTGTCGGTAGTGGAGATCCCCTCGATCTGATTCGAGGCGGCGGTACTTTCGATTTTAGCGATCTCCAACAAGTGAGAAAGCGCATCGGGCTTTGCCGCAAGAAACGAATTTTGCGCTCCCTTTAATTCATGAATTTGTGAGAGCAGTTCAACAATTTCCGGGACAAGCAATTCGGCTTGTCTGGTTTTATAATCGATTTGTCTCATTGGATTCCTTAATTATATCTTTTTTTATCTTTTGATATAATTATAACCTGTAAACAATGCCTTGTCAAGAGTTTTCGGAACCTTTTTATAGCAAACTTTGCAAGAAAGGAAATCATCCGAACGCTCCGCCGACGATAATCGCTTTCAGGTTCGGATGATACACTTTTGATGCCCCAAGTAAGAAATATGTTGAACTTACTTTTTTGCGCAAAAAACGGGAGCGTAACCACCCCCGTTGAATAAAAGCGTCAGGTTAAAATATCATGCACCCGTCCCTCCGCACATTCTTTTCTGTCCTCCGTGCAGATTCGGTCTATTTTGTAGCAACGCCGACATAATCGTATTCTCCATACCAAAAGTTTTCTTTCATGAATTCATTTTCAAACAGGGCGAGCAATGTTTCCATTTCGTCGAAATCACCGAATTTTTCGTCGTTCGACGAATCGGCCTCCCACACTTTCCTGAAATAATTGATCCGATAAGAGAAGCTTTCCTTGAAAAGATCTTCTCTCTCATCATATGACAAATTGGAAGTATCCCGAAGAAAGCTGTAAATATGGATGTTCCGGTAACCGGATTGATTCAGCCAATCGAAAATCTTTCTTCCATGCAACCGATCTGACACTCCCGTTGCCTGTAATGTTTTATTTATAATTTTTTTGAGGTATTCATGCTCATCGGGATATGCCAATTTGGAGCCGTCCTCTGCGCCTCTTATGATGATGCATCCGCTTTTGGAAAGAAATTTACGAAGTTTCCGCAATACCGCATACGGGTCTTTCAGATGATGCAACACAAGGGAGATGAAGATGATGTCAAAGTTTTCTATTCCCTGCTCGTCCATATACGCTCTGAATTTTTCAGGGAAATCGCTCTCTTCAATATCAAATGTGATGAATTCAAATTTTCCGCCTATTTTCTGCGCTTCCGTAATGCAGGAACTGTTCTTGTCGATACCGATCACTTTGGTATATTTTTGCGCGGAAAATCGGCTTTTTGCTACTTTCCCGTAAGCACAGCCAACATCCAGCACGATCCCGCCTATGCCAATTCGTTCTAAAATATTCTTGTCGGTTTCGAGCGCATTTTGTGCCTGAATTTCCAACCTCCGCGGCTCATCTCCATAATCTGCGGCATAAGCAGAACACCGTCTTGACAGAAATGTCTCCTTTGCCGTCAACGGGTGCGAGATCATAAAATTGTCGAATAACCTTCTATAATTTTCCCCGATCAGATTCGGGTCGATCTGCTGAATGCCGTTATAGTTGCGGATACGTTGAATGTCGGCGGGAAGCTCTTGGGGGATATCGGCATCGATGAACACGGTTATAATGTTTTTGTTGTTTTCCAGAGCGATTTTGATTTCCTTGCGGATCCAATCGCTTTCATCGAAAATTCTTTCGGAGAAGGTCGTTTTGGTAACAATCAAAATATAATCAATACAATTTTCGATATTATATTTTATGATATCGGGGAATTCCCCCCGCCGAATGCTTTTGAGATCGAAAAATACACTATAACCATTTTCAATCAATATAATATGTTTTCTTAAATTTAGGGTTCAAGCAATTTTTCTATGATCTGATTTTTGATCGGCTCGGTGATCCCATGTTCAAGCTCGGTCAATACAATTCGGTCTGCGGGAAAATCATCGTTCGCAAAATCTTCATCATCGACCGCGACGAAGGATGTTATTTCGGGAAATTTTGCAAGATACGCCTTAATTTCGTCGCCGCGCCGAAACATAAGCGGCGTTTTGCCATGAAAATCGGAGGCGGTTATGGCGAACGGACGGAATTGTTCCAACATATTTAAGATGTCCTTTTTATCCAACCGCCAAAAACTGGACAATACCAACTTGCAACCCGTTCTGTCTACAATTTCCCTTAAACGCCTGCAACATTGTTCATCGAATCCGTCGTCTGCGGTATTATCGCCCCAATTCACGACACCTTCTTCATGCAGGCAAACAACACCGTCAATGTCTAAAAACAGGACTTTCATTTCCTCTCCATGCCGCTTTTCAGATGGTTTCTCGCAAAGGAAGCGCGGGCACTTTTTGCCTCCCCTTAAATTCCTTTTCCGCCTGCATCATGAAAGGCGGGAGCGCAAATGCTCCCGCCTTTCGTGGCGCAGAAGGCGGGATTTGAACCCGCGCTACCTTTCACAGGTACTACTCCCTTAGCAGGGGAGCCCCTTGAGCCACTTGGGTACTTCTGCATGGCTCGGCATTCCGACCGTCCCGCAACCAACGGCGACCCTATCAATATAGCATAAAAAGCGGGGATTGTCAAAGTATTTCGTAATTTTTCGGAAAAAATTATTTTTGAACGGTTGCGGTGTAGCAAAAATTATGGTAAAATAGGGAAAACAACGGGGAAAGAGACATGAACATTTTTCACGACATCTCGGAAGAACGGATCAAGCCCACCTGCTTCGAGGCTCTCATCGAGATCCCGAAGGGTTGCAAGGCGAAGTACGAGCTCGACAAGGAGACGGGCATTCTCAAGCTCGACCGCGTCCTGTACACCTCGACGGTGTATCCCGCAAACTACGGGTTCATCCCCCGCACGTTTGCCGACGACGGCGACCCGCTCGACGTGCTCGTCCTCTCGGAGGAGACCATCTTCCCCATGACGCTCGTCAACTGCTACCCCGTGGGCGTCATCCGCATGGTGGACGGCGGCATGCTCGACGAGAAGATCATCGCCATTCCGTTCAAGGACCCGACGTACAACGACTATTACGACATTCACGAGCTGCCGAAACACCTCTTCGAGGAGATGAAGCACTTCTTCGAGGTATATAAGTCGCTCGAACATAAGAGCACGACGGTCACCGAGATCGCCCACCGCGACGAAGCCGTGGAGACGATTGCCAAATACATCCAACGGTACCGCGAGGTGTTCGGAGCAAAAGGAGGGAAACAATGAAGATCGTATTTTTCGGGGACTCCATCACCGATTCGGGAAGGAACCCGCATGACCCCGCCGACCTCGGCGTGGGATTCGTCAAGATCGCCGCGGGCAAGCTGCGGCTCCTTTACCCCGACGCGGAGCTTGAGCTTCTCAACCGCGGCGTCGGCGGCGACAGGACGGAACAGCTCCTTGCGCGCGTCGAGAAGGACGTCGTCGAGGAACATCCCGACGTCGTCGTGCTGCAGGTCGGGATCAACGACGTGTGGCACCGCTTCCTGAACGGGACGGTCGTCACGCCCGAGCGCTTCGAGCACAACTATTCGGAGATCGTCCGCCGCATCAAGGAGACGGGCGCCTCCGTCATCGTGATGCAGCCCTTCGTCCTCCGCATGGGAGACAAGCCCCGCCTCCGCCCCTACCTCGATTCCTTCAATGCGATCATCCGCAAGATCGCGGAGCGGGAGGAGCTCACCGTCATTCCCGTGGACGAGATCTTCATGGGCGTGACGCAGGACATCGAGCCCTCGCAGTTCACCCTCGACGGCGTCCACCCGACCCACCGCGGGTGCCGCTACCTTGCCGACCTCGTCATAAAAGAGCTCAAAAAGTACCTGTGAAAACCGTTCGACCCGCCCCTCTTCGGGGCGGGTTCAATATGGATTCGGAATTAAGCGGTTTGGCGGTTCGCCGGACCGTTTTTTTGTGCCGCAAAAGTGGGCATATTTTTTTGAGGGGAAACGGGATAAGACTGCCGTCGATCCTCAACAAGCGAGCAAACCCGCCTTGGAGCCACGGTTCTATCATTGCAGAAAAAGATTTTATTTTAACAAGAAATCGCTTGCTTTTATTCGAGGTTTAGAATATAATAGATATTGTAAAAGTGAGGTGCTTTATGTTGAGTTATATGTCGGCAAAAGAAGCTGCCGAAAAATGGAACATTTCGCAACGGCGTGTCGCAATTCTTTGCGGTGAAAAAAGGATTGACGGTGCTATGATGGTCGGCAATATGTGGATCATTCCAAGCGATGCCGAAAAGCCCATGGATAAGAGAACCGTTCGTTACGAAAGGGAGCATCAAATCACGTTAAAGCCGTTTGTCAAGTGGGTTGGCGGGAAAGGACAACTTATCGACGAACTTGAAAAGCTGCTTCCCGCAAACGGTGAAAAAGCTCTTTCAAAATATTGCGAGCCTATGGTCGGCGGCGGCGCACTCCTTTTCAACGTGTTGTCGAAATATGATTTTGCCGAACTTTATATCAGCGACATTAACCCCGAACTTATCAATGCCTACAATGTGATAAAAAAGAATGTCATCGAACTGATTTCTCGCCTTCAAGAAATGCAAATGGTTTTTTTGCCGATGGACGGAAATGGCAGAAAGTTTTACTACTATTCCATCCGCGACAAATTCAATTCCGTAAAGTTGGCTGATGAAACGGCAATCGAAAAAGCATCTTATTTTATCTTTCTCAATAAGACTTGCTTCAACGGACTGTATCGGGTAAACCGCAACGGGCAATTTAACGTCCCCATGGGCGCATATAAGAACCCGATGATCTGCGACGAGGAGAATCTTCTCAATATCAGCAAGGTCTTGCAAAACGTTACGATTGTTTGCGGCGACTATACCCTCTCGAAAGATTTTATAGACCGTGATACCTTTGTGTATTTAGATCCCCCCTATCGTCCTATCTCCGGAACTTCGGCTTTCACTTCCTACAATGCAGATGCCTTTGACGATGCGGAGCAGATTCGTCTTGCAAAATTTATTGACGAAATCAATGCGACGGGAGCGAAGATTGTTTTGAGACAACCGAATAAGGAGTTAAAAACTTATGGATTTGCAAATGAATTTTGAGGGACTTGATGCCTATCACAGCGGAACGCAACGTGCAAGGGTGTTGACGGAATCGTGGGTTGCGAGGAACCTGTATTGTCCCAGATGCGGAAATGCTAAAATCGTACATTTCCAAAACAACCGCCCCGTCGCCGATTTCTACTGTGAAAATTGCCGCAACGAATATGAATTAAAGAGCAAAAGCGGCGCACTCGGTGAAAGGGTCAATGACGGTGCTTATGAAACAATGATCGCCCGCATCACGAGCAATGAAAACCCCGACTTTCTGTTTATGGGCTATCAAAAAGCATCCATGACCGTGAAAGATCTCGTAATTGTCCCGAAACACTTTTTTGTCCCGTCGATGATAGAAAGGCGCAGACCGCTTTCCACCAATGCGCGGCGGGCGGGATGGGTTGGCTGCAATATTTTATTGCAGACTATCCCTCGGCAAGGTTTCATCAAAATCATAGAGAACGGGAATTTAATTGAAAAAGAGAAAGTACTATCACAAGTGGCGAAGAGTTCTAACCTCGAAATCAAAAATATCGATGCGCGTGGGTGGCTGTTTGACGTACTTGAATGCGTTAATTTGATTCCAATGCAAGAATTTTCGCTTGATGATATATATCGGTTTGAGGCAATGCTTGCGGCAAAACATCCGCAAAATCATAATGTAAAGCCCAAAATTCGCCAACAACTGCAATACCTGCGAGACAAAGGATTTTTGGAATTTACACAGCGAGGAAAGTATAAAAAAATATTATGAGGTGACACATGAAAAAATTTATAATTGCGATTGAAGAAACAGTCGTACAAGAGTTTGAAGTCATGGCGGATGACAGCATCGAGGCATTGGAAATCGCCGAACAAAAATATCGCAAAGGTGAATTCGTTTTAGAACCCGGCGAGGTACAATTTCGACAAATGGCATCGATTGGAGACGAACCGACCGAATGGATGGAGTTTTAGAATGATTGCCTCCATGAGTTTTGTTTAATTTGATTTTACAAGGAAAAAGCACGGCTTTGCCGTGCTTTTTCCTTGAATATATCAGTTTTTTTCCAACATGACTGCAGGAGGCGTAACTATCGGTTGTCTGTTAAAACTTGATGTAATTTGTGAAACCAACATAGAGATATAACTTATAACTGGCTCGCTCAATTCTTTCGTAATTTCAGTTAAACTGGCATCCTTGATGCTATCAGTCAAATTGATATCGTTTTTTGCAAACCGAACAACCTCAACCGATATTTCAAGTGTATATCCATTGAAAGCATCAAGTAAAATATTCCTTGTTATCACAAATCTAATTTTATCAGGATCAACGCAAACAGAAGATATAGTATCATGACAATCAATTTTTTGGGCGCTCCCATCTTGCGTTTTATAGTTGATAGACTGCAACGTTGCAGAAACCTGATTGGTAAACATTTCAAGGAAATTCATTTAATTATTACCTCCGTTTATAATAGGATAATTGGGATGGTACGTCCTTGCATATAGTCCGATACTCCTTAAGGGCGGGGAAGGTAACGCATTTGCCATGATTATACTTGCCGTGCCCATTGCCATGCTTGCGTTTCTAAATATGTCTGACAAATTCCGAAGAAACTCGTTCGCCTCTTCTCGTTGCACCTTTGAAGGTCCATTCACATAGCCGGAAAGGGCCTCTGTTGCAAGTGCATTTAAGCTAACCCCTTCTTCTTCTGCGCGCTCCGACAATTTTCTATGAAGCGTTCTTGAGAGTCTAACAGTAAATTTCCCGCTAAATTGTGCACTGCTCTTAATCGACTCTTGAGGGATTTCATCGCCAAATTGTTGCGCCACTTCTAACCATGTCAGTTCATTTTGTTCCAATTCTTTAACGGCTTCTGCGGAAGTATTTCCTTGGCCGACGCAATGTTCTAACTCGGAACTTTCCGCGACCCAAAACCTAACTCCATTTGCTTCGGTTTGATATACGCGAAAATTGTATTTCATTTTCCTTACCTCCATTCGTGATTTAAAGGATTTATAATTCATTGATTTCGGCGATTGCGTCTTTGAGTTGTTTTATGTACGCCTCCTTTACAGTATTCCCATGTACGGGAATCGGTATTTTTTTGTGAGTTTGAGAATGTCGAATCGCTACCCCGTGCCCACCGTTTCCTGTTACCTTTTCAAAACCGAAATGCTTTGCGATCAAAAAGAATTCGTCAAACGTAAAATCGTTCGGAATGGGGATGCGAAAAAACTTATCAATCAATTTTTGCGTAGTAGACAAATTTTCTCCTCCCTATTGGTATCATATACGGTATTACTTATTATATGCTTTTTTATTCGGGTGTCAAGCAATTTTTAGTAATTTTTATGTGAATTGCTTCAAAGATCCGTTTTTGATTATTGAAAATTTATTACGAACAGGAACGGAATAGCTTTTGATGTCAACCCCGCTGCTGTTGAGCTGACAAAAAAGAAATGTGCATTTGAATGCGACAGCGCCTCCACGATACAAATAAAGCAAGGCGACGCGCGGAACCTTGACTTGCCCGATAAATCGGTGGATTTGATTTGTACTCACCCACCGTATGCCGATATTATCCATTACAGCGAGGACATCGATGGCGATCTCTCGCTCCTTCCAATGAAACCATTCCTGTCCGAAATGGGGAAAGTCGCAGGTGAAAGCTATCGCGTTCTGAAGAAGGACAAGTTCTGCGCCGTCCTCATGGGCGATACCCGTAAAAACGGAATGGTTCAGCCACTCGCCTTTGAAGTCATGCGGCTTTTCGAGCTCGCAGGCTTTAAGACGAAGGAGATCATCATCAAAGAACAGCACAACTGCAAAACAACAGGATATTGGAAAACGAACAGCATTAAGTTCAATTTCCTGTTACTTGCGCATGAGTACTTGTTTGTATTTAAGAAATAAAGCAAACATACCAAAGATATAATTCTATTTTACGGATAAACTAATTGACCAAACAGAGAAGTCGAGAGATTTGCTCTCGACTTCTCTGTTTGACTCGCCTAAAGGTGTATTCCGAAAAAAATTTTTGATTCCCCATGGAATACGCCTCTCCGGGGCGGGTCGTTTTTTTATCGGGTGAAATTTTATCGGATGAAATTCGTCGAGATCCTTCGCTCGGGGGCGGGGTATCCGATCCCCTTCTCCCTTCCCGCGGCGATGCACTTCAAGAGCCACGCCGCATTGCGCGCGAGGGTGCGCATGGTCTGGAGCCCCTCGCCGTCCCGCTTGACCTCTTCGGGCGTGTTCCCATGCACCTGATTCCAATACTGCGACGAGACGACGGGCATGCCCGATATCGTAAAGTACTTGTTGAGACGGTCGAACGCGGCGGTTGCGCCCCCGCGGCGGCAGCTGACGACCGCCGCCCCGATCTTCCCCGCCATCCGACCGCCGGCGGCGTAGAAGAGTCTGTCGAGAAAGGCGGTGAGCTGTCCGCTCGGACCCGCGTAGTACACGGGCGAGCCGACGATCATGCCGTCAAACTCATCGAGACGGGAAACGATCTCGTTGACGCCGTCCGAAAAGGCGCATTTTCCCGCCGCATGGCACGCCCCGCAGGCGATACACCCCGCAACGGGCTTGTTTCCGATCCAAAAGGTCTCGCTCTCGACGCCCTCCTCGCGGAGGGTGCGGGCAACTTCGTCGAGCGCGGTCGCGGTGCAGCCCCTCTCATGCGGGCTTCCGTTGAGAAGAAGTAGTTTCATTTTGTCCTCCATGTCGCTGTTTTCGTACCCCATTTCGGCAAAACGGGCATTACACCCCCCGCTGATGGAAGTAGCGGAGATAGGATTTTCTGCAATACTTGCACACCTCGTCGTCGGTGGCGGGCTCGGCGGAGAAGGCATACTTCCCGTTCACGCGCCAACCGTTGAGGAGGGAGATCTTCAAGGCGTCCTCGGGGCAGGAAAACGCGCACGCCATGCACCCGACGCACGACTTGCCGAACTTCGGCTTGCCGTCCTCCATGCGGATATTCCCCTGCGGGCAGAGCTTCGCGCAGGCGCCGCACCCGATACATTTTTCCGTCGGCTTGAACCGGTGCCCCAAGTGCGGCATGGCGGTGTGCTCGATGCGGAGAGCGAACGAGCCCATGCGCTTGAGGGGACCGATCCTCTTCCTTGCGCCGCCGAGCGAGAGCATCTCCTCGGCATCGGAAGGAAAAGCCGTTTCCGCCGCCTTCCACATGCGCGCCGCCATCCCCTCCGAGTGGCGGAAGATGATGTTATAGGGCATGACGTAGCGGTACTCGCCGATGACGGCGTAACCCCTCTTTTTCAAGATGCGGCGGGGGGAGACGGCGGACGCGTCGTTCATGGCGAGCGGCTCGCCCGACGTGCGAACGAGATAGGCGGGGCGCTTTCCCTTCTCCTTGGGGAGGGATTTCAAAAATTTCAGGACAGACGCGGGCGCGTTGAACGCGTGGACGGGATATCCCACCACGAAGAGATCGTACGCGCGGGCGTCGGGATAGACGGAATCGGCGCGGATGGGCACGACGTCCGCCTCATGCCCGCGGGCGCGGAAGAGCTCCGCAAGGGCGGAACAGACGCGCGCCGTGTTGCCCGTTCCCGAGAACACCGCAAAGAGCGCCTTCATTTCTCCCTCCTTGCCGTCGCGTTGCCCTCTTCGTCGAATCCGTAGAGGTAGCGCTCCTCTTTCCCGTGTGAATCATACCAGACCTGCGCGTAGAAGGGCATCTTCTCCGCGAGAAGGTCGAACCGCCACGGCGCGGGCATGCAGAAGGGGCACCAGTGCCCGCCCTTCAGAACGGTGTAGGGGCTCGCCTCGAAGGTGTGCCCCTCGCAGCACCGCCATGTGAGCTTGCGGTAGACGTCCCCCTTCTCCATCTCCTCGCTCAAAAGCTCTCCGCCGCGGAAGGCAGCGGCGCCCCGCATGTCCTCCGTATCCCACTCGGAGAGCGGCTTGCTCTCGTCGTAGCCGTGATCGAGAAGGCGGGCGTTCTCCCTGTCGCGCATGGCGTCATAGTCGCCGAAGTCCCCCTTCGCGATGAGCTTGACGCCCTCCCATCTGTCGGGGAGCGCCTTCGCCGCCTCCATGCTGCCGAAGGTCGCGATGACCCTCGCCTCGTCGCCGTTCTTTACCCAGCGGTAGGGAGAATTGGGGTGATTGCGGAGCCTGCGGAAGAGAAAGAGGTCGATGAGCCCGCGGGGGACGAACTTCCCGAGCGCATACAGCTTGTGCGCCCGCCCGATCTCCTTCCAATATTCGTGCACGTCGTCGCGCTGATAGGAGAAGAGCTCCTCGAGCTCGCCCCCGTCGTAAAACCAGAGCCCGTGGAAGTTGCGCGTCGCGAGCCACTTGGGACGGAAGAACTTTTCCGCCGAGCCGCCGATGATGCCGAACCCGTCCTTGAAGGTGTCGTAGCCCGTCTCCATGCCCTTCTTCCCCGCGCCGATGTTGTAGATCTTCTTCCAGAATCCGGGGACCTCGCCCTTCCCGTCGCGCTCGAGAATGCGGCGGATGAGATACCCGCTGTCCCGCGAGGAGACCCACTCGAGGGGCGCGTTGAGGGCGGTGTGGAACATGAGCCCGTCCGAGATGTTGTCGTGCATCATGTTGGGGTGGAGCATCGCCGTCTGCCGCAGAACCGCCCAGCAGTCGAGCTCCGCGTCGAGGCAATACCGCTCGCCGTACAGCTTGTCCATGGCATAGTGGTCGAAGGGACTGACGAGGAGAGGGTCCCCCACCCGCCCGAAGGGGTGCTTCTCGTTGCGGTTGCCGTACAGCGCGACGGTGGAGATGTGAATGTATTTGGGCTGCGGGGACTGCGCCTTCACGGCGTTGACGATGCACATCGCGCCCTCGCGGTTGCATTTCTCGCTCGCCTCGGGGCTCGCGTCCGAGCGGGGCGGAATGACCGCCGCCATGTGCACGACGTAGTCCGTTCCCGCGACGAGCCGTTCGCACGCGACGGGGTCATGGAGCCAGCCGCGCACGATTTGGATCTTCTCCCCGTACGCCTTCCGAAGCCGCTTGGCGAGCTTGTTGTTCTTCTTTTTCGGCGTGAGCAGGACGCGGATCCACTCCACTTCCCGCAGGGTCATGCTCTGCGCGAGCGCTTCCCTGCCCATATTCCCGCTGACGCCCGTCATGGCGATCTTCATTTGTTACCCTCGTAGAACTTTTAACTGTTTTAGTATAGTACAATCCGCGCGGCTTGTCAAACGCTGTAATGTTTTTCGGTGACATTTTCACGATTTTTTTCGGAAAAAATCTCCGCCCCCGCCGATTGGGCGGTGTTCGTGTGGATTCGGAATCGAACGGCTTGGCAATTGTATAGACCGCTTTTTTTTGCAACAAAAGCGGGCAAAATTTCTCTTTGAGGGGAAACAGGATAAGGATTGTGGGCATTCCTGCCCCGGTCGCCCCTTAACAGGCGGGAAACCCGCTCATTATTTCTTTTTCGTCGAGTTCTTCTTTTTCGCATAGTACGCGGCAATTGCCGCTTTTTGTTTTTTCCGCGCCTCCGGAGTTTTGGCTTTTACATAGCTACTTCTCTTTTTTTCTTTATTGAAGAACATTCTGTTCGCCCTCCATGCTTACAACTGCTTCAAAGTCGCATTCGTCACAGTAAGCCTGCAATCGCTCTATTAGTCTTTCACTCGGCTTGAATTTTTGTTTTATGAAATAGACATCCTGCATATCGTACAGCGGTGTTGCCGCGATCTTACATTCGTTGATATCATAAAATACGCAGTAATTTCCGAGGTCTGTCCAATATCCGTAAAAATAATCAAACGCGAATACTTTGTGTCGCTCATTTGTTTCTTTGCTTCGGAAATATAATATCCGATATTTACAGCAAGCAGTAGAAAAAATATCCAGTTCCCTGTCGAATATCAACGCTTCCCTTTTGTATAACGGAAGCATACTATATTCATTCAGCAATCCGCGGATATATACGGATACCTCTTGTGCCGTTATCATGGTCTCCGACGTTTCTATTTCATCAAAGACGGAAATGTTTTCTTTTGAAGGACGGATCCAAATGGATTCTTCCAGTTTTTCCAGATCCTCATCGTTGAAATACACCCTGTCAATGACGGTGTTTACGGCGTTATAGATATTTTCACTGTCTGTCCGATTGTATTCGGTCTTTAATATTTTTTCGATTTGGTTGCGTCGTTCTTTGCGCACTTCCACGAGCGTGGGAATGAGCTTATTCAAAAGCCCATTCTTATTTGACTTTCCGTTTTTTGTAAATTCACAGCGCAGCGCGTCGATTTCCAAAATGTTCGCCACAAAGGACGAAACCTTCACTTTGATTTTGTCTTTCATTCGGTAACTCCTATCATTCACATTATACAAACTGTCTACCCATATATCAAGAAAATATAGATAAATCGTAAATATTGTCTACCATAAAACCCGAAATACGGCAGACGGAATTTTGTTGAAGTGCAAGTATTTTTTTGCTATAATGAAAATGTAAGCGGAGCAAGGCGCCCCTCTGCTTGACAAAATTTAAGGAAGGTATTAAAATGAGTATAGTTGGTTTTTTGCTTAAGCCAAAAAAAGAAATGGCGAAAAAAAATACGAAGTATGTAAGGGTCGGTAAATACCATCTGACTTCCCATGCGCAGAACCGGATTGTTCAAAAGGAAAGAGCAATGGACAAGATCGATGTTTTGGACAATCTGTTTACAAAACCAAACGCCATTACGCAAGTGAAATACAATAAAAACGGCAAACCCTCATATGATCGTGTGGGCAAGAGAATTACGACAAGTATAAATCCAACAAACAACAATGTTGCGACTTGCCGACCTGTAAGTAAAAAAGAAATGAAACAATTCGGCTTGACCGATATCGGGAAAAAAGGAGGAAAAAGGAAATATGTTAAGCGAAAGTCTTAAAAGCAGATTTACGCCGAGAGCAAAAGAGGAAGCCAAAAAACTTTTATCCGAAATGAAGATAGCGGAGTTGAACGACGACAACCTCTATGAGGTCGAAGTCGAGCTTGACACAAGGGTAAGCGGATTGGTCACGATGAATGAATGTGAACATCAACCGATAGATCATGAGCTTTTGGACATCTACGATACACTGACGGATATTATTCTTGAGCACGAAGAAGAGATAAATTTCCTGAACAAGTTGTTTTTGGAATAAAAGAAAAAGGGAATGGGGCGGCAAAAAAATTTCGGAGGAAATTATGAAAAAAAGAAATAAAAAGACAGAACAAGAAGCGCCGCTCTTTTGCGTCAGTGAAGAAGCAATTGATTTTATTCGCACATACATCCTTCCCGTTAAACATATCGACTTTATAGACGAGGATATATTTTATGATATTTTTGAAATTGCGGAAAGCTGGGAACTCGATATGATCGACGAAGACGGATTTGACAAAACAGATGATCCGTTTATAGAACGGGATACAATGGGAATGAATTTCGTCTCTGAAATATCGGGGCAAGACGCCGAGCCGGATCTCGACGACCTGAACCGCCGTTTGGGATTGCGCAAAACAAATTAAACAACCGGGCAAGAGCGTGTCCCGATTAAACCCTTGTCTTTATGATTCCCCATGGAATGCCCCCGCCGATTGGCGGGGGCAATTTTTCATTTCTTTTCGGGTCTGTCCTTCCGCATCGTGAGGGAGATGCGCCCGCGCCTCTCGTCGACGTCGAGCACGCGGACGGTGACGACGTCCCCCACCGAGAGCACCTCGGACGGGTGGCGGATATAGCGGTCGCCGATCTCGGAGATGTGCACGAGCCCGTCCTGATGGACGCCGATGTCGACGAACGCGCCGAAGTCGATGACGTTCCGCACCGTTCCCCTCAACTCCATGCCCCTCTTCAAGTCCTTGATCTCGAGCACGTCCGTCCGCAGAACGGGCGCGGGGAGCTCGTCGCGCGGGTCCCGCCCCGGCTTCATGAGTTCGCCGATGACGTCGTACAGCGTGGGAAGCCCTACGCCGCACTCCTTTGCCGCCCGCTCGTCCCCGTAGTCATGGAGACGCTCGCGGAGGTGACCGATTTTCCCCGCCCGCACCTCGGACATGGTATAGCCGCAGAGCGCGAGGAGCTTCTCCGCCGCCCCGTAGCTCTCGGGGTGGACGGCGGTGTTGTCGAGCACCTCTTCGCTCTCGGGCACGCGCAGGAAGCCCGCGCATTGCTCGAATGCCTTGTCCCCGAGCCCCTTCACCTTGCGGAGGGCGCGCCGCGAGCGGAAGGGACCGTTCTCCTCGCGGTACTTCACGATGTTCTCCGCGACGCTCGCGTTGAGCCCCGCAACGTGCGAGAGAAGGGGCGCGGAAGCCGTGTTGACGTCCACGCCGACGGCATTCACGCAGTCCTCCACGACGCCGCCGAGCGCCTGCGAGAGCCGCTTTTCGGGCATGTCGTGCTGATATTGCCCGACGCCGATGGACTTGGGCTCGATCTTGACGAGCTCGGCGAGCGGGTCCTGCAGCCGCCGCGCGATGGAGACCGCGGAGCGGAGATTGACGTCGAAGTCGGGGAACTCGCGCGCCGCGAGCGGGGAAGCGGAATAGACGGACGCGCCCGCCTCGTTCACGATGATATAGGAGAGGTCGGGCAGGCGGAGGGACGAGATGAGTTCCACCGTCATGCGCTCCGTCTCGCGGCTCGCCGTGCCGTTTCCGATGGCGATGTGCTTGACGCCGTGTCTCTTGATGAGGTCGGAGAGCTTTCCGATGCACTCCCTCTTCTGCCGCTCCCCGTGGGTGGGATAGACGACCGCGGTGTCGAGCACCTTGCCCGTGCCGTCGACGACGGCGACCTTGCACCCCATGCGGTAGCCGGGGTCGAGCCCCATGGTGACGAATCCCTTGACGGGCGGCTGCATGAGGAGGGGGCGCAGGTTGAGGGCGAACTGCCCGATCGCGCCCTCGGACGCCCGCTCGAAGAGGGCGGCGCGCACCTCGCGCTCGAGGCTCGGCTCGATGAGGCGGTCGTAGGCGTCCTCACAGCAGGCGCGGACAAAGGACGTCGCGGCGCACGGCTTTCCCACCATGCGGCGGACGGCGAGCGCGACCGCGTACTCGTGCGGGATCTCGACGCCGACGCGGAGGATTTCCTCCCGCTCCCCGCGGAATGCCGCGAGCACCTGATGCCCCGCGACGGAGGAGACGGGCGCCGAGAAGTCATAGTAGTTGCGGTAGACGGTGTCCTCGGGGTCCTTCTTCGCCGCCGAGGAGCGGAGCACGCCGTGCGCCATGGCGAATTCGCGGAGCGATTTGCGGAGCGCCGCGTCCTCCGAGATCCGCTCGGCGATGATGTCGCCCGCGCCCGCAAGCGCCTCCTCCGCGCTCTCCACCCCCTTCTCGGGGTCGATGTAGTCCCGTGCTGCGGCAAGGGGAAGCGGGACGTCGGGCTGCTGCGCGAAGAGAAGATCGGCGAGCGGCTCCAGCCCCTTCTCCCTTGCAATCGTGGCGCGGGTGCGGCGCTTCTGCTTGTACGGGCGGTATAAATCTTCGACCTCGGCGAGCGTCGCGGCGCCGTCGATGCGGGCGGAGAGCTCTTCGGTGAGCTTCCCCTGCCCCTCGATTGCCCGCTTTACCTCGGTGCGGCGGGCTTCCAACCCGCGGAGGTACTCGAGCCGCTCGGACAGGGAACGGATGGTTTGGTCGTCCGTCGCGCCGTGCATTTCCTTGCGGTAGCGCGCAATGAAGGGGACGGTGTTCCCCTCGTCGAGCAGGGAGACGATGTTTTTGACGTGCTCCTCGCTCTTGTGAAATTCTTCGGCTAAAATCTGTACAACATTCGGCATAGTGTCCTCTTTTGCGCAAAACCGCGCGGTCTCATTATAGCACAGACCGCGCGAAAATTCAAGGATCCGGAGAAAACCGCACGGTGAGAACGGGCACATGCGGCGGGTTGTTGAGGCGGAAGGGAAAGCGGCTGCTCCCAACCCCGCGCGAGACGAGCAGGGTCGTGTTCGGCGGGAGTTGATACAGCCCCTCCGTGTAGCGGGGAAAGAGCCCCTGCCCGGGCGCGTACACCCCCCGCCCGAACAGGCGGAACTGCCCGCCGTGCGCATGCCCCGAGACGATGAGGTCGGGCATCAGCTCCTTCGCCGCGGCGGGTGCGAGCTCGGGGCGGTGCAGAAGGAGAATGCGGTACGCCCCCTCTTCCATGGCAGGCGCCTCGCCGCCGTTCGTCGCCCCCGCAATGAGGATAACCCCGCCCTCTCTTTCGAGGCGGGCACAGCCGTTCGTGACGTTGTGAACGCCCGCGCGCTCGAGCTCCTGCAGGATACGGGCGCGGTCGGGGTGCGCCGCCTCGTGGTTTCCCTCCGCAAAATACACGGGGAAGTGCGCCGCAAGCTCGCGGAGAAAGGCGAACGCCGCGGGGGAAAGCGGACGGCGCCTGCAGACGAGGTCGCCCGAAAAGAGCACGGCGTCGGGACGGGCGCGGACAAGCGATGAGAGGAGCTCGGCGCAATCGACGCGCTCGCGGGGAAAGTGCAGGTCGGAGAGATGCGCAAAGCGGACGGAGAGATCCCCTTCCCCCGTCTCGTACTCGACAAATTCCGCTCTCTTGTTCTCAAACAGTCTCATAGCTCTATTGTATGCGGCTCTTTCCCGTTTTTTCGGCTTTCACTCTCGGCATTTCGGATTTTGCGCTTACCATTGCGATTGCTTCCGTTCGTCGCTGCGCCTTTTCCGCACGCTTTTGCGAATGGTCCCGTTCGCCGCTGCGTCTTCTCCGCACGCTTTTGCGATTGCTTCCGTCCGCCGCTGCGGCTTTCCCGCACGCTTTTGCGAATGGTCCCGCTCGCCGTTTCGGCTTCTCGGATTTGATATTCCTCTTTTTTGTACCCCATTCCGACGTTTTTCTAACACGGGTCGGAAAAATTCCTTTTGCTTTCGTGTGAATCAAATATTCCAACCCCCTCCCCTACCCCTCCCCCTTACAAAGGGGGAGGGCAAGATATGGTACCCATACCCCTCCCCCTTACGAAGGGAGAGGGCAAGATATGGTACCCTACCCCTCCCCCTTGCGAAGGGGGAGGGGTAGGGTACCCATCGCCCCTCGTAAAGGGACAAGAAGAGACAGGAGCACACGCCCCCTCCATTGGAGGGGTGGAGCGGCGCACCATGTTCAACAGCCCAGTGGGCTGTGAACGCGCCGCGACAGGAGCGCAGGAAAGCGCGACGGGGATTCGGCGGTCCCTGCCGCCGAATCGCCCGCAAGGGCGGGGGTGGGCTGAACGCGAGCGAATCGCGGGGTTTCCGTCATTTCGACGACGCGTAGCGGCGCACGAGCCATACGACTTGTCATTTCGACGACGCGTAGCGGCGCACGAGCGAACCGCTGGGTTTCTGTCATTTCGAGCGGAGCGGAGTATCGCATGAGCCACGGGCGAATGCGATACGGAGCGAAGTCGAGAAATCTATGCTCAAGAGTGCAGAGTGGTTTCGTTTATTCTCAATAAGGTTGAGATGTCTCGACTACGCTCGACATGACATTATTGTACGCCGTATCGTGACACAAGCCGCGGCGGGACGACATGACACTATTGTGCGTCGGGACGGAACACATGCCACGGCAAAACAATACGAAAGTGCGCCCCGAGGCGGAGCCTCGGGGCGCACGAAAAATCCATTCGACAATAGGAATGTTCCATTCTGTTTGGGACTTCCCATTCCGTTCAAACCCATAACCGAACGGACTGCTTTCTCAACAAACAAGGTTTCTGCCCTATTTCGTCGATTCCTTCCCAACGGTCAAGACTTACGTCTAAATTTCGCTGCCCGGGATCGCGTCCTCGTGGGGCACGTTCTTCTTGATGAGGCGCAGGAAGGTGACGGGGTCCACGACGACGACGTTCTCGTTGAGCTTTTCGACCATCTCCTTCACCTGCGGGTAATCCATCGACCAGACGTGCAGGTTGACATAGGTATAGCCGTCGATTGAGGTGGCGTCCGCGGGGTACGAATTGATCTGGCTCGCGATTGCCTCGGGCGAGCTGTTCCACATCGTCGCGCGGCAGGCGACGAAGGGCTTGCCGTTCTCCGACCAGCGCACCCTGCCCGCGTCCCCAACGTAGCAATCCTGATAAGTGCAATAGAGGAACCCCTCGGCGTGCTCCATCTTCGAGTAGGCCTCGATGACCCTCTCGTTCAGTCCGTTGTCGAGGATCTTGACGACGGAGAGGTCGCATTTCTCGAGGTATTCGTCCAAGATGGAAGTGAACCGCTTGAGCTGTTCCTCGGGGTAGGTCAAGGGATAGGTATACCCGAGCCCCGAGACGCTGCACACGAAGGTGTCGCCCGCCTTGGCATTGTTGTAGGTATGGCGGAGAATGTTGGGCGCAAGGCTGTAGAGCGCGGGGCTCACCGACCAGCCCATGGGGAATCTGCCGCGCGAGGCGCCCATGTACTTGGACTGATCGAACGTCCCGCCGTACCAACACTGCAGGTTGTCGCCGTCGCTGTTCACGATGGTGATGTAGTGCTTGTTCGTGGGGTATTCCCTCTCACACGGCTCGTTGGGCTGAATGAATTCCTCCTCGCCGAAGAAGTCGGTACACGAGAACACCGTCATGTTCCTGCAATAGTCCGATGCGAGCGTGAAGCTGCCATACGTCGAGGAAAACGCGACGTCCGTGCCCTCGTCGTTCGGGCACCAGCCGTAGACGGCGCACCCCTCGCACCACTTCTGGACGTCGTTGCGGAGCTTCAGAACGTCCCGCTTCGTCCCGGGAAGGTAGTAGCAGAAGTACTTGCACGCAATGGCATAGTCGGTGAGGTCGACGAGGGTGCCCCGCTGCTGAACGAGCCCCGTGTTGTCGAGGTCGTCGCGGTAGGTATCGAAGCATTCGCGGGCGGTCATGTTCCGCACGTCGACCTGCTCGGTCATGCCGTTGGCGTCCGCCCACTCCTTGAGGGAGACGTCCACCATCGCAAGCTGTTTCGCCCCCGCGACGGTGCGCGCGCAGTTGACCGATTGCTCGTTTTCCCTGTCGAACAGGACGTACCCGCCCGAAAAGCGTGCCAAAAAGTCGGTGCGCATGTCGTCCAAGGTGACGTCGCGGTTGTGCTTGCCGTAGTTCGCCTCGAGCTCGTTCAGCCACGTGTCGTAGGCGCCGCCCGCCTGACGGTAATACTTTGATTCGCCCGCCTGCGCGAACAGCCCCTGCACCGATTCGGCGAAGAAGAGCTGCGCCGTGGAGAGCGCCTCGCAGCGGTTGAATACGAGGAGGTCCCCCTCCGTCATGGTCATCTTCTTGAAATATCCCTGATAGTTCACGGGTTCCTCCGGTCCCGACGGCTGCTGCGGTCCCGACGGCTGTTCGGGATCGGGCGAGCCGCCCCCGCCCGCCGTCCCCCCTTCCCCGCACGAGACGGGAAGGAGAAAGAGCGCTGCGGCAAATACGAGCGCAAAAATTTTCTTGAACATCGTTGTCCTCCGCGGCGGAATGCCGCCTGTCTCAAAGAGGGGGCGTGATGTGCGCCCCCTCCCGCTTGCCTTGGATCATCCGAGGCGGAAGTACCGCATGTTGAACACTTCGCCGACGCCGTTCCAGTCATTGGCGCTGTCGCGGACCTCGAGGATGAACGTGACCTGCTTGCCGTTCAGCGAATCGATGCCGTGCTCCGCGCAGAGGGCGGAGAGGTCATAGTTCTGCACGCCGACGTCGCCGCTCGACATCCAGTCGAAGATGACGATATATTCGCCGTCCACGTACATCGCAAGTTTCGTGTACACTCTGCCCGAGATGTCGAGGGAGAGATTGACCTCGTCCGAATTCATCTCGATGCACTTCGCGCTCCAGCAGTTGATGTTGCCGTTGCGCTTTTCGTCGCCGCCGCCGTCCGAGGCGTCGATCTGAAGGGAGCCGCACGGGCGGAGCGTCTCATGGTCGTACGCGCCCCACGAGCAGTACTGGCTCGTCACGATCTGCTCGCCGAGCATCCAGTCCTCGGTGGAGCCGTTCTCGAACTCGTTGCTGTACGGGTCGGGGCAGACGGTATCCTCGCCCTCGACGATGGCGCGGTCGGTGACGGAGAAGCGGTCGATGCGGACGGGCACCTCGGTGAGATTCTCGATCTTCACGGACGCCGTCTTGCCCTTGTAGTCGGCAAAGTATTGCGAGACGGGGAAGGCGAACGTCATCCAGCCCTGCCCGCGCACGATGCTGCTGCCCGTGCCCTCGACGCCCTTCATCTCGGCGCGGGAAATGACGGTCTTCTCGACGCCGTCGACGGTCAGGGAGAGCTTGAACGCAGCCGTCGTGGTCTGGTTTTCGGCCGCGGCGCGGGCGTAGAAGGAGATCCACAAATCATCCACCGCGGGGAGCGGGAACGCCGCCTTGTTCGCCGTGCCGTTGCCCGCGATCTGCATGTTCGTCTTGAAGAAGGAATATGCTTCGGGGGCGGAGGCGTCGGAGGAGCTGTACGTCACGTTGCCCGTCCAGTCCTCACACCAGAGGAGGAAGTCATTGTAGAGCGGGTCGGTCGGGATGCTCTGCGGATTCTCGCGGAGCATGTCATCGGTGATGGTATGCCCGGAGCCCGTCGCAGGCATGTTGAAGTGATCGACGGTGTCCGCCTTGTCGGTGACGTTCGCCCGCATCATGGAGACGATCCTGTCGACGGAGACGACCTCCACGTTGTCCGCGAGCATGCCGCAGATGGTGCGGATGTCGGCATAGTTGTGCGACCAAGGGTGCACGTTGATGACGGTGTAGGCGTCCATCTTGGTGATGTCGGTGCCGTCCGCCGTGTCCGCATACATGTTGACGCGTGCCGCAAGGTAGGCGGGCGTCGTGCTCCACAGCGAGTCGCGCGGGACGATGAACGGCTTGCCGTTCCTCCAATACACGCCGCCCGAATAGGCGCCGTCGAAGTATCTGCCGCCCGTGTAGACGATTGCGCCGTCGAGGTTCTCCACGCGCGAATAGGCATCGAGCGTGTCATAGATGCCGTTGCGGTTGTTCTCGGCGCCGATGATCGTGCCGACGTGCAAGCCCGACCGTCCGAGGTAGGTGTCGAACTTGGAAAGAAAGTCGTTCATGTACACCGCGCTCGAGTTGTAGAAGTTGCCCGCGTCGATGTACCCCTGCCCCGAGACGGGCGCGCAGAAGTAATCGTTCTCCGTCGTGATGTCGCTGTTGTACGCCGTGTCCATGACGAGGGGCATCATGTCCGAAAGGGAGGGCGTGATCGACCACGTGACGGGGAAGTCATCGTTCTCCCTGCCCGTCGCGTTCATGTAGACGGTGGAGAAGATGGCGGTGTTCTGCCAATACTGCGCGTTGTCGCCGTCCGAGACGATGAACGCCACGTAGTGCTTGCCCTGCTCGGCGGGCTGCGCCCTGTCCGTGTTGGGCTGCTCGAAGCCGCCGTCGCGGCGGAACTCCTCCGCTGCGTGGAAGGTGAGGTTCATCGTGTAGTCGGTCGGCACGAGGAACTGCCCGTACTGGCTGAAGAGGGCGACGTCGCGCGTCTCGTCATAGGCATATCCCAAGATGGGGATATTCTTGGACAGGAAGGTATGGATCTGCTTCTTGAGCGTCTCGCGGATGGTGACCGAGTTGTCATAGAACACGTGAAGGTACTTGTGCATGACGCCGTAGTCGCGCATGTAGTAGTTGGTGTTTCCGTTGATCTGATAGGGCTGGTGGACGAGCCCCTCGGGCGAAAGCTCGGTGAGGCAGGCGTTGAAGAGCCAAGAATATCCCCACGTCGAGGCGGTGACGTCCATCTTTTCGACGAGCCCGAGGGCGTCGAACTCCTCCTTCTTGTCCTGCTCGACGGGAAGGAATCCCGTGATGCCCGCGAGCGTCGAGGCGACGTTGACGGAATACGTCCCCTTGCGGTAGACGATGTACCCCGGGGTATCGTAGCCGCTGCGGGGCTGCGCCTCGGTGTAGGCGGAATAGATGCCCTCGCTGTTGCTGAATCCCGTCGCGAGCGGAATGTTGCTCCCCCAAATGCCCTCGGCGTGCATGTCCGCCCAAGCGTCCTTGTAGAGCTCCACGGCTCCCGCAAGGTCGATGACTTCGCGCGTGACGCCGTATTCCTCCTCGGCGCGCTCGAGGTAGTACACGTCGGCATTCGTGCCGTTCGTCACATACCGCCCGTCGATGTACAGCGTGACCTCCTTGCGGGCGAACAGACCCTGCATGGCGGCGAGCGTGTTGAGCTCGTCGTTGTCGCACGAGGCGTCGAGATTGAGAACGTACAGCTTCTTGTCCTCGCGGAGCTCCGTCGGCTCATAGTACGAGAAGTCGTCGTCCCCCGTCACGGGCGTATCGGGCGCGGGGCGGTAGTTGGGGTCGGGGTCCCCGCAGAGCGTGCAGAAGCCGTTGACGAAGTGATGGTTGCATTCATCGGGATTCTCGGGCGTCTGTCCGCCGGGGTTTTCGGGCGTCTGTCCGCCGGGATTCTCGGTCTCATTGCCGCCCGAGGGGTTTTCGTCTCCCCCCTTCGAGCACGCCGCAAATCCGAAGGCGAGCACGAGCGAGAGCGAGAGCGCCGCTACTTTCAAAATTTTTTTCATGGATCCCTCCTTATTTACTTTAATCCGCTGATGTTGCTTTGGTTGAGGATATACTTCTGGAACACGAGGTACATCACGATGATGGGAATTGTGATGAGGATCATGCCGGCGGAACGGACGTAGTTGTCCGCGGCGCCGCCGAACTTGGGATTGAACTGCCGCATGGCGAGCTGCAGGGTATACAGCCAGTCCGAATGCGAGGCGTCGTGCAGGATCATCGGGAAGAGGTACTCGTTCCACGTTCCGATGAACGTGAGAATGATGTACGTCACGATGATGGGTCCCGACATGGGGAACACGATCCAGAACAGCTTCTTCACCTCTCCGCACCCGTCGAGCGAGGCTGCTTCGAGGACGCTGTCGGGAATGTTCGCCATGTACTGCCGCACGAGGAAGATCCCGAACACGTTGACGATACCGGGAAGGATGATGCCGAGCGTGTTGGTGTTGATCCCGAAGAAGATGGTGAGCTTGTAGTTCGCGGCGAGCATGACTTCGCCGGGGATCATGAGCGTCATCATGAGCATGCCCGCGACAATGCCGCTTCCGCGGAAACGGATCTTCGCGAGGACATATCCCACGCACACAACGACGATGAGGCTCAAGAAGGTAAACGAACAGGTGTGCAGAAGGCTGACGCCGAGCGCCTGAAAGAAGCGGGACGCTTGGATCGCCGTGCCGAAGTTCTGCATGGTGAAGTCGGCAAACCAGTAGTACACCTTGCCGATCTCGGGCAGGAATTCGGGCGAGTGGGTGGCGTCGACGAGCTTGAGCCAGAACGGGAAGCACTGCAGAAACGCCACGAGAATGAGGAACACGTAACAGAAGGTATGGAACACGTAATCGCGCCATTTGAGCGACTTAATCATAGGACGTCTCCTCCTTGCCCGAGAGTTTTTTCTGCACGATGGAGATCGCCAAGATGATGAAGAAGAGCACAAACGCGTACGCACAGCCCTGCCCTATCCTCATCTTTTCAAAGACGGACTTATAGATGAGGAGCATTGCCGACTGCGTCTTGTTGTTCGGACCGCCGTTCGTGACGAGCTGCATGGGACCCAACACCTTGAATCCGTCGATGAGGGAGAGCAGGGTATTGAGGAGAATGGCGTTCCGCATGAGCGGGAGCGTGATCTTCATGAAGATCTTGAAGCGGCTCGACGTCTCGAGGTACGCCGCCTCCTGATAGGTCTCGGGAATGGCGACGATCGCGGCGTAGTAGATGAGCAGCTTTTGGCAGAATCCGAAAAAGAACGGAATGACCATGAGCGCCCAAATTGCCGTATTGGGGTTCAAAAACCACTCGACGGGTCTCCCTCCGCACGCGATGATGATCTGGTTGATGATGCCGCCGTTGTCGGGCGCAAACACCGTTTGGGCGATGTCCGCGCCGACGATTGCGGAGACGAGCGAGGGCCAGAAGAGGAGCGCCAAGAACACCTTTCCTCCCCGTTTCAGGCTCTTGATGAGGAAGGCGCAAAGAAGTCCCATCACGTTGTTCCCGACGAGCATGACGATTGTCCAGAGCGACGTGACGCCGATAGCGGACCAGAACTCCTTCGCCTGCGGCGTGTTGGAGAAGATACGGATGTAGTTGTCGAAGGAGATGAGCGTGACGCGGTCCCACGTGAAGCCGCGGCTCATGTCCGTAAAGCTGACGACGAACGCCCAAACGAAGGCAATGACGAAGAACACCGTCCACCAAAGAAGCGGGATCCCGATGATGGAATACGCGGTGATCTCGTTCTTGTACTTCTTCTTAAAAGACGAGAATGCCGATTTCTTCTCCATGCCGTACGACCTCACCGCTTAATCCATGTAAATTTCTTCGAGGACGCCCCTCACCTGCTCGTGAATGCCCGCGCACTCCTGCGCGACGCCGCTCTTGTCGGAGGGGGTCGTGTGCTGGACGAGCCCGGTCACGAAGGTGCCGAGGATCTCCTCGATGTCTGCCCAAGCGGGGCTGCCGGGGCGGACGACGGCGCTCTCGAGCTGTTCGATGAACACCTGCCATACATCTCCCGCATAGAACTCGTCCTGAACGCCCGTTCTGGTCGTCGGAATGAGGTTCTGCGCGGTCGAAAAGGCGAGCTGGTACTTGTCGTTCGTCGCGACGAATTTCGCGAAGTCGGCGGCGAGCGCAGCGTTGTGGTTGGCGGTGTACCGCTCGTTGGAGATGACGAGGTCATACAGCCCTATCGTCGAGCCGTTGTTCCCGCCCTCGGTGAAGGGAATGGCGGTGGTGTAGCCGACTTCCCAGCCGTAGTTCGCCGAATACTTCGCGTAGTCCTCGATTTTCCAAGGACCCATTTCGATGAAGCCTATCCTTCCGCTCTCGAATTTCGCCTCGCTGAACGAGCTGGGGGCATATTCGCCGAGCTCGAACATCTTGGTCGCTGCGTCGACGCATGCCTGCGAGTTGAAGAGGCTCGTCTTCATGTCCGCCGAGAGAATCCCCTCCCCGCCGCTGCGGTTGACGAAGGCGAGGTAGCTCATCGCCGCCATCGATTCGTGGTTGTTGCCCGCGGGAATGGTGATTCCATAGTAGGGGTCGCTCGCGGTCGAGGCGTCGTTGAGCGCATAGATCTGGCTGCAGAGCTCGAGGAGCTCGTCGAAGTTCTTGGGAAGGGTGACGGAATCCGCCGTCGTGTTCTGCGCCCGCGCGATGAGCGTCTTGTTGTACACCGTGACGAGCACGTTCGCGCTCATCGGGAGCCCGTACAGCTTGCCCTCATAGAAGCCGGGCTCCCAGAGGGTGTCGACAAAGGTGTCCTCGAGCTCGTCGTAGCCGACGCTCGAGAGGTTGGAGATGTACCCGTCGAAGGCGAGCGTCTGCACGAACACGTGGTCGACGTAGGCGATGTCGGGCGCGCTGTTCCCCGTGCAGGCGAGAAGGTAGGCGGGGTAGAAGTCGGGCGTCGACTGACCGACGATCTCGATCTCCACGTCGGGATAGAGCGCGATGTAGTCCGCCTTCGCCTGCTCGATGGGCGCCATCTCCTTGGAGGAGCCCGGCCACCACACGGTGATCTTTCCGCTGTGCTCGACGAGCTCTTCGATGTCGGTATTCTGATCCCTTCCGCCGCCCACTGCGCAGCCGCAGAGGCTGAGCCCCATGACCGCGGCGAGCGCAAGGGAAATGCTCTTTGCTTTCTTCATAATTTACTCCTTATCTTGCGGCTGCCCGCAAATTTCGGCGGCTTCGCCGAAGCCGTTAGGGGGGAATGCTCCCGGCGAAGCCGCCTCCCATCCAACCCACTTATTCGCCGAGCTGAATGTACGTGATGACGCAGTGCGAACCTTGGTCCACGCCGATGCGGATCTCGACCGTCTTGCCTGCGTATGCGGAGAGGTCATAGTAGAAGCCCTGCGGGCTGTCGTACTCGGAACCTGCCGCGGAATTGATCTCAACGGTCGTGTTGGCGCCCTCCTGCATTGCAGGGGAAGAGTTTTCCTTCGACGCTTGGATCCTCGTCTCTACGCCGCCGTCCGTGACGGAGACATACATGAGGGGATTGGTTTCACCCTCGCGGGCAAAGATACGGACCTGCACATAGAGCCTTTCGCCGTCCTTCACCGTGATGTTACGGGAAAGGTAACCCGTGTTCTTGATATCGGCGCCTTCGCCGACACCCTGATCCCAATCGCCGTTGACCGTCCAACCCGTGTTGGCGTCGAGAATGGCGCCCTTCTTGCCCTGTTGACCCTTCACGCCCCAAACGGTGACGCGGGCAAGGACGGTGATCTCGACGGTCGCGGTCGCCTCTTCGTGCCCCGTCATGGTGATGGTGACGACGTACTTGCCGGGAGCCGCGTCGCTCTCCGTGGTGAACGTGCCGCCCTCGACGGAGTACTTGGAGGGATCGGTCGCCTCATCGGGCTTCTCGGTGACCGCATAGGTGACCGCCTGTTCGCTCGGCGTGGTGTAGTAGTCGAGCGTGTAGCTTCCGCCCGCCTCGATGGAGACCTGCGTCGTGTTCGCCGTGACGCTGTAGCTCTTCGCCTCGATGACGACCTTCACCTTGAATTCGACCTTATCGGTGTCGCTGCCGTAGGCGAACGCCTTGACGGTGAGGTACCCTTCGCCGTTGCCGACGGGCGTAATGACGCCGCCCTCCACGGTGAAGATGCTCTCCTTCTCCGCCTCGGCGACATACTCGAGCGCATGCCCTTCGTGCGAGTTGTTGAGCGCGGGGAACACGCCCCAAGGATAGAGCGAAGCGTGCGTGTTGTGGTCGTAGAAGGTGGTCGTCGCGAGCGTGAGCGTTTTCACTTCCTCGAGCGAACCCGTGTACTTGAGGGTGAGGGGCGCATAGACGTTGTCCGAATAGCAGCCGCTGTCCTTATTCGCGCTGATCTCCCAGCCCTCCGTCGTAAGCGAGTTGTGCGCATACATTCTGCGGTAGGTCTCGTCGGCGATGTTGCCGTCCGTCGCCTCGATGGCGCCCTCCGCCTTCTCGCCGATGGCGATGTTCTTGAGGTACAGGTAGCCGCCCGCGGAGCTGTCCGAATCTGCGGGGAAGTTGCCGTTGTTCTGCAAGCCGCCGACGACCTCGAAGAGGATGATGACTTCCTTGCCCTCATACGCGGAGAGGTCGAGCGTGATCTTGTAGTCCTCGCTGTGCTGCTTCTGGCGGTTGGCGACCGTCGTCCACTTGAGAAGGGTATCGACGTGCCACTCCTCCGTCTCGAGATACATCACGCGGACGCGGAGGTTGGCGCTCTCGAGATACCTGTCGTCGCCGTGACCGTGCGTCTCGAAGGTGAGCCACGTATTGCCCGCCTCCACCTTGACCTTGTTGTAGCCGATGTTCACGGGCACATCGCTGTTGGCGACCGTGACATGGCTTTCAAGCTGCATCTGATTTCCGTCGAAGTTGACCTTCGCGTTGCCGTGGCGGATGTCATCGGGTGCGACCGTCGCGAACACGAACTTGTGGTAGGCGTCCGAATTGTTCCAGCCCGTGCTTTCGTCCACGCCCATGAGGGCGGCGAACGTCTTGGTGACGAGGGTGTCCTCGACGAAGGAGGTGGACTCGTCGAACGCCTCGACCGTCACGGTGAACGTGATGGCAAGGTCGGCGTTGTCCGTCGGGGTGATGGTGACGGTCGTCGTGCCGGCGCCGACAATGGTGAGCTTCCCGCCGTCTACGGAGAGAACGTCCGCCGTTCCGAAGGTCACGTCATACGTCTTGACGGAGGCATCCTCGTTGTACGAGAAGGAGAGCTGAATTTCGGGGTCGGTGTATCTGCCGTTTGCGTCGTAGGTGAGTTTGAACTCGGAGCCGTTAAGCTCTTCGAGCGCAAGTTCCCTTCCGCCGTACTCCGCCTTCGCGGTGAACTCGGTGAGTTCATGGTATTCTTGGACGGTGAGGGTGAACGTTGCGGTCGCCTCATCGTTGTCCGTCGAGGTGACGGTGACGGTGTACTCGCCGACGGGCGCATCCGCGTCGATGGTGATGAGCCCTGTTGCGGAGACGTGCACCTTGCCCTCGCCGCCCTCGACTTCCGTCGTGACCGCGTAGGTGACTTCCTTATGGGAAGCGTTCGCGGGCTGCACCGTGACGTTCAACTGGTACTCGCCCTTCTGTCCGACGGTCGCAGCATTGGGCTCTACCGTGACGCCCGTGACCGCCGTGTAGCCGTTGATCCACGCGCCCTTGAAGTGGAGCTCGCAGTTGTTGTTCTGTTCGTTCTGACCCGCCTGAATGATGAGGGCGCCCGTCTTGCCGCGGAGCGACTCGACGTCGTATTCCACGTATGGCTTGCCGTCGTCATTCGGCTTGCTCTTGTCGACCCAACCGTTCGAGAGGTCGGTCTCCTCTCCCGTCTCGCCGTCCACGAAGAGGACGCGGTACTTGCCCTGCGTCTTGTCGTTGTTGCCGAGGCTCATCGTGATGGTGGTTGCCTGATCGGGAACGGTCACCTTCGCCCAGACGAGCGCGAGCACGGTATCGGGGGAGGACTTGCTCTGCGTCTCGATACAGATGCCGTAGACGCGGTTGGTCTCGCCGAGATAGAAGAACTTCTGATTGCCGTCAATGCCGTCGGGGTCGATGGTCCTGTTCATGACGAGGTGCCATGCCTCGAACATGCCCTTGCGCTGGTTCCAGATATCGTCCGTCCAGTCGCTCGGGTTGTTGTTGTCAAATCCCCAGTTGCAGACGGTGTCCGCCGTAGCATTGTCGTACTCCGACTTGAGCACGCCCTCGGCGATGGTGTCGTTGACGGTCACTTTAATTTTAATGGAAGCCTCTGCCGCGGAATTGGTGACGGTGATCTCCGCCGTGCCCGCCTTCGCCGCGACCCAAGAGCCGTCGGGATTGAGGGTGAACACTTCCCCGTCGGTCGAGGAGATGACCCAGCTCGTGCTCGTCGCGTCCGCGGGAACGGGCGTCATGGTGACGGTGTAGAGGCTCGGGAAGTACGTCGCATTGAGCGGCTTCTGATAGCCGCCGCGTTCCTGCCCGTCGAGGAGAGCCTGCCCGCGCGCGGAGATGCCGTTCGTCATGTCCCAAGTCGTGCCCTTTGCCGTTTCAAAGACATAGTCGAAGCCGTCCTCATCCGATTCGGTGAGGTTGGTCTCGATGCCCGTGAGCGCCTTATATTCGGTGACGGTCACGCGGATATAGAACACGTAGTCGCCCGCCGTCGAGGTCGCCTGCACGACAAAATCGCCCGCCTCTTCCGATTCGAGCGTGAGCGTGGTATTTTCCTGCGTTGCGGTGAGCGCGGCATCGGGCGTCTCGGTAAAGACCCCTTCCTCGAGCGTTCCCACAAGGTAGGTGAATGTATTGACCGCGCCGTTCGGCTGAACGACGATGTTGTGCGTCGAAGTAGCCGCCGTCGAGAAGGTCACGGCGTACGGGGTCTCCGCGGTGCCGTCACCCGACTGCGTATTCGAGATGATGACATTCTCGGGCACGACAGGCAGGGAACCGGGATCGGCGGTGACCGTCACGTTGAGAGTGAGGTCGTTCGCCTTGCCGTTCTCCTCCGAGAGCGTGATGACGGCATTGCCCGCCGAGACCGCCTCAACGGAGAGGGTGCTCTCGGTAGCCGTCGCCGTCGCGACCGCGGGCGCGGAGCTTTCCGCCGTCAGGGTATAATCGGTGAGTGTCCCGACGACGATGGTATATTCTCTGTGTCCGCCCTCTTCGAGCGAGAGACTATAAGATCCGTCCCCCCCCGCTGTTTCCCCTGCAAGACGAAGGGTCACCTTGGTCGGGGTATCGGGATCGGAAGGCGTCTGTCCGCCCGGGTTATCGGGATCGGAAGGCGTCTGTCCGCCGGGGTTTTCGGAATCGGGCGCGGGCGTCTCTTCGCCGCCGCAGGCAACCGCCATTCCGAGCAGCGCCGCAAACAATGCGGGCAGTAAAAACAGTTTCCACTTTTTCATAATTTTTCTCCTTATTTTCTTGATGAGTTGTGCCAAGTTCCCCCTACCGAATATCTTGCCCCGCATTCCTCCTTTTCTTTCTTAAAATATTTGGGTGCGGCAGAAGGTGACCTTTCGCCGATATCTCCGATCCGACTGTTTGGAAAATCGGTTTTCTGACTTTTCCCGAAAAGGGGCGCTCGACTTGCACTGAATGTTTTTCCAAGCGCCCCTTGTGGTTTTCGGCGGACCTCCCTGCCCGCTGCGGCGCCCCTCATTCGGGCGCCGAAAATGGAAAACCGATTTTCTTAAACCTATCATAACACCGATTTTTCCATTTGTCAATACTTTTCGGAAAAAAAGATGAAAATTTTTTCCGATTTTTTTCACGTCATGCAAGAATTTGCCCCGACGGGAAGAAAAAACGGAACAAATTCACGATTTCTGTTTACAAAGTGTAATAATCCGCGAACACGTGCTTGGGCTCCGTGTCCCCCTCGCATGCGGAAACGAGCATTTCCATCGCCCGTTCGCCGAGTTTGCTGTAATCCTGCCGCGCGTATTCCCAGTGGACCTCGTTCTCGTCGTCCTCGCCGAGGGAATACAGGGCGAAGTCCTTCCCGGGCTCCGTGCCGCTTTCCTTTGCCGCGCGGTAGATGCTTGCGGCGATCTTCCCGTCCGAGGCGATGTACGCGGCGCCGCACTCGGGCGGACGCTCGACGAGCTCGTCGGGATAGCAGACGGTGCCCTCCGCCCCTTCGAGTTCGGAAATTGCTCTCCCGAACCCCTCGGCGCGGTCGACGGAGATGGTCTTGTTGCGCTCGCTGTTGACGAGGCGGAACTTCCTCCACCCCCTTCCGTACAGGCGCTTCACGACGTCGGAGAGCATCTTGACGTTGTCGATGTCGACGTAGCTCATGTCCCCGCTCGCGGGGTGCCCGATGACGACGCACGGGATCATCTGTTCCTCCATCTGGCGGATACGGCTGTCGTCGACGAGGGGGGTCATGAGAATGGCGCCGTCGATGGGCGCGCGGTCCCGCTTGAGCATGGATTTCGCCTCCTGCGCGTCCAGTCCGCTGTACACGAGCAGGTGCCTGCCCGAGCGCGCCGCCGTCTTGAGGCAGGCGACGATGAGCGGCGTATAGAACCCCCTGTAGTTGGATGTGCTGTCCTGCTCGAGCACGAGCGCGAGAATTTTACTGTTCCCGTGCGAGAGCGAGGAGGCATAGAAGTTGGGCTGAAAGTCAAGCTCCTTGCACGCGTCCATGATTTTCTGCTTGAGCTCGGGGCTGACGTACTTCTTCCCCGTGAGGGCGTTGGAGACGGTGGACTTCGCCACGTTGCAATGCTTTGCGACGTCGTTGATGGTGATCATGCCTTTTTCTCCTTCTTCCGTCCGATCAGTTCGGACAGGTCGCCGCCGCGCATCACGTCGGCATAGGCGACATGGCTGTTCATGCGCTCCGCATCGTAGCGGGCGCGGTCGATGACGAGTTCGTTTCCGTTCGAGAGCTTCACCGTCATGCGGCGGAAGAGCGGAACGCTCGTCGTGAAGTCGGGGCGGGAGGGACACATCTGGTACAGCCCCATCGAGGAGAGCAGATACCACGAGGAGAGCGAGCCGTTGTCCTCGTCCCCCGGTAATCCCTCGAACCCGTCCGAAAACAGCGCGGAGAGCTCCTCGACGAGCTCCGCCGTCCGCTTCACGTCGCCGAGTTCGCTATACAGGTAGGGAATATGGAAGGAGGGCTGGTTGGAGATCGCGCACTGCGAGCCCTCGACCGCCATCTCGCTCATCTCGTGGATCTCCGCGCCGTAGCTTCCCACGTCGTAATAGACGGGCGCGGCGAGGAGTTCGTCGAGCTTTTCGCGAAGCTTGCCCCCGTAGAGCGCATCGAGCCCCGCGACGTCGTGATAGACGGAGAAGGAGCTCTGCCACGCCGAACCCTCGGTGTAGTCAAACCCCCAGCGGTAGCTATCGAAGGGCTCCTTGCGGAAGTTGCCCGCCTCGTCCTTCCCGCGCATGAATCCCGTCGCGGGGTCGAAGAGGTTGCGGTAGTTGCGCGCATAGCCGTAGTACCGCTCGGCGATGTCCTTCTTTCCGAGCTTTTCCGCCGCCCGCGCGATACAGTAGTCCCCATAGCAGCAGTCGAGGGTCTCGTTGACGCTCTCCTTTGCCGACGGATACGGGATATAGCCGTATTTGCGGTACTGTTCGAGGCAGACCCGCCCCGTCGCGGGGTCGTCCGAGGGGACTTCCCCGTCCTTCAGCATGGCGGAGAACATCTCCTCCGCGAGCCCCTTCGGGACGAGTTCCTTGACGACGGCGTCGGCGAGCACCGCCTCGATGAGGTTGCCCGGCATGCAGCCGACGTTGGCGGGGCTCAACCACTTGGGGAGCCACCCGCTCTCGCGGTAGTAGTTCAGAAATCCCTCCGCCATCTCCGCATACAGCGGGGCGTCCATGAGGGAAAGGTACGGGAAGAGGGTGCGGTAGGTATCCCAGAACCCGTTGTCGGCATACATCACGCCCTCGGCGGGCTCGCCCGTCTGCATGTTGAGGTGCACCGCGCGCCCCGCTTCGTCCAATTCATAGAAGCGGCGGGGCCACAGGAAGGCATGGAACATGCAGGTATAGAACACCGCCTTGCGATGTTCGTCCCCGTCCTCGATCTGCACGCGGGAGAGGTAGCGCTCCCACTCCTCCCTCGCGCTGTCGCGGAGCTCTTCCAGGGAATGCTCCCCGATCTCGCGCCGATAGTTGAGCTTTGCCTGTTCCTCGGAGAGGAAGGAAGTCGCAAGCCCGAACTCGACCCGCTTGGACGAAAAGAGCAGGGAGACGGCGTTCTTGCCGAATGCCGCCGTGAAGGGCACATCGAGGCGAACCGCGAAGTATTCGCGCAGCTCGCCGCAGGGAACGGGATTGGCGGACGAGGTCGTGTACCCCGTCACCCAGCCGCCATTCGAGAGGACGAACTCCGTCCTGTCGTCGCCGATGAGGTTGACGCGGTTTTCGCCCTCCTCCGAAAAGACAAAGCGGATCTTCGCCCCAGAGTTCACGGGCGCGAGCTCGAAGGTGTAGCGGTCGCGGTAGACGTATCCGCGCTGATACGCGGGCTCGAGGATACAGCCGCGTGCATCGAAGGCGCTCCACCGCTCGTCCTCGCCGAAAAACAGCTTGCCGCGCTGCCCCGTGATGACGAGGTTGCCGTATTCCCCCATCCAAGGCGAGGGTCTGTGCGTGAGGCGGATGCCCTCGAAACTCTTGGAATGCGGGGAATAGAACCAGCGGTCGCCCGATTTTTCGTTCTGTATGGTGAAGGACGCCATCCCGTGCGGAACGGCAGTAAGAGGCAGGACGTTCCCGTTGGAAAACCTGCGCGTGTTGAACGTCCCGAGCCGTGTGTTGACATAGCGGTAATTGCCCATATTTTTCCTGCCTATCCTGATTTGCCTTCATTATAGCTTGGAAAAACGGTTTTGTCAATAGAAAAAACGGTTTTTTTGCGATAAATTTTTCGTTTTGTACTTTTTGTGTGAACTTTGAACAAACGGGGGGAACTTTTCCGCCCTCCCCTTTCCGCCCCGCCCCCTTCGGGGGCGACATGACACGATTGTGCGGCGGAGCGGAAGCCGCACAGGTTGTCATTTCGAGCGGAGCGGAGTATCGCACGAGCCGTAGGCGAAGTAGCGGAGCGGAGTATCGCACGAGCATTGGGCGAATGCGCTACGAAGCGAAGTCGAGAAATCTATGCTCAATAAGGCAGAAATCGACTTTGTAATAAGGTTGAGATGTCTCGACTACGCTCGACATGACATTATTGTATGGCTCGTTGCGACACTTGCTGCGGCGGGTGGGCACCTCATACCGAGCCCCAAAGGGGCGAGCGTATCTGTGAGCATAAGATTCGCTCGGCTCCTTGCGGAGCATACTTCGCGCAGAGCGCTCGTGCCGCCTTACGGCGGGGCGGTATGAGGTTCGTTGCCCCCCTCCACCGGAGGGGGGGGCGTGTGTCGCGACCCGCTGCATAATAGTGTCATGTCGAGCGTAGTCGAGACATCTATTCCTTATTAGCAAAGACATTCTCTGCATTATTGAGCATAGATTTCTCGACTTCGCTTCGTAGCGCATTCGCCCGTGGCTCATGCGCTACTCCGCTCCGCTCGAAATGACAGCCTGTGCGGCTCGTGCGCGCCGAAAGGGGTGTAATAGCGGTGAGGCAAGCCTTCCCCCCTCGGGGGGAAGGTGTCCCGAAGGGACGGATGAGGGACAGAAAAACCCGCCGAAATGCGCCAATGGGGTGCAAAAATCCCCCCGCAGCATTCCGCTGCGGGAGGATTTGCGATGACCTTACTTCTCTTCCGCTGTCCCCTCAATTTCCGACTGCGCGTCCGAATCGGGGGGATCCGCGATGACCTTATTTTCCTTCCGTGGTCTCCTCGATTTCCGACTGCGTGTCCGAGCCGTCGGTGCCTTCCGAAGCGTCCAAAACATCGGAACCTTCCAAGGCTTCCGAGCCTCCCGAACCTTCCTCCGCTCCGTCGCCAGATGATGAAAGCACGCCTTCCGAACCGTCCGGCACCGCCTGTTTTCGCTTCCTTCGCTTGAAGATCTTCGTGCGGAACAGAATAAGCGTGAATACAACAAACGCAACAAACAATACGGCAAAGGTTATGATGGATTCAACGAGCCCCTTCGGACAATACCCCAAGAAGAGCAGCAGCCCCCCGCCGAAGGCGATGGCGGGCAGACCCGAATACACCATGTTCGCGGAGGCGGGCGTCTCGAGCTTGGGGTCGATTTCGCGTAAAAGGATCATGCCGTTGCTCGCCGTGCCCGTGAGCATCCCGAACATCGAGATGAACCCCTCGTGTTCGTATCCCTTATAGATGTGGTTGGAGACGAGGCGGATGTAGGCGAACGTCGTTCCGCCCGCGAAGCCGTAGTCGTTCTCGAAGAGCTTGCCGTAGTTGAGAGCCTGTCCCGTGCCCTGCCCGAAGCCGAGCGCGAGCAACACGCCGCCCGCCGCGAAGGAGAATCCGCCCGCGACGACGAGGAGAATGGTGATGCCGATGCCGAGCATCGCCTGCATGGAATAGACGCCACCCTGAAGGACGCTCGATTCGAGCACCGCCTTTATGGTGGTCCGCCTGTTGCCGCCCGTCTTTTTGAGCGCCGTCGCGATGAACCCGAGCGCGAGGCAATGATAGGTGATGATCTCCATGAGATCGTTGTTGATGAAGTTGTTGACGGCGGGAATGAGCTTCAGGAGGAGGACGACGGTCCCGCCGAGGAGGGCGGACGGAATGAGGCTCTTCCGCAGGAAGGGAATGGCGCGGCGCAGAATGTTCCCGAAGAGGAGCGCCGCGATGAGAATGAAGATCTGGACGAGCGCGGTCCACACCGAATCCTCCGCAAAGGACGCGACGGTGAGAAGGTTGGAAAGGTCAGCGCCCGCTCGGATCGAGGTTGAGCCCATAATATTTGTCACCTCCTTTTCTTGCGATTTGTTCGCAGACGCGGTTGAAAAACAGGAGATATTTGATGCCGTTGAACCGTTCATCCCCTACGACGATGTAGGACCTGTCCCCCGCATTGAACGAAAATTTGTCGCCGTCATTCGCGCTTCCGCCGAAGATCTCCGACGTCGAAATGCTCCACTCCCCCACCGAGAGCCGCTCCTTGGTGAGGGCGAGCTTCCCCTCCGCAACGAGCACGCGCTCCTGCGCCGTCTTGTCGAAGAGGCGGACGCTCTCGTCCGAGCAGAGAATTTCCCGTCTATTGATATCGAACTCCCGCACGTAGCGGAGCTGCATTTCGTACCAGTCGACGAGCTTGCCGAACGGAAAAGCGGGGTCTACAGACGTCAGGCGGAGATCCTCGCCGTAGGTTGCGGTAAGTCCGCACTCTTTGCAGGAAATTTCGTTCCCGCGGGAGACGAGAGTGTCCTGCGCGCCGCACTTGGGGCAGACGAAGAGCTCGCGCTCGAGGTATTCCGCGCGATTCTTTGAACGGTACAATTCGCCGCTCTCCGAATCGACGACCCTGAGCCCCGAGACGATCTCCTCGTACAGTTCGTCATCGCTCATCGCATTGAGCCGCTCGACGGAGATGATCTCCCTGATCCCGCCCGTATACTTCCCCTTGCGGATCCCCTTTCCCCAGCGCGGCTGTACGCCGTATCCGCCGCGGAAATTGTATAAAATGACGGGGAGCTTGAGAAGCCGCACGAGCTTGACGACCGAGCGCTCGATGTGGAAACAGCTGTCGTTCCATTGACGGTTGCCCTCGGGGAAGATGGCGACCGTTCCGCCCTCCTTCGCCACCGCACACAGCGTGCGGATGCAGGAGATGTCCACCGTCCCCTTCCGTATCTTGATGATCCCGAAGGCATAGAAGAGAAAGCGGATATACCACTTGCGCGACCAGAGCGCGTTGCTCGCCACGAAGTAGATGGGGCGGCGGATCGTGATGTCGACGAAGGCGGGATCGAGAAAGCTCTGATGATTGGAGAGAATGAGATAGTTCTGCTTTTTGTCGAGCTTCGCCTTCTTTGTCTTGAAATGATATCTGCGTGCCAAGATCCGCACGACGGGGCGCAATGCGGGGAAATAAAATTTATGTCGGAATTTGACGTATTTCTTCATTTCCCCCTCCGAGTATATCAATTATATCATACTTTTTGTCAAAAAAACAAACAACCGCCGATAACGCGATCGTGAGCGATGAAGCGCAGAAAAAAGAGCCTGACCTCATGCGAGATTCCCCTCGTTTCCGTCAAATTGACCTTTTTAACGATGAAACGGCATAACAGGAAGATTGTCGGGCGGCTCGGCAGCCGCCCCGTCTTTTCGGCGGGTTCCCCGTTCGGCTTTCGCGGAGAAAGACCCCCTTTGTGGGCACAGGAAAAGGGCTTATCCCGTGAAGGAATAAGCCCCGAACCACAATGTTGTGTTTTGATTTTGAACGGCTGCTATTTCGCCGCCCTCGGATTATTTAACCAACCCGCAAGCGGAATGCGCTCCGTGAATGCCATATCGTAGAAGCTCGCTCCCTCCGCCCAAAATTTTTCGCCAATGACGTTCTTCATCGGGGAGAAATCAAGCGCCCCGCTTTCGTTTTTTAATTTCCGCCGTCACACCCGTTCCCAGCGATTTGATTGCACCGAAACGCAATTCCCACTACTATCTTGATAATTTTTTTCTATAAAAAATGCACCAATAAAATCCTGCCGAACTTTTTGGAACGCATCCGAATAATCAACCGAAAGGCATCGTGTTTATCCTGTTTCCCCGTCGACCCCCAAATCGGAAACCGCCGAGGATCAAGAAACCGCGGATCCAAATTCGAGAGAAGTCATCAATCCCGACATGATTGCCGCCTCTTTTTCCGGACAAATGCACGCCAATATATTTGCCAAAGTGTTGATTACTCTATCGATATATGCCCCGGGGCTCTTACGATACAATTCGATGTACAATAGGATAGAATCAGTATAACTTTTCAACGCCTCACTTGTTTTGTTAAATTTCAGGTACGCATCGCCGAAATGATTGCACGTGCGGGCAAGTTCATTGGAAAAGGAAAACTGCTTATATATTTGCTTGGCAGCGAGATAATTTTCCTCTGCGCCATTCAGTTCCCTCTTTTGGACAAACAACTCGGCAAAAAGACAATGGATCGCCGCGAGTTCCGCATCCGAACTTTGACCTGCGAATGACAAAATTCTCCGTTGCATCCGCGCTCCTTCTTTGAGAAATTGTTCTGCTCGATTGAGATCCCCCGTCTGCAAATACAGTTCGGCAAGATTTTTATACGCTTCGACAACGCTCCTTTCGTTTGCTTCCGGATTTTGCTGTGCCATTTTTTGCCGTATCTTCAATGATTGCAAACACCACGCTTCGATCATGTCCGTATCTATCTTCTTACGATAATACGAAAAATCCGTGATTGGAGGATCCTCCTTGTCGAAAACCGCAGCGTCGATTTTTTTGCTACATGCTGCAAACTTTTTCGCATCCTTCTCGTCCCCGTAATTTGTGTACTCGCGTGACAAGATTTCGCATATCAATTTCAACAGCGACGCAAACGCTTGGGCTTTGTCTCGCTTTGTTTTATGCTGCATGAGCGCGTAACGCAATTTGAACGCCTCGACAAAATAGCGATCCTTTTGCCTATGCGATAAAATCGCGCAATTGATATGCGCCAATCTGGCACTGATATCGGCCACATATTTTTCATAATCGGCATGCGTTTTTATGAGAATGTTGCATACATCGAGCGCTTCTTTCAGCAAATCTTCCGCCTCGCGGTGCCGATTCGTTTGATAATACAGTTCCGCAAGCCAAATATTGATGTCCGCCTTTTTGATCTGCTTTTCATCGGTCTCATCAGCAAAATCGTAAATTATCAATGCGTCGCGGTATAACGCTTCCGCACGCGCATGCCGATTGAGACAATAATATACTTTGGCGAGATCGATACATGAATCCGCATAGTCGAATTTGAAACTCGAATCTGCTTGAGACAATTCCCTTCTTATCTGTACGCAACGCGACAAGATATTATCTGCTTCTTGGTATTTGCCGAGTTTATAATATGCCAACCCGCAAAGATTTTCGGCATCTCCTTTGCGCCTTTTCCCATTGATATCGTCCGTTTTGAAAAACAAATCGAGTGAAAGACAAACCGAGATGCACTTTTCATACTGCGTCTGTTGAAATAAAAATAACGCATATTCATACATAACTTTTTTGGGCATCTGCGGGCGGTTTTCGACTTGCTCCACCGCTTTGATATAATTTGCATGAACCTCGTCCCAACGCGCCTGCGCTTTTAGCGCAAGAATTCGCATACGGTATTCTTCTACGATTGCAATTCTTTCTCCGATAACATTTTTTTCCATCTCATCCAATTCTGCCACGTTGTTCTCAATATCCGCAACATTCAGCGCTTCGAGAACTCCGTCATAATCGCCAGAATCGAAACACTTGATTGCTTTTCTTATATTATCCGAAATCGCTTTACCGCTTGTTGTGAGCGATACGATGCTGTTTCCGATATCCAAGATATTCCCCGCCAGTTCATCAATATCTGCTTTCAATCTATCCCTTTCTTTTGCCGCTTTGCTCAATTCGCGGTATACTTTGTAATTCCCCTCATCCGCCGCATACATTGCCTGTAATCTTTGGCTATTTTCCACCGCCTTCGTATAGTTCTCCCAAAGTTCGGTATATTCTGCATTCTCGGCAAAAAGCGGGATGCGCCCCACCGGGATGATGCTGCTATCGGCGCACACAATAGCGTTGTCCTTCACGGTTATATCGGCTTTTACAAAACCGTGCACCTGTAATTGAGTAATGATCCCCAATTTCAATGAATCAATATGCGAGTACTCCCTGTGATAGTGCAACAGTTCCTCATCGATCATGCGCATTACATTTTTGATTTCTTCGGAGGGGTCCTCATCTGCCGTCGTTTTTTTGAAATATACTACGATCTTCGGCTTGTTGCAAATTCGATTGGAATCGAGCGCGATCTTAAGTTCGTGAAATGTAACCTCTCCCACCTTATGCCAAAAAATAACGAAGCACATGTCCGAGCCTTGAATGAGTTCATCTAACGATGCTTGCGATCCTTCAATGCGAATTGAGTGATCCATCGTATCGCTTTCACATTTGTACAACTTGATAAAGATCCCGGATTCTTGATAGATATTGTTCAGTTGGTTGATAAAATCGCCTATCGCAAGACGATCATATTCCAAATCCGTGATGGAAGATGCCAAGAAAAATGTTACGGTTTTTTTATCCATATCTCTCTTTTGTGTAAAAAGAGGCCGTTTCCTTTCGGAACGGCCTCTTTTCTCTTGTTTACTTCCTCGGGTTCTTGATGTTCGCCTGTGCCGCGGCAAGTCTCGCGATGGGAACTCTGAACGGCGAGCAGGAGACGTAGTTGAGCCCGATCTGGTGGCAGAACTCGATGGACGAAGGATCGCCGCCGTGTTCGCCGCAGATGCCCGTGTGCAGCTTTCTGTTCGCCTTCTTGCCCATTTTCACCGCCATCTCCATGAGCTTGCCGACGCCCGTCGTGTCCAATCTTGCGAACGGGTCGCTCTCGTAGATCTTGTTCGCATAGTAGGCGGGAAGGAACTTGCCCGCGTCGTCGCGCGAGAACCCGAAGGTCATCTGCGTGAGGTCGTTGGTGCCGAAGCAGAAGAAATCCGCTTCCTTCGCGATCTCGTTTGCGGTGAGCGCCGCGCGCGGGATCTCGATCATCGTGCCGACTTCGTACTTGATCTTCTTGTGCTTGGACTTGATGACCTCTTCCGCGGTCTTCACGACGATGTCCTTGACGAACTTGAATTCCTTGACTTCGCCGGTGAGCGGGATCATGATCTCGGGGACGAGCTTCCAATCCTTGTGGCGCTTCGCGACGGCGATGGCGGCCTTCATGACCGCCTTGGTCTGCATGACGGCGATCTCGGGATAGGTGACGCAGAGACGGCAGCCGCGGTGACCCATCATCGGGTTGAACTCGTGCAGGTCGGCGATGATCTGCTTGATCTGCGCGACGCTCTTCTTCTGCGCCTTGGCGAGCGCCTCGATGTCCGCCTCCTCGGTGGGAACGAACTCATGGAGCGGCGGGTCGAGGAAGCGGATGGTGACGGGCTGACCCTGAAGCGCCTCGAAGAGACCCTCGAAGTCCGCCTGCTGCATGGGCTCGATCTTGGCGAGCGCCTTCTCCCTCTCCTCGACGGTGTCCGCGCAGATCATCTCGCGGAAGGCGCCGATCCTTGCGGGGTCGAAGAACATGTGCTCGGTACGGCAGAGACCGATGCCCTGCGCGCCGAACGCCGCCGCCTGCTTCGCATCCTTGGGGGTATCCGCATTGGTGCGGACGCCGAGCGCCTTATACTTGTCGGCGAGCGCCATGATCCTGCCGAAGTAGCCCGAGTTGGGATCTGCGGGAACGGTGGGAATGATGCAGTCGTAGATGTTGCCCGTCGAGCCGTCGAGGGAGATGCCGTCGCCCTCGTGATACGTCTTTCCCTTCAGGGTGAAGCACTTGTTCTCCTCATCCATCTTGATGTCGCCGCAGCCCGAGACGCAGCAGGTGCCCATGCCGCGCGCGACGACCGCCGCGTGCGAGGTCTGTCCGCCGCGCACGGTGAGAATGCCCTGTGCGAACTTCATGCCCTCGATGTCCTCGGGGGAAGTCTCCAAGCGGACGAGGACGACCTTCTTGCCCGCCTTGCCTTCACGGACGGCGTCCTCCGCGGTAAACACGATGGTACCCGCAGCCGCGCCGGGGGAAGCCGCAATGCCCTTGCCGACGACGTCGTTCTTGTCCGCTTCCTTCAGAGCCTTCGGGTCGAACTGCGGGTGAAGGAGCATGTCGAGGGACTTGGCATCGATCTGCATGAGGGCTTCCTGTTCGGTGATCATGCCCTCGTCGATGAGGTCGCACGCGATCTTGATGGCAGCCGCCGCCGTGCGCTTGCCGTTGCGGGTCTGGAGCATGTAGAGCTTCTCGTTCTCGACGGTGAACTCCATGTCCTGCATGTCGCGGTAGTGATTTTCGAGGATCTTGCACACCTCTTGGAACTGCTCGTAGACCTTCGGGAACACCTTCGCCATCTGCGCGATGGGCATGGGGGTGCGGACGCCCGCAACGACGTCCTCGCCCTGTGCGTTGGTGAGGAACTCACCCATGAGCCCCTTCTCGCCCGTGGCGGGATTGCGGGTGAACGCGACGCCGGTGCCGCAATTGTCGCCCATGTTGCCGAACGCCATCATCTGCACGTTGACCGCGGTGCCCCACGAATAGGGAATGTCGTGGTCCATGCGGTAGACGTTGGCGCGGGGGTTGTCCCACGAACGGAACACCGCCTTGATCGCCTCGAAGAGCTGTTCCTTGGGGTCGGACGGGAAGTCCTTGCCGAGCTGCTTTCTGTATTCCGCCTTGAACTGGTTGGCGAGGGCTTTCAAATCGTCCGCATTGAGCTCGACGTCCTGCTTGACCCCCTTCTTTTCCTTCATCTCGTCGATGAGCTTTTCAAAGTATTTCTTGCCGACTTCCATGACGACGTCGGAGAACATCTGGATGAAGCGGCGGTAGCAGTCCCACGCCCAGCGGGGATTGTTCGACTTCTTCGCGATGACCTCGACGACTTCCTCGTTGAGACCGAGGTTGAGGATGGTATCCATCATGCCGGGCATGGAAGCTCTCGCGCCCGAGCGGACGGAGACGAGGAGCGGGTTTTCCCTGTCGCCGAACTTCTTGCCGGTGATGTGCTCCATCTTGTCGATATATTCCATGATCTCGGCTTGGATCTCGGGATTGATCTGCCTGCCGTCCTCATAGTACTGCGTGCACGCCTCCGTGGAGATCGTGAAGCCCTGCGGGACGGGGAGACCGATGTTCGTCATCTCCGCGAGGTTCGCACCCTTTCCGCCGAGAAGCTCTCTCATGTTCGCGTTGCCTTCGGTGAAAAGGTAACAATACTTCTTTGCCATGTAAATTCCTCCTGAAAGATTTCGTTTATTGACCGAAACCCATTGTACAACAAATCGGTAAAAATTTCAAGCCTTTCGCGGGAGAAAATCGGCAAAAGCGGCGCATTTTTTGCATAAAAAAGGGCGGTCCGCCCTCTGGGACCGCCCGCCGGCTGAAAGATTCGCGCGTTTCCGCACTATGCCGCAATAAAATTGAAGGTGAACGTCACGTTGCTCATGACGGGATTGTCCGTGAACGTCTCCTCCATGACGATGGCAAAGCCGTCCTCCGTCTTTTGTCCGTAGTACGAGATACTGCCGACACCCCCGAAGGACGAGAATGCCGAACTGAGCTGCTCCATATACTCGCCCGCAAGGACGTACTTGTCTCCGTCCTTCGTGTAGGTCATGGCATTTTCCATGTCGCCGATCTTCCAGACGATCTTGCCGTCCTTGACCTCGAGCGTGCTGTCCTTATAGGTGGTATTGTACATCGTTTCGAGCGAAGTGATCGCCGAGGCGGTCGATCCCGACTGCAGATCGGTCGTCACCTTCGTTTCCTTGAAGGTGTATTTCGTGCCCGCGCTTTCCCCGCATGCGGCGAGCGCAAGGCAGAAGATGACCGCCGCAAAGACGGCGAAAAAGTATTTCAACGCTTTTTTCATGATTTTTCTCCTTATGTGTCGATTGGTCTCCCCGCGGCGCCGGCACGAACGCACGGAACCCCTGCTTCCCATTATAGCCGCCCCCCCCCCGTTGTCAAGCATTTTCAACAGAATGTGGAAATTTTTGATCCTGACGCTTGGGAAGAATGCGGCAAACGCCTGACGCGAGCGAATCGCGGGTGACTGTCATTTCGACCGAAGTGAGCGGCGCACGAGCCGCAAGGACTGTCATTTCGAGCGGAGCGGAGTAGCGCACGAGCAATGGGCGAGTGCGGTACGGAGCGAAGTCGAGAAATCTACGGCAAAATAATGCAGAGTTCGACTTCGTCAATAAGGAATAGATGTCTCGACTACGCTCGACATGACATTATTGTACGGCGTGGCGGTATGAGGCGCACGCGCTCGCGCCACCTTCCCCTTCCCGAGGAAGGGTAAGGCTAAAATAAGGAAGAGGGCGCGAACGCCCGCATATAACAAAAGGCTTCCCCCTTCACACAAGGGGGAAGCTGTCCCCGCAAGGGGACTGATGGGGATTGGTAAATATGCTCCCATCCCCATCCGTCACGGCTTGCACCGTGCCACCTTCCCCTTCCCGAGGAAGGGTAAGGCTTTCGCTCGTTTCCTCGCACAAATTCTTTTCCCCGAAAAGATTTTGTGCGAAATATTTCACGCCGCGTGGGCGACGGGGGTGTCGCCGGGAGTGCGTCTGTTCCGCCGCCGATGCGCGTACGTCACCGCAAAGTAGGTGACGAGCAAAAACACGTCCGCGAACAGCCACGCGGTGGCGTTCGAGAAGCAGAAACCGTCGAATCCCCAATACCGCACGAACACGAAGGCGGTGAGGCTCCTGCCCGCAAGCTCGGTCACGCCCGAGAAGGTGGTGACGAAGCTCTTCCCCATTCCCTGCAGCGTGTTGCGGAAGATGAAGATGATGCCGAGGAGAAGATAGGCGGAACTCTGCACGAGCAAATACTCCCGCCCGTAGCCGAGGATCTCCTCGTAGTGGAGGGAGACCGTCTCGCTCGATTCGGACACGAGGAACAGCCGCATGAGCGGTCGGCTGAGCCCGAAGCAGAACGCAAATCCGATCACCGCGGCGGCGGCGGTGTATACCATGCCCACGACGATGCCCTTCCTGATCCTGCCGTACTCGCCCGCGCCCGTGTTCTGCCCGACGTATGTTGCCATGGCGACGCCGAGCGAGGCAAAGGACTGGTTGGCGAGGTTGTCGATCTTGCTCGCGGCGACGTAGGCTGTCACCGCGCCGGGATAGGCGGCGTCGAGCCCGTTGAGCGCCGTCTGCTGGATGACGGAGCCGATCGCGGTGATGGAGAACTGCAATGCCATCGGGAGCCCGAGCGCAAGCAGCGCGCCCGCGAGCGAAAAGCTCCACTTCGTATCCGAGCGGTGCAAGCGGAGTTCGGGATAGCGCACGAACATATACACAAAGCACGCGGCGCCCGAGATGAGCTGGCTCAACACCGTCGCGAGGGCGGCGCCGTGGTAGTGCATGCCGCACCCGACGATGAACGCGAAGTCGAGCCCGACGTTCAGAACAGCTGCGAAGATGAGGAAGAAGAGCGGCGTTCGGCTGTCCCCCACGGCGCGGAGAATATTCGCGCCGAGGTTGTAGAGGACGGAGGAGCCGATCCCCGCGAAGATGACGAAGAGATAGCTCTCCGCATAGCGGAAGTACCGCTCGGGCGTGTTCATGAGGCGGAGAAGGGGGGCGGTGCAGGGCAAGAAGATCGCGGTGAGCACGACGGTGAGCACGGCGCCGAGCACGATGCTCATGAAGATGGAGCGGCGCATGCCCTCTCCGTCCCCCGCGCCGTACCGCTGGGCGACGCGCACGCCGAAGCCCGTCGTGAGCCCGTTGACGAACCCGAGCACGAAGAAAGTGAGTGCGCCCGTGAGCCCCACTCCCGTGAAGGCGTCGGCGCTCACCGTCCTTCCGACGATGAGGGTATCCGCCATGTTGTAGAGCTGCTGGAAGACGCACCCGAAAAAGATGGGGAGCGCAAACAGAAGGATGAGTTTATAGGGATTTCCCTTGGTCAATTCTTTCATGGGACTGCCTGTCGCCATGATATTATATTCTCCGTCCGAAAAAACGCAAGCGTTTTGAGGGGGGTCTTTTCGGAATGCGCGGAATGAAAACCGTTGACATCTTTTCCCGTTTATGGTAAAATCCGAATAGAGAACAAAACGTGAGGTATGTTATGATCGAATATTCGCTGAAAGCGCTCTCCGCGGACGAGCTCTCCTTCAAGGTGAACCCCGTGCAGATCCCGCAGGGCACCAAGCTCGCCATCAAGCCCTTCTTCTCCCGCCGCATCCGTCAGGCGAACGAGAATCCCGCCATCCACGTCGTCATGCTCGAGTGCAAGATAGAGGGAACGGAGCAGGAACCCTCCCCCTACCGCATTCTGTGCCGCTTCGTGGGCGTGTTTGAGGTGAAGAACATGAACACGGATGAGGACAGGCGCATCTTCGCCGTCAACGCGACGGAGACCATCTTCCCCTACCTCCGCGCCGCCATTGCCAACCTCACCGCCGACGCGCTCGTGAGCCCGCTGCAGCTTCCCGCCGTCTCGGGCGCGACGCTCTTCCCCGACGACCGCGGCGCAAACCAGTACACGCTGAACTTCGACCCCAAGACCATCAACTGATCCAAAGAATACGAAGCCGCCCGAACGCTCGGCGTTCGGGCGGCTTTCCCTATTTTCAACCTTTCAGCCGCGCAGGTTGCTCTCGAAGAAGGTAAGGACGGTGCCCCACTTCTTCGCGCGGTCTTTCTTCTCGTTCAGAAATTCGTGGCGGGAGTGCTCGAACAGCACGAGGGAGACGTTCTTCATGCCCGCCTTCTCCGTATAGTAGCGGTACAGCTTCTTCACGCCCTTCCCCGCCTCGCCGACGGGGTCCTCCGCGCCCGAGACGAGGAGAACGGGCAAGTCTCTTTTCAGCCCCGAGGCGTACTTTTTGGTATACAGCGACTTGAGCCCGCGGAAGAAGTCGCGGTAAAAGCGGTTGGAGCAGGTGAACCCGCTCAAGGGGTCGGCGGCATACGCGGCGTTGTTTTCGGCGTCCGCCGAGAGCCACTGCCCGTCCTCGAATTTCTTTGCATACGCCCCGAAGGACAGTTTTTCGATGAGCTTTGCGGGCTTCTTCTCCCCCTTCAGGTGCGAGACGACGGAGCCGAGATACACCTCGAAGTCCTTCTTGTAGTTGCTCCCCGCGATGACGGCGCCGTCTATGAGCGAGGAATACGTCCCGAGAAAGCTCTGCGTGAGGAAGGAGCCGTACGAAAAGCCGAACAGAAAAAGCGGAATGTTACCGTAACGCGCGCGGAGGAGCTTTGCAAGTTCCGCCTCGTCGCGCACGGTGTCCCTGAACATGTCGCCCGCGCACCAGCCGAGCGTATCAATGTCCGTCCTTCCGTGCCCGCGGTGGTCGTCCGCCGCGACGAGATACCCGTTTTCGTTGAGAAAGCGGGCGAACGCATCGTACCGCGCAGCGTGTTCGGTCATGCCGTGGACGATCTGCACGATCCCCTTCGGCGCCGCGACGTCCGTCCACTCATGGACGAAGATCTTCTTTCCGTCAAAGCTCGAAAATTCCATGGTTTCTCCCCTTTTTTGACCCCATTGCGGGAATTCTTTCCTCTGTTCCCTGTTTTCTCCCCCTTGACCGAGCCGCCGCCGCATGATAGAATGGACTGCTGCACAAGGAGGTAGCCATGAAAAAACTTTGTTTGGGAATTGCCCTCGCGCTCTCCGTTCTCTCCCTCTGCGGCTGTACGGGGAAGGGCGAGCCGAACGTCTCCTTTCAAGAGCTCCCCGCGGAACTTCCCGCGGAACCCCTGCCCGAACCCGAGCCGCTTCCCTCGGAGCCCGAGCCCCTGCCCGAGCCGCAAGAGCATGAGGCGGAATACCTCGTCTCGCGGGCGGACGGGCTCAACATCCGCACGGGCGCGGGGACGGAATATCCCGTCCTCGGACAGGCGGAGCGGGGCGTCCTTCTCCGCTCTCTCGGCACCGAAAACGGCTGGCACCGCACCGAGTTCCGCGGAAAGACGGCGTATGTGAGCGCCGCCTATACGGATACCCTCCGCCTTCCCGCCGCCTCGGAAGAGGTCGAGCGCGTCATCGAGGAGGGCTTCCGCCTTCTCGGTACCCCCTACGTGTACGGCGCCGTCCGCTTCCACGACGGAAGGGGCAACAGGACCTCCGCGTTCACGGAGGAGGCGTTCGACTGCTCTTCCCTCATGCAATACGTCTTTTACCGCGGCGCGGGCGTGCTCCTCGGCGTGACGACCCGCACGCAGGTCGTGCAGGGGGAGCGGCGGGAAGAGCCCGAGCGCGGCGATCTCCTCTTTTTCACCAACGCCGCGCGGTGCAATAGAAGCGGCATCGAGCGGGTCGGGCATGTCGCGCTGTACCTCGGTGGCGGGTACATTCTGCACACTTCCTCCGACTATGCCAAGGCGGAGCGGCTCTCCGAGGCGAGAATGCGCTACTTCCTCGAGGCGAGGCGGGTGCTCTGAAGAATTTCATCCATCGCCCCGCGGAGCGACCGCTTGACGTCCTCATAGCTCTGCGAGGGGTGCGCCTCGTACAGCTTCCTCTCCCCGTAGAAGAGGGTGGGAACATACCAATAGTCGTACTTCGCCGCGATGTCGGGTCGGCGGCTCTCCTCCACCCATTCGATGGGGACTTCCACCCCCTCCGCGGCAAGTTCGCGGAGGGCGCGCCGCGCATAGCGGCAATACGGACAGTCCTCGAGATAGAACAAAATTGCCTTCATATCCCCTCCGTCATGACGTCGGCAAGGCGCGCAAAGCCTTCGGGCGAGAGGGTCTCCCCCCGCGCTCCCTCTGCGACGCCCGCCGCGGCGAGCCATTCCCTCGCGCGCTCCCGCGGAACGCGGAAGCCGTTCATGAGGTTGTTTTCGAGCGTCTTGCGGCGGCTCGAGAAGGCGCACCGCACGACGGCGCGGTACATTCCCGCGTCGCGGACGGAAACGCCGCCGCCGAATTCGATGCGGACGACCGCCGAATCGACGTTCGGGCGGGGGGTAAACATCGTCCGCGGGACCTTCCGCGTGATGCGCGCCCTTCCCTTCAGGGCGATCGCCGCGGTGATGGAGCCGTATTCGGGCGTCCCCTCCCGCGCACAGAAGCGGGCGGCGACCTCCTCCTGCACCATCACGGTGAGCCCGCGGCACATCTTCGCCTCCTCGAGGAAGCGAAGGACGACGGGCGTCGTGATGTAGTAGGGAAGGTTGGCGACGACAACATATTCGCCGAGTTCCCTCTCCGCCGCCGCGAGGTCCTCTCGGAGAAAGTCGCGGAACACGAGGGTGACGTTCCCCGCCGTCTTTGCCATTTCCTCGAGGACGGGGCGGAGGGTGCCGTCTATCTCATAGGCGACGACCTTCTCCGCCCGCCGCGCGAGCGCCCGCGTGAGCGCGCCCGCGCCCGCGCCCACTTCGAGCACGGTGCCGCCGTCTACGCCCGCGTCCCGCACGATGGCGTCGAGCAGATTCTCGTCGGAGAGAAAGTTCTGCCCGAATTTCTTTTTGAAACGGAATGGTTCCATGAATTTCCCCGCAAAAAAGCGCACATGCTTGGGGGGAGGGAACTGCCCTCCTCACCAAAGAACGAGCCGCCCCGGGCGGCTCTTACTCTATCATCGGGCGGACGCGGAGCGGAATGCCAACCCCGTCCGCGATCTCCCTGCAGAGGCGCACGTTCTCTTCCCCGATGCAGTCGACGACGGAAAACCACACGTTGAGCCCCGCTTCCCTGCAATCGCGGGCGAAGGCGAGCATGCCCTCGTACGCCCCCTCGATCTGCGGGCGGCAGATCTTTTCGTAGTCCGCGCGGCGGGGAGCGTTTAAGGAGACGTTCACGCCGTCCATCTTCCCCTTCAAATCGGGCGCGATGTTCCGCCCCGCGAGAAGGGAGCCGTGCCCGTTGGTGTTGAGGCGGGTCCTTCCGCCGTGCGCGTGGACGTAGTCACAAATTTCGAGCATATCGGAGAGCCGCTCGGTGGGCTCGCCGAAGCCGCAGAACACGATCTCGGAGTAATTTCGGGGGTCGCCGATCTCGCTTTCTATCTGCGCCGCGGTCGGCTCTTCCCCCTTGAGCCAGAGGGCATACCCCTCGTACGTCTCCTTCCCGTTGCGCACGCAGAAGGTGCAGCGGTTGGTGCAGCGGTTGGTGAGGTTGATGTAGAGATTTTCTCCGATGGAATAGGTATAGGTATCTTTCATACAAGTTTCGGAAAGAGCCGCGCGGCGTTCGCCCTCACGGCTTCGATGATCTCATAGAGGGTGACGCCCTTGATCTCCGCCAGCCGTTCCGCGATGACGGGAATGTTCGCGGGCGTGTTCTTCTCCCCGCGGAAGGGGGAAAGGTAGGGGCTGTCCGTCTCGGTGAAGATACGCTCCATGGGGCAGAGCTTCACCGCCTCGACGGCGCGCCGCGCGTTCTTGAAACACACGACGCCGCCGAAGGAAAAGCAGGCGCCGAGCTCGGCGAAGTCGTCGAAATTTTCCGCGCCGTACGAATAGCAGTGCATGAGCACCCCCTTCGTGCGCCCGTAGTGCTCGCGGAGAATGGCGAGCGTGTCGGCACAGGCGTCGCGGGAGTGGACCTCGACGGGGAGCCCGAGCTCCTCCGCGGCATTCAGCTGCGCCTCGAACGCCGCCCGCTGCGCCCGCTTGTCGGGGTCGGGATAGTGATAGTCGAGCCCGATCTCCCCCACGGCGACGCATTTCTTGTCCGCCGCCCGCTCCTCGATCTCCTCCACGTCCCTCTGCCCGAAGGAGCGGAGTTCGGAGGGGTGCACGCCCACGGTGAAGAACGCACCCTCGTGCGCCTCGCAAAAGGAAGCGTGCCATGCGGCGTGTTCCAAGGTGTCGGCGGCGAGGACGACGGTCCGCACGCCCGCAGCCTTGATCTTCTCCCATTCGGCGGGAAAATCGTACCCCTCCCCCGCAAAATGGGCGTGAATGTCGATCATCGGACGGTCGCCCCGCTGTCCACCGCGCGCTCGGGCGAGACGAGGGAGAGCCTCCCCTCCCCGTCCTCGGCGCAGAGGATCATGCCCTCCGAAAGCACGCCGCAGAGCTTGACGGGCTTCAAGTTGGTCACGACGACGACCTTCTTCCCCACCATCTCCTCGGGCGTGTAGAACTTCGCGATGCCCGAGACGACCGAGCGGGTCTCGCTCCCGATTTTCACCGTCTCGTGCAGGAGCTTTTCGCTCTTTTTGACCCTTTCGCAGGCGACGACTTCGCCCACCTTCAGCTCGAGCTTCGTGAAATCGTCAAAGGAAATTTCGGGCTTTGCCGCGGGCTTTTCCGCCTCGGGTGCGGACATGGTAGCGGGTTTTTCCGCCTCGGGCGCGGACATGGTGGCGGGTTTTTTCGCCGCGACGAGCTTTTCGAGCTCCGCGAGCTCCTTCTTGAGGTCGATGCGCGGGAAGAGCGGCGGCGTCTTTACAAACGGCGTCCCCGCCTTCAGACCGCCGAACGCGAGGCTGTCGAACCCGTCGGCTTCTCTCCCCATTCCCGCGAGGACGGCACCCGCCGCGCGCGGAAGGAAGGGCTTCAATAGAACTGCGCAGATACGGCAGGTCTCGGCGAGGTTGTAGAGGACCGCGGCGAGGCGTTCCCGCTTCTCGGGGTCGCGCGCGAGCAGCCACGGGGTCGTCTCGTCGATGTACTTATTCGCCCGCGCGACGACCGCGAAGATGTCCGCGAGCGCATCGGGCGCGTTGAGGGCGTCCATATCCGCCTCGACCTTTCCGAACGCCGCACCGCAGAGGGCGATGAGTTCCCCGTCGGGACCCTCCTCTCTCCCGCGCGGGGGGACGGTCCCCCCGAAGTTCTGCCCGATCATCGCCTGCGTGCGCGAGACGAGATTGCCGAGGTCGTTCGCGAGGTCGGCATTGATCCTGCCGATGAACTTTTCGTTGGTGTATTCGCCGTCCGAGCCGAAGGGGATCTCGCGGAGAAGATAGTACCGCACCGCGTCGGAGCCGTATCGCTTTACGAGCTCGTACGGGTCGGTGAGCTCGGGGCGGGCATTCTGCTTGGATTTCGAGAGCTTGTCGCCGCCGATGAGCAGCCACCCGTGCCCGTAAATGCGTTCGGGAAGGGGCAGCCCCAGCGCCATCAGAATGGCGGGCCAGATGATGGCATGGAAGCGCACGATCTCCTTCCCGACCATGTGCAAATCGGCGCTCCAATAGCGGCGGAAGAGGGTGTCGTCCTCCGAGCCGTACCCGAGCGCGGTGATGTAGTTGCAGAGGGCATCGATCCACACGTATGCGGTGTGCCTCTCGTCGAAGGGGAGCGGAACCCCCCACTTCACCGTCGTGCGGGAGACGGAGAGGTCGTTGAGCCCCGCCTTCAGGAAGTTGTTCACCATCTCGTTCACGCGGGACTTCGGCTGCAGGAACTCGGGGTGTTTCTCGTAGTGTTCGAGGAGCGCGGGCGCATACTTCGACAGGCGGAAGAAGTAGCTTTCTTCCTTTTGCAGAGTGACTTCCCTGCCGCAGTCGGGACACTTGCCGTCCTTCAGCTGGCTCTCCGTCCAGAACGATTCGCACGGGGTGCAATAGTAGCCCGTGTATTCCGACTTGTAGATGTCGCCACTCTCATACAATTTTTGATAGATCGCCTGCACGCTCTTGATATGGTCGGCGTCCGTCGTGCGGATGAAGCGGCTGTATTCCACGTCGAGGAGCCGCCACATGTCCTTGAGCTCGGAGACGAGCGGGTCGATGAACTGCATGGGCGTGATGTTCCGCTTCTGCGCTTCCCGCTCGACCTTCTGCCCGTGTTCATCCGTCCCCGTGAGGAAAAAGACGTCCTCGCCCTTCATTCTGTGAAAGCGGGCGAGCGCGTCGCAGATGACCGTCGTGTAGCAATGCCCGATGTGCCAGTTGCCGCTCGGGTAATAGATGGGGGTCGTGATATAATACTTCTTTGCCATGGTGTACCTCTCGTTTCCCCTATTATAGCGCACTTTCCCGCAAAAGTAAAATTATTTCGGGGAACTGCTCCCGCAAATGTGAAGCGCTTCCCCCGCAAAATAAAATAATTTCGGGAAAACACTTGCAAAAATTCCCCTCGGGTGATAGAATGAGAACTGCGACACAATAAAATACTAACCATATAAAAGATACATTGGCGTCGGTGTATCCTTATTACCTTATATGGTTAGTTGATTGTGTCGCAACAATTCGGGGATACTCGAAGCGGGCGCCTCGAATTGAGGCGTCCTTATTTTTTGCCCGCGAAAGGAGGAACAGCTATGAAAAAGAAACTTTTACTTGTCCTGCTGACGCTTGTCGCCTCGCTGTGTCTCTGCTTCGGGCTCGCCGCATGCGGAGGATTCAAGACAGAGGGCACATATTATCTCTTTGAAGACGAAGAATACGATAAAAGCACATATTTCATTCTCAAAAAGGGAAAATGGACGGACGAAAACGGCGCATCGGGTGAATATGAAATCGACGGAGATACGATCACTTTCTATTCCAACTTGTTCGGACAGAGAATGGAACTCACGAGCGGGACGATCAAGGACGGCGTTCTCACGATGGGCGGCGTGTTCGGCGACGCAATCTATGCACAGGAGGGTGCGGCACACGTGCACGAATACGGCGATTGGGTCACGCAGACTCCCTCGACGTGCACGGAATACGGCACGGAAGTCCTCATCTGTAAGACATGCGGAAAATATCAAAGCCGTCCGCTTCCTCTTGCTCCGCACCCCTACGGCAAATGGGAGATTACCATTTCCCCGACTTGTACCGAAGTGGGAGAAGAAAAGCATACCTGCACCGTCTGTTCCCATGAAGAAACCAGAGTAGCGAATCCGCTCGGGCATGAATTTACTGTGGAGAACAGGTGCATTCGCCATGAAAACTGCGGTACGGAATGGGAGTACACCGAAGGTCTCGAATACGACCTTGATACAGAAACAGACACCTACAAGGTGAAGGGGATCGGCACGGCAAGCGGCGACATTGCGATTCCCTACGGCTATAAAGGGAAATTCGTGACCTCGATTGGAGATTGGGCGTTCAATAGTTGTGGCGTAATTACAAGTGTTGAAATTCCCGACAGCATCACCTCGATTGGGAATTATGCGTTCGCTTATTGTGTCAGACTTACGAGCGTAACGATTGGAAACGGCGTGACCTCGATTGGATATCAGGCGTTCTATGATTGCGACGGACTTACGAGCATTACCATTCCCGACAGCGTGACTTCGATTAAACGCGAGGTGTTCCGTGATTGCAGCGCGCTTGAAAGCGTCACGATTGGAAACGGCGTGACCTCGATTGGAAATAGTGCGTTCTCGGGTTGCAGCGGGCTTACAAGCATTTTGATCCCCGACAGTGTGACCTCGATTGGAAGTAGTGCGTTCTCTGGTTGCAGCAGGCTTGAAAGCATTACGGTTGCGACGGGAAATCTGAATTACAGCAGTCAAGACGGAATTTTGTATAACAAGGCAAAGACGGAAATTGTGCACGTCCCGAAAGCAATCAAGGGCAGTATCGCCATTCCCGACGGTGTGACCTCGATTGGAAGTTCTGCGTTCTCTGGTCGCGATGGACTAACGAGCGTTACCATTCCCGATAGTGTGACCTCCATTGGAAGTCGTGCGTTCCGTGATTGCAGCGCGCTTGAAAGCGTGACGATTGGAAACGGCGTGACCTCGATGGGAGATGATGCGTTCGAGGGTTGCAACGGACTTACGAAAATTCGTATTGCAGACCTTGCGGCATGGTGCAGGATCAATTTCGGGAACGAGGATGCCAATCCTCTCCGTTGTGCACATCATCTGTACTTGGACGAAAATGAAATAAGGAACCTTGTCATTCCAAACGAAGTTACGGAAATCAAGAGATGTGCATTCTCTGGTTGCGACGGACTTACAAGTGTTACGATCCCCGACAGCGTGACCTCGATTGGAGAGTATGCGTTCCGGGGCTGCACCAAACTTACGAGTGTTTCCATTCCCAACAGCGTGACCTCGATTGGAAGATTTGCGTTCCGGGGCTGCACCAAACTTACGAGTGTTTCCATTCCCAACAGCGTGACCTCGATTGGAGATTATGCTTTCTCTGGTTGCAGTGGACTGACGAGCATTGAAATTCCCAGCAGTGTGACCTCGATTGGAGATTATGCGTTCCGTAATTGCAGCGAGCTTACGAGTATTACAATTCCCGACAGTGTAACATCGATTGGAGAGCGCATGTTCGAGGGTTGCAGTAGGCTTACGAGCGTAATAATTGGAAACGGCGTGACCTCGATTGGAGATTATGCTTTCTCTGGTTGCAGTGGACTGACGAGCGTGACGATTGGAAGCGGCGTGACCTCGATTGGAAGTAGTGCGTTCAGTGGTCGTAGCGGACTTGAAAGCATTACGGTTGCAATGGGAAATCCGAATTATAGCAGTCAAGGCGGAATTTTGTATAACAAAGCAAAAACGGAAATTGTGTACGTCCCGAAAGCAATCAAGGGCAGTATCGCCATTCCCGACGGTGTGACCTCGATTGGAAGTTCTGCGTTCTCTGGTCGCGATGGACTAACGAGCGTTACCATTCCCGATAGTGTGACCTCCATTGGAAGTCGTGCGTTCCGTGATTGCAGCGCGCTTGAAAGCGTGACGATTGGAAACGGCGTGACCTCGATGGGAGATTGGGCGTTCAAGGACTGCACTGGGCTTGAAAGCGTCATTTGGAATGCGGAAAATTGTACAACGGCAGGGAGTTACAGCTATCCGATTTTTAAGGGTTGCACAAATTTTAGGACAGTGACATTTGGTGAGACTGTCAAAACAATTCCCGCTTATGCGTTCAAGGGTTGCACCGAGCTTACGAACATTGCAATTCCCGATAGTGTGACATCAATTGGAAGTGAGGCGTTCAGTGATTGCACCGGACTTACAAGTATTACAATCCCCGACAGCGTCACTTCTATTGTATATGCGGCATTCTCGGGTTGCAGCGGACTTACCGACATTCAATTCGAGGGCACAGTAGCAAAATGGAATGCGATTGAGAAAGGAGTGGCTTGGGACGGTGGCACAGGCAATTACACTGTTACTTGTACGGACGGAACGATAAAATGGGACGGGACTGTGACGTATTTTTAAGTAAAGCGGGATTGGTGTGCTATGCTCTCCGTGTCGCGCCATAGCGCGACACGGAGAATGAGGCTATGAAGGACCCCCCATCCTCTCCCCTCTCTGCAAACAGAGAGGGGAGAGGATGGGGGGTGATTTTTTGCCGCCGTGTTATATCCAACCCCCTCCCCCACCCCTCCCCCTTACAAAGGGAGAGGGTAAAAAGAGGCGAGGCGTCATTTGTATGCCCACCCCCGCCCTTGCGGGCACCCCCCCCCACGGGAGGGGGCTCCGTGCGCCGCTCTACCCTCCGCAGAAAGAGGGTAGGGGAGTGGATTAATGAAACGGCATACAATAGTGTCATGTCGAGCGTAGTCGAGACATCTCAACCTTATTATCAAAGTTGATTCCTGCGTTATTCAGCATAGATTTCTCGACTTCGCTCCGTAGCGCATTCGCCAATTGCTCATGCGCTACTCCGCTCCGCTCGAAATGACAGAACCCCGCAATTCGCTCGCATTATACCTTGCCCACCCCCTTCCCCCTCCGCGGGAGGGGGCAGATGATTGGGCAATATCAATCATATTCGGGCGGGGGTGGGGCATACGATTGGGTATGAACTTCGTCTTTGCGCTCGTATTTTTGCTGTCGGGCGCGATGTTCCTCGTCCGCGACCCCGAGGGCTTTTTGCCCGCTCTCCTCTCGGGGGGAGAAAAGGCAGCCGCGCTCTCCCTCGCCCTACTCGCCTCGTACTGCGTCTGGCTCGGGTTCTTTCGGGTACTCGAGGAGACGGGGCTTGCGGGGAAGCTCTCCCGCGCCCTCTTCCCCGCGGCGAAGCGTCTGTTCCGCTCGGACGACAGGGAAGCCCTCACCCTCGCGTGCGAAAATCTCTCGGCGAACTTCTTGGGGCTCCCGGGGGCGCCGACGCCGCTCGGCAAGCGGGCGGTCGAAAAGTTCTGTGCGGCGAAGAACGGCTATGCCGCCGACGTCCTCTTCGTGCTCAACGCCACGAGCGTGCAATTGCTCCCCACCACCGTCATCGCGCTCCGCGCCGCGGCGGGCTCCTCGTCCCCCGCGGATATTCTCCTTCCCACCCTTCTTTCGACCCTCATTTCCACCCTCTTGGGGCTCCTTTTCCTGCGCCTTCTCTCGCCGAAGAGGGGAAAATTCGCGTGAAGTACGCCGCGCTCGTCATTCCCGTCCTCTTCCTCGCCCTCTTCGTGTATGCCGCCGTGCGGAGGGTGAAGCTGTACGACTGCTTCACGGACGGCGTGAAGGGAGCGATCCCCCTCGTCCTCTCCCTCTTCCCCTATCTTGCCGCCGTGCTCATGCTCTCGGAGCTGTTCGAGGGGAGCGGGCTCTCCGCCCTTCTCACCGAGGCGATCTCCCCCGCCCTCCGCGCCGTCGGGGTCCCGCCCGAGATCGCGAAGCTCCTCCTCGTGAAGCCCTTCTCGGGGAGCGGTTCGACGGCGCTCCTCTCCGAGATCTTCTCCGTCCACGGAGCGGACAGCTACATCGGGCGGTGCGCCGCCGTGTGCTACGGCTCGAGCGAGACGGTATTCTACATCTCCGCCGTGTACTTTGCGGGCATACGGCGCAAGACGCCCGCAAAGGCAATCGCCGTATCCCTGCTCGCAAACCTGCTCGGCGCGGTGTTCGGGTGCCTTTTTTGCCGTTTTTTGTAAAAATAACAAAAGTGTGAATTTATAACATCCGCATTCGGGCGAACTTTTTGATTGTCACAGGGAAATGAACGGAAAGCGAGAAAAAAATTTTTTCGGAAAATCCGCCCTCATTTGTTGCATTTGTGCGGGGAAAACTCTATAATGATGGCATAAAAAAGATGCGGCAAGCCGCACCGGAAAACAGCTCATAATTTTCCCCCTTATCATATAGTAAACCCCCTCGGAGCGCAAGTTTCGGGGGGGTTTACTTGTTCCGCTTTTTTGTCTTCCATCGAGCGGGCGGGGCGGGGTCGGAGCGTTCCGCCGCGGCGAGAATGGCGCCGTACATGAGCCCCGGTCCGATGGAGAAGAAGTGGACGTCCACAAAGCTCGTGAGGATCATCGCGAGGATGACGAGCGCCGCGAAGACCTTCTCCGCATTCGGGCGGCGGAAGAGGACGATGCACGTCTCCGCGCGGTGCAGAAGGTACATGAGGAGCGCGAACACGCCGCCCGTCGAGAGAAGCTGGACGTAGGTGTTGTGCGCAAAGCTCGGGAAGGCGAAGCCCTCGGAGATGAGTTCCCCCCTCGTCCCGTAAAATCCCGCGCCGAAGAGGGGCCATTCGCGGAAGGTCGCAATGCACGTCTTCCAGATCTCAAAGCGACCGTTGCTGTCCAGCCCGACCGAAAAGACGGACTCGAACAGCACGTCGACATAGTCGCGGAGGACGTAGAACATGCCCGAGAAGAAGAACAGCGCGAGCGCGAACACGACGAGGTTCTTCATGCGGGCGAGCCCCTTCTTCCCGAATACCGAGACGAGCATGCACGCGATGAACACGACAAAGCCGAACATGATGGAGCCGCGGCTCTGCGTGAAGAGCAGCCCGAGCGCGAAGAGGCATTCCAAGATGACGAATGCCCAGCCGTGGCGGGAACGGACGGAAAAATAGCACGCGGCGGGAATGCACATGCACACCACGCACCCGAGATTGTTGTACGTCGCCCAGCCCGTGAAGAGCGCATAGCGGTTCACCGTGCCGTTCACGAACACGTCGGGTTGGGTGTACATGTCCGCGATCTGCCCGAGGAGCGCGACGCCGATGACGAGGAACACGGCAGGCACGTACCACCGCTTTGCCCTCTCCCAATCCACCGCATAGAAGAAGTAGAAATACATCACGCACAGCGAGAAGATCTCAAGCAAGCCGAACAGAATGGCGCCCGAGGTATAGAACGGGCTGAACGCCCCGCCGAGCACGTAGGCGATACCGAGCGCGGCGAAGCCGAATAAAAGGCGGGGAAAACCCCTCTTCTTCGAGAAAATGCAAAAGACGGCGAGCCTTCCGACGAGCAAGATCACCGCCGCGGCGGCGAGGAAGGCGACCTGCGTGAAGAATGCGGGGTCGAAAAAAGCGGTCTGTTCGGGGAAGTGTTCGGGATTGTTCTCGGGCGAGACCGTCATGTAGCAGCACAGAATGACGGGAAGCACCCCGAGCGCATCATCCGCAAACAGCAGGCAGACCGCGGCAAACACGAAATAGAGATAGTAGACGGGCAGCTCCCACGAGAACAGCTCGGCGGCGAGCATGAGCGCCGCTACGATGCAGAGGTAGGGAACGGAACGAAAAAAAGCGTCCACGGTGCGGACGAAACGCGAGTTCCCGAGTTGTGGAAAGACTGCCGACAACATACACCGAGATTATACCAGTTTCGCCAAGCGTTTGCAACCGCTTTCGCCGTTATTGTCGAAATTTTCCGATTTATTTTTACAGGTCGAGGGCGTCGCGGTACAGCTCGCTCTTGGAGACGCCGCGGTCGCGGGCGGCGAGCTTGAGCGCCTCCTTCTTGTCGTATCCCTCCCCCATATAGTGCAGCACGTGTTCGCGGGGAGAGAGCGCGTTGAGCGGGTTTTCCTCCTCCCCTCCCCCGACGACGAGCACGTATTCCCCGCGCTTTTCGCCCGCGAGCCCCTCGCGGAGGGTGAAAAAAACGCGCTCCTCGTGCACCTTGGTGATCTCGCGGACGGCGCAGGCGGGGCGGTCGCCGAGCGCCTCGAAAAGCGCCGAGACGTACTCGTCCGCGTCCTGCGGGGCGCAGTGCAGAAGGAGCGTTTCGCCCGAATGGGCAAAGCGGGATAAAAGGGCGATTTTTTCGCTCTGCTTTTCGGGCAGAAATCCGAGAAAGGTGAACCTGCCCGAGGGGAATGCCGAGAGCACGAGCGCGCACAGGGCGGCGTTCGCGCCCGGCAGGACGGTGTACGGCTCGCCCGCCTCGGTCAGAATGCGGCAGACCTCCCGCCCGGGGTCGCTCACGGCGGGCATGCCCGCGTCCGAGACGACGCACACCCGCTTCCCCTCCCGCGAAAGGGAGAGGATCTTCTCCGCCGCCGCCCTCTCGTTGAACTTGTGGCAGCTGCGGAGGGGCTTGGAAATGCCGTACGCCGAGAGGAGCTTGAGCGTGTGGCGGGTGTCCTCGCAGAAGATGACGTCCGCCGCCTTGAGCTCTTCGAGCGCGCGGAGGGTGATGTCCTTCAGATTCCCGATGGGGGTCGCGGCAAAACAGATCATCTCTTCACCTCGTTATAGCATTCGGGGAGAATGTCGGTGCCCGGCTTCCCGCCCTTGACGGCGACGACGAGCACGCCGTACGGCTTGTGCCCCCTCTTGCCCGCAATGAAGCGGACGCTCTTGGGCTCGAGCGCGCTCGCGTGCAGGGTATACAGCACCTCGGCGAGGCGGTCGGCACGGTGCACGAGGGCGAACCTTCCGCCGAATTTGAGGCACCGCGCGGCGGAAGAGCAGAGCTCGGGGAGGGTGAGCGTCATCTCCTTGCAGCAGGGCGCCTCCCCGCCCTCCCGCGCGAATCCGCCCCTTTCGTAGGGGGGATTGCACAGAATGAGGGAAAAATATTCGGTGTAACGGGCGGGAATGTCCTGCACGCGCACGTTTTCGACCGAAAAGACGCCGCCGAGCCCGTTGAGCTCGACCGTCTCGGCGCTCATGCGGGCAAACTCCTCTTCCATCTCGAAGAGGACGACTTCCTTTATGCCCGTGTTCTCGGCGTAGAAGTGGATTCCGACGATGCCGCTCCCCGAACAGAAGTCGGCGACGCGCTCCCCCCTCTTCGCGCGGACGGCGCGCGCAAGCAGTACCGAATCGGACGTGAAGCGGTACAGCTCGGTATCCTGTATGATTTGATAGCCCCCGACGAGGAGCTGTTCGGTGACGCGCATGAACAAAAAAGAGCGCTTCCGCGCTCTCCTTTGCAGGTCACTCCGCCGTGATGGCACCCACGGGGCAACCGTCCTCGCACGCGCCGCAGTCGATGCAGGCGTCGGGATCGACGACGTAGGGCGAACCTTCCGTGATCGCACCGACGGGGCAGGTGGCAGCGCAAGCGCCGCAGGCGACGCAGGCGTCCGAAATGGTATGAGCCATAGTAACAACCTCCCGATCTTTCGATTTTATCCGTATTATATCACAACTTTGTCCGTTCGTAAAGGCTTTTTGCCCTCTTTTTCGGGCTAATTTTTCCCGCCCTTGCCGCCGCCCCTTCTATGGTTCCTGTTCCCGCGGTCGGGCCTCTTTCCGCGCTCCCCCTCCGCCTTGGGCTGCTGCGGGCGCGCGTTCTGCCCCTGCTGCGGCTTCTGCGGCTTCTCGGAAACGTCCGAGACGGGCTCTTCCGCGATGTCCTCGCCCTCGTCGTCGGGCTCCTCCTTTTCCCGCTCCTCGCCGCGGCGGGGCTCGATGTCCGCCACGGGGAAATCGCGGTAGACGAGCGCGCCGTCCCGCTCGATCTTCACGCGGACCTCGAGCTTGAGCATGTTGCACGCCATGACGACGCCCTTGCCCTCGGGCGTTGCGACGGTGGCGCCGATCTTGGGCATCTGCTTGCAGACGGAGGCATAGTACTCGTTTTCATAGGAGAGACAGCACATGAGCCTGCCGCACAGCCCCGAAATTTTGCCGGGATTGAGGGAGAGCCCCTGATTTTTCGCCATCTTGATGCTCACCTTGCGGAACTCGGGCATGCAGCCGGAGCAGCAGCATTCCCGCCCGCAGGGGGCGATGCCGCCGAGGATCTTCGTCTCGTCCCGCGCGCCGACCTGACGGAGCTCGATGCGCATGTGAAAGACGGATGCGAGGTCCTTGACGAGCTCGCGGAAGTCCACCCTTCCCTCCGCGGAGAAGGTAAAGATGACCTTGTTGCCGTCGAAGGAGAACTCGCAGTCGATGAGCTTCATCTCGAGCCCGTGCTTCTCGATCTTCTCGCGGCAGATGTTCATCGCTTCCTTCCGCCGCTCGCGGGCGCGGGCGACGAGCTCCTCGTCCCGCTCGTTCGCAATGCGGACGACGGGCTTTAAGGGCGGCGTGATCTCCTCGTCGGCGACCTCGCGGGCGGGGTCTGCGACGATCCCGTATTCGAGCCCGCGCGCCGTCTCGACGATGACCGCCTGCCCCCGCGAGAGGGCGAGATCCCCCGCCTCGAAGTAGTACGGTTTGCTGTTCTTGAATTTGACTACGACAACCTTTGCCATCTCTCTTTCTCCTTGCCGATCCCGATCGCGAGCGCGAGCGCGCACTGCGAGAGGTTCGCGTTGAAAACGGTCTCCCGTTCCGCCCTGTCCGTGAGGGCGAGCGCCTCAACGATTGCGCCCGCGGGGTATTCCCGTGCAAGCCGCGCCGTCTCTGCGCCCTTCCGCGCCGCGTATTTCCCCTGCCCTTCCTTTTGAAAGAGCATGTCCCGAAGGACCTGCCTTATCGCGGCGAAAAATGCCTGTTTATCCGTCTTGTCGTTGAGCTCGCGGCACAGCCGTTCGACGTCCTCTCCCGAAAGGAACCGCTCGGCGAGGCGAAAGCTCTCGCCGCCGCCCGAGAGCAGCTTTTCCGCCGTCGAAAAGACGCCGCCGCATGCCGCCGCCGCTTCGTCTGCACCCGCAGAATCGGGGTGCATGCGCCGCAGCGCCCGCGCCACCTCTTCCTCGGGGAAGGGGGGCTCGGTGAGGAGCTCCGTCCGCGAGCGCACCGTGGGCAGGACGGCGTGCGGATTGGTCGTCCCGATCAGAAAATACACGCCATCGGGGGGTTCCTCGAGCACCTTCAAGAGCTTGTTCTGCACGAGCGCCGTCGCGTTCTGGAAGGCGTCGAGGACGAACAGCTTCTTCTTCCCCTCCACGGGGCGGAGCGTGCTCTCCTCAAGCACCCGCTCGCACGCCTCGACGGTGAACTTCCCCCCTTCCTCGGGGAGAAACACGCAGTCCGAATAGCTCCCATTCTCGATGAGGCGGGCTTCCCGCTCCCCCGCGAGGAAGAACGCCTTGGCGCACTCCCGCAGAAGGGGGCGAAGATACGCCCCGTCGGGGAACGCCACGAGCACGGCGTGCGCCGACCTGCCCGCGCGCGCGTCGGCGAGCAGGCTCTTGTAGGCGTTCGTGGCGTGCAGGAGCGCTTCCATGCTATTCCTCCGAATAGAGGGGAACGGCGCCCTCCGCGGCGTCCTCCCCGACTTCCCCCCGCGGGAGCCCCTTCAAGAGGCGGGAAAGGAGCTTCAACTCCCGCTCCTTCGTGCAGGGGGAAAGATAGAACATGAGATAGTTTCCGTCGTTGAATTCGGGATATACGCCCCTCTCTTCGAGCGCACGCTGTGCGGCGTCCGCTTCCCTTCCGAAGGGCACGACGATCTTGCTCCAATCGTCGTTTGCAAGGGCGCCGACCTCCCGCTTGCACCGCTCCGCCGCCCGCTCGATCCTCTCGTTCCGCGGATACTTCACGGCGTATTCGACGCTTGCGAGGATGGGATAGGAGGGCGACGTCGTGCGGAAGGTGCGGACCCCTTTTCGGAGCGCCGCCGCCCACGCTTCGCTCTTTGCGGAGACGACCGCCCCCTGCGTGAGCGCGGGCAGCGACTTGTGTACGCCGTCCACCCAGAGGTCGGCATAGCGCCCCGCATAGGTCTCGGTGAAATGCAGGTGGGAGCCGTGCGCGCCGTCCACGGCGAGGGGGATGTTTCCGCACAGCTCCCTTGCAAGGGAGAGCGGCGCGAAGTAGCCGTAGTAGTCGGGCGAGGTGAGAAGGAGCGCTTCCGCCCCCGAAGAGAGGGCGGTACGGATCCCCTCCTCATCGGGCTGCAATGGGATCCCCGCACGCAGTTTTTGCGGAATGGGTACGGATTTTATGCCCAAGAGCTCGCAGGCGAGGCGCACGCTCCTGTGCGATGCCGAGGGAACGGCGACCGACGTTATCCCCCTCTCCTTTAAGGCGTAGAACATCGAAAAGACGCCCGACGTGCTCCCGTCCGTGAGGAAAAAACTCGCCGCCGCGCCCAAAATTTTTGCGGCGTCCCGCTCCGCCGCCCCGATGACCCCGTGCGGCGAGAGCAGACTGTCCGAATAGGAGAGCTCGGTGATGTCCGCGCCCGCGCGCTTGTGCCCGGGCGTGTGGAAGGAGATGTGCCTGCCCTGCCTGCGGAGCATCTCCGCGATGTGAAGCCCCCTCATGCGTACGTCTCGAGGAAGTACCGAAGGAGAGTGAGGACCTCATACTTGTTGTCCTCGGAGTGCTCGCGGTTGTTGTAGATGAGAAGGACGAGGTCGTCCACGGCGGCCCTGCCGTCCTTTTGGTAGCTGTACAGCTTGGTGAGCGTCGAGAGCTTTCCGAGCCCGATCCCCACGGCATGGGTATAGCCGTACTCGCGCTCCTCGCCCGTCGCGGGGTCGACGCTCGTATAGGACGATCTGTATTCGACGACGGAGAGTTTCCCCGCGCCGAATCCGTTGTCGCGGACGAAGAGATAGTCCTCGCGGAGCTTTTGAAGGCGCTCCGTCTCCAAGCGGACGCCCTCCTCCTTCTTCGCCGCCGAGCGGAACCGCCTGTCCTTGCCGTTGCGCGAGAGGAAGTACTCGCGCACCTTCGCGGCGTCGGGGACGTCGTTCGTCTCCCAATTTTCGCCGAAGAAGCGGGCAAAGTACGCCTCGCACGACGCGAGGTATTCGTCGATGTAGTAGAACAGCCCGCAGTGCTCCTCGGTGGAGCCGGGATATTCCAAGGCAAAGTCGCTGATGAGGTGCGCGAACGGCGTCACGGCGCCCTCTTCCTCCGAGGCGGTGTAGTCGGCGACGATCATCACCGTGCCCTCGAGGACGCTCCTTCTGGTCTGGAAGAGCATCTGTCCGTCCGAGGAATCGGGAAAGTCCTCCTCGTTCGCCTCGAGAATGTCGTAGGAGAACATCGTCTCGAGCTTGTCGTTGAAGGGGAGAAGGTCCCCTCCCGTGTTGAGCCCGCCGAAGGTGTGCACGATGAACTTCTGCTCGGCGGAGGGGCGGGCGCCGATCATCGTAAACAGCACGACAATGGCGACGACCGCCGCCGCTATCGTGACGAGGATCTTCAGCCAGTCGTAGGAAAGCAGGTTTCCCAATCTCTGTTTTGTGATTTTAGCGTCCAAACGGTGCCTCTTGCGGGCAAATCGCCCCTTATTTCTTCGGTTTCATGGTGGGGAACAGCAATACGTCGCGGATGCTCGCGCTGTCGGTGAGGAGCATCACGAGGCGGTCCACGCCGAGCCCGAGCCCGCCCGTGGGGGGCATGCCGTGCTCGAGGGCGTCCAAGAAGTCCTCGTCCACCTGCGCGTTCGCCCCCGCCGCCCGCTTGCGGCGCGCCTGTTCCTCCATGCGCGCGCGCTGGTCCACGGGGTCGTTGAGTTCGGAGAACGCGTTGCCCATCTCCATGCCCATCATGAAGTACTCGAACCGCTCCGTCATCGTGGGATCGGACGGCTTGCGCTTGGCGAGCGGCGAGATCTCGACGGGGTAGTCATAGATGAACGTGGGTTGGATGAGCTTGTCCTCGGCAAATTCGTCGAAGAAGGCGGCGAGAATGTGCCCCTTGGTGTCCTTCCCCTTCTCGAGCTCGACGCCGTGCTCCCTTGCGGCGGCACGCGCCTCCTCGTCCGAGGAGATCTCCGAAAAGTCCACGCCCGAATACTTCTTCACCGCCTCGGTCATGGTGAGCTTTTCCCAGTGCGAGAAGTCGAGCTCGACGCCCTGATAGACGACGCGCGTCCCCCCGCATGCCTTCTCCGCGACAAAGCGGTACAGCGCCTCGACGAAGTCCATCATCTCGTGATAGTCGACATAGGCGCGGTAGATTTCGACGGTCGTGAACTCGGGATTGTGGCGGGAGTCCATGCCCTCGTTGCGGAAGATGCGCCCCATCTCGTACACCTTCTCGTACCCGCCGACGATGAGCCGCTTTAAGTACAGCTCCGTCTCGATGCGCAGGTACATGTCGAGGTCGAGGGCGTTGTGGTGGGTGCGGAAGGGGCGGGCGTCCGCGCCGATCTCGAGGGGCAGAAGAATGGGCGTATCCGCCTCGAGGAAGCCCTGCCCGTCCAAAAATTCGCGGATCCCGCGGAGAATGGCGGCGCGCTTGACGAAGGTCTTGCGCACGTCCTCGTTCATGATGAGGTCGAGGTGGCGGAGACGGTACTTCGTGTCCTGATTCTGCAACCCGTTGTACTTTTCGGGGAGCGGCATGAGCGCCTTCGAGAGCATCTCGAGCGAGGTCGCGTGCACGGTCACTTCCCCCGTCTGCGTGCGGAATACGTACCCCTTCACGCCGACGATGTCGCCGATGTCGTAGTCCTTCTTGTACGAGGCGTACTCCTCCTCGCCGACGTCCTGACGGGTGACGTAGATCTGGAGCTGCCCCTCGCCGTCCTGAATGTGCGAGAAGGACGCCTTGCCCATGATGCGGCGGGACATCATGCGCCCCGCGACGCACACTTCCTTTCCCTCGAACAAATCGAAGTTCTCCTTCACCTGCGCCGAGCGCGCGGAGACGGGGAACTGCGTCTTGGTATAGGGATCTTTCCCCTCGGCGACGAGCTTGGCGAGCTTTTCGCGGCGGACCTTCGCCTGCTCGATGAGCTCCTCGGCAGGATTTGCGGTTTCTTCCATCGTTGACCTCAATTGTCGATCTTCACGATCTCGAGGTAGGATTCGCCGTGCGGCGCCTTGACGTACACGACATCCCCCTCGCGGTGCCCGAGGAGCGCCTTCCCCACGGGCGATTCGTTGGAGATGATGATCTCCTCGTCGGTGATCTTCACTTCCGTCGTGCCGCGGATGGCGTACTGCTCCGTCTCGTTCGGGTCGTCGGGAACGAACTTGTCGCCGACTTTCTTGCCGCGGCGGACGGTAATTTTGAGCCCGACGCGGACCTCGGACGTGTCGCCCGCCTCATGCGCGACGACCGCGTTCTTGATCTGGTATTCAAGCTCGCCGATCTCGCTCTCGTTCGCGGTCTGCTCGTTGCGCGCCGCGTCGTACTCGGCATTCTCGGAGAGGTCGCCGTGGCTGCGCGCCTCCTGAATGCGCCCGATGATCTCCGCGCGCTTCACCTTGGTCAGATAGTCGAGGCGCTTGACCGCTTCCTCGTACCCCTGCTTGGTCATGATGATTTTTTCTGCCATCTTATACCCCTTTTCGCGCCCGATTGCGCGGTTTTTATAAATGATACCGTGATTCCGCACGGGCGGAGATCACGGCACCTCGTTTTTCGTACCCTATTATACACGAGCGCGCGGCGTTTGTCAACTTACTTTCCGCCGCCCGACCCATTTTTCATGCACTTTTTGACGAATCTGTCCATTCGCTCGACCGCCTCGCACAGCTCGTCCATGCCCGTCGCGTACGAGCAGCGGATGTGCCGCTCCCCGCACCCGCCGAATGCGCTCCCGGGGACGACCGCGACCTTCTCTTCGAGGAGCAGCCGCTCGGCGAACTCGTCGCCCGAAAGGCGGGTGCATTCGACCGACGGGAACACGTAGAACGCCCCGCGCGGCTCGAAGCAGTCCAGCCCCATGCGCCCGAACTCCGCCGTAAGGAAGCGCCGCCGCCTGTCGTACTCGCGGACCATCTTCCCGATCCCCGAAAAGCCGTCCTCGAACCCGCCCGCAAGCGCGGCGATCGCGGCATGCTGGGAGACGCGCGGCGCGCACAGGGCAGTGTATTGGTGAATGCGGAGCATGGCGGAGTCGATCTCCCCGGGCGCGCAGACGAACCCGATGCGCCAGCCCGTCATCGCGAACGCCTTGGAGAACCCGCCGATGAGCACGGTGCGCTCCTTCGCCCCGGGAAGGGCGGCAAACGAGGCATGCCGCGCGCCGTAGGTGAGTTCGGCGTAGATCTCGTCCGATATGACGAGCAGATCGTGCCGCTCGATGACGGGAAGAAGGGCGAGGAGCTCCTCTCTCGTCATCACGGCGCCCGTCGGGTTGTTCGGATAGGCGAGAATGACCGCCTTGGTGTGGGGCGTCACCGCCGCCTCGAGCCGCTCCGGGGTGAGAATGAACCCCTCCTCATGGAAACAGGGCACGGAGACGGGCGTTCCCCCGCACAGCGAGACGATGGGCGAATAGGAGACATAGGCGGGGTCGGGCATGAGGATCTCGTCCCCCTCCCCGCAGACGGCGCGGAGGGCAAGGTCGATGCCCTCGCTCGCCCCGACCGTGACGATGATCCGCTCGGGGGGATAGTCCGCCCCGAACCGCTCCATAAGATACCGCGAGATGAGCGCGCGGAGCTCGGGGAGCCCGCGGTTCCCCGTGTATTGGGTGTATCCCTTTTGCAGGGAGCGGATGCCCGCGCTCCTCACTTCCCACGGGGTGACGAAGTCAGGCTCGCCCACGCCGAGGGAGATGGCGCCCTCCATCGTCCCGAGAAGGTCGAAATATTTGCGGATCCCGCTCGGCTTGAGCGCGCGCGCCCGCTCGTTCAGAAAGCTCCTCATGCCTGTACGGGGAGCCTGCGCGGACGCTCCCGCTTGGTGAGGGCGCCCTCGATCTTGTACTTTTTGAGAATGAAGTGCGTCGCCGTCGACAGCACGCAGTCGATGGTGGAGATGTACTCCGAGATGAACCGCGCGACCGAGCGCACCGACTTCGCCTCGACGATGACGAGGAAATCGTACGCCCCGCTCATGAGGTACAGCGTCTTGACTTCCTCGTGCCCCGCGATCTCCGCGGCAATGCCGTCGAAGCCAGACCCGCTCTGCGGCGTGACCTTCACCTCGATGAGCGCCTCGACGCGCTCGTCCTCTTCCTCGTCCGAAACCGTGATGGCGGTGTACTTGACGATGGTCCCGCGGCGCTCCATGGCGCGGATCGCATCCTCCGTCTCCTCGGGCGAGACGCCGAGCATCTCCGCAATGCGCGACGACGGCGCTCGGCAGTCCTCCTCCAAAATTTCAAGAATGTTGCGTTCGAGTTCCTTCATATCCCCCTCCCGTTTTGTTTTCTTTCTCTTTATCTCCCGTGCAGGCTTCCTTTCTTCTCGGAAGCCGCCGATTCGCTGTGCAAGACCGCCGAATCCCACTGCGTAAGACCGCCGCGCGGATTTTCTCCCCCGAAACAACAAGCACCCTTCTCTCGGGTTCCTCTCTCCGTCTCCCGTTCGGGTTTCCTTTCTTCTCGGGAGCCGCCGATTCGCTCTGCAAGACCGCCGCGCGGATTTTCTCCCCCGAGACAACAAGCAACCTTCTCTCGGGTTCCTCTCCCGTCTCCCGTCCGGGTTTCCCTTCTTCTCGGGAGCCGCCGATTCGCTGTACAAGACCGCCGAATCCCACTACACGACCGCCGCGCGGATGCTCTCCCCCGAGACAACAAGCGCGTCTCACTCGGGATCCTCTCTCCGTCTCCCGTGCGGGTTTCTTTCTTCTCGGGAACTGCCAACACGCTCTGCAAGACCGCCGAATCCCACTACACGACCGCCGCGCGGATTTTCTCCCCCGAGACAACAAGCACGTCTCACTCGGGTTCCTTTCTCTTTATCTCCCGTGCGGGTTTCTTTCTTCTCGGGAGCCGCCGATTCGCTCTATATGACCGCCGCGCGGATTTTCTCCCCCGAGACATTGAGCAACCTTCTCTCGGGTTCTCTCTCTGTCTCCCGTTTATCTCCCCTATTGTACCGCTTTCGCGCGACCTTGTCAAATCTTCTTGCATTTTCGCGCGACATTTTGTATAATACAGGTATGTTCCGCATCTGGGCAAAAGTCCTCACCGAGGACAAGATCGTAAAACAGACCGTGTATGAAGGGGAGGGCGCCTTCGCCTATTCTTCCTTTTTCCGCTATCTCGCCGAAATTTGCGACATGCTCGACGTGCCCACGCCCGTCCTTCTGAAGCCGCATATCCTGCAATATGCGAAATTCCGTCACGTCGTGTTCCGCCCCCGCGACTTCATCGAAGACCCGGGATTCGACAAGCTCATTCTCGAAAATATTTCGTGAATGAATTTCGGAGCTGCATGAACACGGTCCGACCCGATTGGAATCACAGCACGGTTTCATTTTCACCCGAATAAAGCCACCTCTTGACCCGACGAGAAACGACGTGCGGCTTGAAGTTGACCTACTTGAAGCCGACTTGACCCGACGAGAAGCGACGTACGACTTAAAGTTGACAGGAAAGGAATCAATTCTTAACTTGATTTTGACCCGACCGAAGTTGTATCCGACCCGATTCCGACCCGATTGAAATCATATCCCAACCTGAATTTTTGCAACATGGGGTGCGAAAACGCCCCTTTTTTTGCCTTCCCCCCTCGGGGGGAAGGTGTCCCGAAGGGACGGATGAGGGGCACGACGACACGCAGTAAGGCAGCAAGAGTGAGTAACCTCATACCGTGCCGCCTTACGGCGGGGCGACATGCCACTATTATGCGGCGGGTTGGAGCAAACGCCCCTCCCCCCCCCGCCCTTACGGGCACCCCCTCCGATGGAGGGGGCTCTGTCTCGTCGCTCCACCCAACAGTGGTGGGGCAAAAAAAGGAAGAGGGCGCGAACGCCCTCTTATAAAATAATTGTGCGCGGAGCAGGCTCCGCCGTTGGGCGGTGGTGGGGATTGGTAAATATGCTCCCATCCCCATCCGTCGCGGCTTACGCCGTGCCACCTTCCCCTTCCCAAGGAAGGGTAAGGCTTTCACCTCTTTCCTCACGGAAATTCTTTTCCCCGAAAAGAATTTCGTGAACTAACCTACTCCCCCTTCAGCGGGTCGGAGGCGGCGATCTTGGCGGAGAGGCGCACGAAAGCGGCGGCGTCCTCTTCGCCGATGTTCTCGATGATGGAATGGACCATCGCGAGCGTCTTTTCGTGGACCTTCATGTACTCGGTAAAGTCGAGCGGGCGGACGAGCGTCGTGCGCTTGTCCTTCCCGTCGAGCCGTTCGACATACCCCTTTTTGACGAGCGCGTCGAGCGTGCGGTTCACCAAAGATTTGAGCATGTGTGTCTCGGCAACAAGCTCCTTAAAGGACACGATCCCGACGCCGTCCTCCTGATACCGATGATAGATCATCAGCATGACGGTCGCCTCGTTGTAGATCATGCCCTTCGGGATCCGCGTGTTCTTCAGAAGCCCCGTAAGATTGATCCATGCGCGAATACATTGTTCTTCGAGTTCATGTTTCATATAATAATCCTATTTGTGAACTATTAACTATATTTTAACAGAAAATCCAAGATATGTCAAGCTAAAATGAACACTTTTTGAAATAATTATTAAAAAAATGTTAGGTTGCTTTTTCGGGAAGGATATGCTATAATAACATTCGGAGGAAAGAAATGCTGCCGACCGATTTCGACATGCTCATCGGGTACTGTAACATGAAGCTGCGCGACTTCTATCCCTCGCTCGAGGCGCTGTGCGACGGCGAGGACATCGGGCAGGAAGAGCTCCTCGAGCGCTTCCGCGCGCACGGATACGAGTACGACCCGCAGACCAACCGCTTTGTCTCGCGGTAGCTATCAACATTTCAACCGTGGAATTGTGGAATTCTGTGGATAGGGAGGAGAACGGTGACCGAATACGACCTCATGCGCCTCTTTTCGCAGTTTGAGGAGTTCGACATCGGGGATTTTTCGCCCGAGGAGCTCGCCGCCTACTGCGCGTACGCCGAGCGGGAGGAGAAACCCCTCTCCCCCGCCGACTGGAAGGCACAATATTTCGACTTCTATGACGATGTGAAGGACAAGTCCCTCAAAAAACAGGACTGGTGAACGGATGAAGTACCGCTGTATCATCTTCGACGCCGACGACACCCTCGTCGACTATCGCAAGGACGCCGTCCGCGCCTTCCGCGCCGCGCTCCGCACCGTCGGGGCAGAGCGGGAGGAGGCGCTCGCCGTCTGCCTCGAGTTCGACTACGGGAATTGGGAGCGGGTCGGGCTGTCCGACGTGCATCTTTCGCACATTCAGGAGCGCTATCACGAGCTGTACCGCGCCCACGTGGACGCGATCTTTTCCCATGCGGACGAGGTCTGCGGGCTCGGCGGGCGGGCGAAGGAGGCGGCAGACGCCTTTCTCGATGCCTTTTCGCGCCCCGGGACGCCCGTTGAGGGGGCGGAGGAGACCGTCCGCGCCCTCGCCCCGAAATACCGCGTGTTCGCGGCGACCAACGGGCTCGCCTCGCTGCAGCACAGCCGCCTTTCGCGGTTTCCGCTCGAGGGGGTGTTCGTCTCGGAGGAGCTCGGCGCAATCAAGCCGTCGGCGGAGTTCTTCTCGCGCATGCTCGCGCGGATCGGCGAAAGCCCCGCTTCCTGCCTCATGGTGGGCGATTCGCTCGCGTCCGATATCCGCGGGGCGCACGCCGCCGGCATGGACTGCGTGTTCTTCGACCGCGCGGGCACGCCTCTCCCCGCGGGCGAGAATTTTCCCGTCATTTCCGACCTTCGCGACCTTCTCCGCATGTTATAGAGAGCTTTTCAAAGGAAAACGGCTCGGCACAATCGCCGAGCCGTATTTTTATGCCGGTTTCCGTGCGGCGGTCACTCCTTCCCCTCCGCGGAAGGAGCTGGGGTAGGTCGCCCGTCCAAGAACACCGCGACGTGCTTCTTCCGCATGCGGTAGATGAGGACGTAGAGCGGCGCGCCGAGCGCATAGACCCAGAGCGACTGCGAGACGAGCAGCGAGACGAAATTCCACGTGTAGGCGGCGAGTGCGGTCTCGAACCCCTCGGCAAACCCGCCGATGTAGACGATGATGACGGGGATGACGAGCGCATTCAGAAGGACGGGGAAGAGCCCGCCGAGGGACACCCGCGCGATGTGGTTGGGAAGGGTGTCGCGCGATTCGCGGAAGAGCTTCCCGATGAGGAAGGTGAGAAGTGCCGCAACGAGCGTCACGAACGACCCGCCGAAGATGTCGGCGACGCCGTACAGCGAGATGACGTTGGACAGCATGCACCCGATCCAGAGCGCGGGGATGGCTTCCGCATAGAAAAGGGGCAGGATGCACAGCGCTTCGGCGGGACGGAATTGCAGGATCCCGACGTAGCTCATCATGCCGAACGAACAGGTGAGCGCAACGTACAGCGCGGCGATGATGCCCGCGCGGCAGATGCGCTTGGTGGTAAAAATTTTGGACATGAAAAAACCTCGGTTTTTTTATTCGGAAGTGTTTGCCGAAAACCTTCCGTGTCTCTACTATACTACTTTTTCGGACGCATGACAAGCATTTTTGCGGAATGGGGGCGATTTTTTTGAAAATGCCCATACTGTCGGCATGAAGATCACGACGATTCTGTGCTGCTCCGTCCTCATCGCGTTCGGATTGTTTGCCGCCGTGTACGCGCTCGCAGGGTTTGACCTCTTGCTCTTTTTCTGCGCGGGAAACGGAGCCGTCTACCGTGCCGTTTTATCCCTTGCGGGCGTCGCCGCCGGCTGGCTTGTGTTCTGGCTCATCGCCTTCCGCCCCCTGAAACCGCTGTCATGACAGAAATTTGCGCCGCCGCGAGTTCTCGCGGCGGCGCAAAACAGTCTGTTCAAATGCGAAGCGTCACATCGGTCTGTTTCAAATCGGAAGCGTCACGATTGCATTGCCGTATTCGATATAGAAGGACAGTTCCACGCTGAACCCGTACTCGTTCCGCTGTCCGACGGTCGTCTGGCGGCACGCGACAAGCCTTCCCTCGTCATCAAATTTCGAGGTTATCTCATATTCGTCGAAGTAACCGGGCGCATGACGCGTATATCCGTATTCGCCCTTCTCGCCGTCATACTTGATAGCAAGTTCGGGATTGGAATTCCATACCAACATCGAATAGGGAAATCCCCCCCCGATCACGTCGAACATGCAAAGCTCGTTCATGAAGGAATAGGGGGTGTACGGTTCGGAACTCTCCACCTTCCAACCGCCGTTTTCATCCTTCACATAATAGGCAGGCGCGTCGCCGCTCCGATTCAGGTAGATTTCCTTTTCGATTTCATCGATCATTTCCGCGAACGCGTCCTTCCCCTCGGGATCGCCCTCCTTCCAAATGAAGTTCGGCTCCCCCTTTTCATACAGATTCCCGCCGTCCACCGCAATCGTGACGCTCATGGGCATCTCGAAGGAATAGGGCATGAGCTCCACGTTGCCGTGGGAAAAGTTGAAGGAAAGGGTGACCGTAAAATTTGCGTCCTCCTTGGAAAGCTCCTCCCACCCGTTCTCCATTTGTTCTCTCGTGACTTCGGCGCCTCTGTAGCTTTCGACTTTTTCGGCAAGCCCGCCGTTCTCGGAGGGATCCGCCCCGCCGTTTCCGCCGTTCCCGCCATTCTCGCCGCATGCCGCAAGTCCGAAGCGCATGGTCCCCGCAAGCATGAAGGACATCGCCATGATCCATTTTCGATTCATTGTTCCGCTCCTTCGGAAGGCTCTTTTGCCCCCTCTTTCCCCAATTGTACCATTCTTTTCGTCGGAAGTCAACATAATCACCACTATAACACAGATATTTCGGTAGTGATTTTTGCTATTGTATCGGTATGAAGTTGAATGAATTGATTTCGGAAAAGTTGGAGCGTCTGCGCAAAGATCGCGGTCTCGCCGTTTACACGCTATGCAATAAGGCTGCGATCTCCTATGAAACATATCGGAGCATTCGCAAAAACAAGAATAAGGATATTTATTTGCGCACCCTCTTGATTTTGCTCCGCGTGCTCGACGTATCGCCGCAGGCGTTCTTTTCCGATCCCGCCTTTTCGGACGAAGATCTCGACATCGACTTCAAGTAATCGACCGCTGTGCAAAATCTCACCTGCCGACATCAGAAAACGACCGTTCGCGTTTGCGAGCGGTCGTCTGTCTGAAATACGGCAACTACGACTCCCAAAAAAATCGTTTGACCACCCCACCGTAAAATAAATGTCATGCCGCCCCGCCGCAAAATAATGTCATGTCGCCCCGCCGCGGCTCATGTTGCGCAATAGTGTCATGTCGAGCGGAGCGGAGCGTAGTCGAGACATCTCTACCTTATTTGAGATTTCTCCACGCGCCGCTTACGCGGCTTGGTCGAAATGACAGAAACCCCGCGATTCGCTCGCGTTATGCACCTCATACCGCCCCGCCGTAAACACAACACCTCATACCGAGCCCCGAAGGGGCGAGCGTATCCGTGAGCATAAGATTCGCTCGGCTCCTTGCGGAGCCTCGGAATGAGGTACTCTGCCCCCTCCATTGGAGGGGTGGAGCGGCGCACCATGTTCAGCAGCCCGGTGGGCTGTGAACGCGCCGCGACAGGAGCGCGGAAGGCGCGACGGGGATTCGGCGGTCCCTGCCGCCGAATCCCCGCAAGGGCGGGGGTGGGCATACAGAAAAAGGAAGGCATCTTGCGACACCTTCCTTTTTGTCTGAAATCCGGCAACTACGACTCCCGGGTCGTTAGACCACCCCGCCTTTATAATCTGTTAATTCCTTGGGCGGCACGAGCGCCCTGCGCGAAGTAGTACTTTCGGCGTAAGAGAGCTTAACGGGGCGTAAAGCTGCGGCTCGGTTTTCTCTCCTCTTCTATCTCCCTTTTGCCGCAGCTTGCCCCGGAAGTTAAGCTCTCCTATACAGAGAAAGGAAGGTATCTTGCGACACCTTCCTTTTTGTCTGAAATCCGGCAACTACGGCTCCCGGGTCGTTAGACCACCCCGCCTTTATAATCTGTTAATTCCTTGGGCGGCACGAGCGTCCTGCGCGAAGTAGTACTTTCGGCGTAAGAGAGCTTAACGGGGCGTAAAGCTGCGGCTCGGTTTTCTCTCCTCTTCT
>CANQAX010000003.1 GCA_947589235.1 uncultured Clostridia bacterium
AGGGCTCATTCTCGCGCACCCCGAGCTCTTCACCGACTACGAGATCGTCAAGGGCGGCATGGACGACGTGTTCCTCGCCGTCACGGGCAAGCGCGCCGAAGGAGGAATGTAACATGACCAATACGTTTGTATCGCTCCGCGCCCTCATATCGCGCAACTGCAAGCTGTTTTTCAAGGACAAGGGGGTGTTTTTTCCCTCGCTCATCACGCCGCTCATTCTCCTCTTTCTCTTCATCGCCTTCCTCGGAAACGTGTACCGCGAGTCCATCGAGTCGGCGCTCTCCGCCGTCTCCGTGACGGCAGGGGAGGTGGAGAGCATCGCGAGCGGGTGGCTCGTCTCATCCCTCGTCGCGGTGTGCGCGGTCACCGTCGCCTTCACCGCCAACACCATCATGGTGCAGGATAGGGCGGGCGGACAGGCGAACGACTTCTTCGTCTCGCCCGTGCCGCGCTCCGTCCTGTCGCTTGCCTACTTCGTCTCGACCTATCTCGTCACGGCGGCGGTGTGCGGCGTCGCCTTTGCGGCGGGCTTTGTGTACATGGCGATTGCGGGGTGGCACCTCTCCGCCGCGGACTTCTTCCTTGCCCTTTCGGACATGCTCGTCCTCGTCCTGTACGGGACGGCGCTCTCCGCCCTCGTCTGCTCGTTCTTGCGCACGCAGGGGGCGGTGGTCGCCATTCAGGCGACCGTCTCGGCGGCGTACGGATTTCTCTGCGGCGCGTACATGCCCCTGTCCGGCATGGCGGAATGGCTGAAAAACACGCTCATGTGCCTGCCGGGAACGTACGGAACGGGGCTGCTCCGCTCCCACCTCATGGACGGCGCGATCAGGGCGGTGAACGGGGGGAATCTTCCCGCCGAACTCATCGCGGGAGTGCGGGAGGGGTTCGACTGCGAGCTCTTCTTCTTCGGCTCCGCCGTGCCCCAATGGGTGTGCTTTGTCGTGCCGCTGATCGCCTCTGCTCTCCTCATCGGTTTTTACGTCCTGTCCTCGTCGCGGAGGCGCACATAAGCACCCGCGCGGAGATTTTTCGGAATTTTTTTCGGGAAAACGGTAACGGAATCGGAAAAGTGTGGTATGATACTGCATAATACGCCCCATGACGGAGCGAAAAAGGCAGCGGAATGAAACAGACGAGCGATTTCGACCTGCTCCAACCGAAGAAACATGCCGACAGGGAATGGTACCTCGCCCTCCTCGACGAGGCGGCGCAGAATGCCTACGAACAGGCGCACCTGTCGGCGCTTCTCGTTGCGCTCAAGACGGTGTACATCTCCCGCTACCGCCGCCGCATTGCCGAGCTCAAGGCGGAGATCGCGGAGATCTCCTCGCGCGAGAACTACTCCGCCGCCGATTACAGCGAACTCGTCGCGAAGAACGCCGCGCTCGCCGCCGAGAACAGAAAGCTGAACGGCTATAAGTGCTTCTTCTCGGAGCCCTACTTCGCCCGCATGGACATGCGCGGCGCCGATGGCGAATACACGAGCTTTTACATCGGGAAGAAGGGGGACGTCAACCTCGAGATCGTCGACTGGCGGGCGCCGCTCGCCGTGCGGTACTACCAGAAGAGCCGCGTCAACTTTGACATCAACGGGTTCGAGTACCGTACGGTGCTCCGCCGCGCTCTCTCCGTCAAGAACGGGAAGTTCCTCGAATACCGAAACGAATATCTCTCCCTTAAGGACGTGCTCACGCCCGAGGAGATCGGCGGGCGGGACGAGGAGATCCTCTTCGACCCCTACCTTCGGAGCATCATACGAAGCCGCAAGGACGACACGCGCGTCCGCGACATCATTCTGACCATTCAGGAGAAGCAGTTCGAGGTCGTCACCCGCCCCGAGCGAGAGAGCTTCGTTTTGCAGGGCTGTGCGGGGAGCGGAAAGACGATGATCCTTCTGCACCGCTTGAGCTATCTCATGTACAACAACGAGGCGCTGCGCCCGCGCGACGTGCTCGTCATCACCCCGTCCGTCGGGTTCAACGCCTTCATCGACGAGCTCTCCCAGACGCTCGAATTGCAGAAGGTGACCACTTCCACCATCCGCAGCTACTTCTTCCGCACCCTCAAAAACGAGGGGGTGGACATCGAGGAGCGCACCAAGGGGGCGAGGGAGAGCGAGGAATACCTCTCCTTCGTCTATTCCCCGCGCTTCTGCGCCGAGGTGAAGAAGAAGGTCTCCAAGCTCTATGACGGCGTGCACGGGCTGTTTGCGGGGGAGGAGTGCCGCGAAGTCGCCGAGCGTCTCCTCGCCGATTGCAGGCGGCGGCAGGAGCTGTATCTGCGCGTGAAGAACGCCTCCGTGCGGGTACGGCGCGCCGTGCTCGGCGAGATGAAGGACGACAAGGACGGCGGGTTCTACTTCACGAAGCCCTTCCGCATGCTCATGAGCCACTTCGTCGCCGCAGAGGACTTCCTCTCGTACACCCTCGGCGAGGACACCCGCGCGCCGTACGCCTTTTTCCGCGACTTCATCGAGTTCTACCGCGCCGCCGCCTATGCCGCGGCGAATGCCGACAAGGTCTTTTCGGGCGCGAGGGAGGACCTTGCGTCCCTTGCCGCCGCGGCGGAGCGGGAGATTGCCGACCTCAAGCGGTACCGCATCCGCGGGGCGGCGGGCGAGGCGTACACCTATGCCGAGCGCATCGCGCGGCGGGAGGAGCTCCTCTCCGAGATCGGGCGCATTGACGGCACAATTGTCGATATGGGGTGTGGAATCGAGCTCTTCAAGGAGTTCTTCGGGCTGCTCCGCGGGACGAAGGCATGTTCCGAGCTCGGGCGGTGCCGCTCCAAGGTGGACCTCGCGCGGTGGCTGTACCGCGAGACGGTGAAGAGGGCAAAGAGCCGCTTCGGCATGCAGGGGCTCTTCCCCTCGGACGGGTACGCCATTTCGTACGTGCTCACCGAGGCGGGCTGCCGCCTCACGCCGCGCTATGGGCTCGTGTTCGTCGACGAGGGGCAGGACCTTTCGGAGGGGGAATATGACCTTCTCCGCCGCATCCATTCGGACGCCGCCTTCAACGTGTTCGGCGACCTCAAGCAGAACATCACGCCGTGGCGGGGGATCGGGAGCTGGGACCGCCTCAACTGCCCCGTGTATACCCTCGACCAGAACTACCGCAACACCAACGAGATCGTCGACTTCGTCTCGGGCGTGCTCGAGGTGGACATGCGCGCCATCGGGCTGGGCGGCGCGCCCGTCGAACATCTCCCGTTGCGCAAGCTGAATGCCTTCTTCCGCGACAAGCAGGGGCTGAAGGCGGTCATCGCGCGCGAGGAATATCTCCCGCTCTTCGCAAAGCGGGGGTACCGCGCCCTCGGCGAGGACGGAAAGCTCACCGCGTCGCGCATCAACGTGATGACGGTGTACGAGAGCAAGGGGCTGGAATTTTCCGCCGTCGCCGTCTACGACAAGGGCATGACGGAAAACGAAAAATACATCGCATACACCCGCGCCCTGCGCGAGCTTGCGATCATCGGGGACTGAAGATGAAGGACGTGTTTTTGCTCGATCTCGACGATACCCTCCTCGACTTCCGCCGCGCGGAGCGGGAAAATCTCCGCATCACCCTCGGCGCCTATCGCATTTCCTTCACGGAGGAGCGGTACGCCCGCTTCCACGCCATCAACGACGCGCTCTGGAAGCAACTCGAGAGGGGGGAGATGACGCGGGAGAGGCTGAAGGAGCTGCGCTTTTCCCGCCTCTTTGAGGAGTTCGGGGTGAGGGCGGACGTTCCCGCCGTGGCGGCGACGTACTTTTCCAATTTCGAGGAGATCTGTTTCCCCTACGAAGGGGCGCGGGAATTTGTCCGCGCGCTCTCCCTCCGCGGGAGGGCATACCTCGTCACGAACGGGAGCTCGCGCATCCAGCGCAGGCACGTCGCGGCGGCGGGGCTCTCCCCCTACTTTGCGGACATGTTCATCTCGGAGGAACTCGGCTGCGACAAGCCGTCCATAGAGTACGCCCGCCGCGCGGAGGAGCGCATCGTGGGGTTCCGAAGGGAGCGCGCCGTATGGATCGGCGACAGCCCCACCTCGGACATGGTATGCGCAAATGCCGCGGGGATCGACTTTTGGCAATTTGACAGGGACGGCGATCCCGCGGCGCAGTATGCGGACATGCTCGCCCGTCTCGAAGATCAATGAGGAGATACGGAAGATGGAACGGACGGACAGGGTATATGCCGCCTATGTCAGGATTCTGAAGCGGGAGCTCGTCCCCGCGATGGGGTGCACCGAGCCCATCTCGCTCGCCCTGTGTGCGGCGAGGGCGCGCGACGTGCTCGGGCGCATGCCCGAACGCGCGGAGGTGCTCGCGAGCGGGAACATCATCAAGAACGTGAAGAGCGTCGTCATTCCGCATGCGGGCGGCGCGAAGGGGCTGGAAGCGGCGGTCGCGGCGGGATTCGTCGCGGGGAAGTGGGAGCGCGGGCTCGAGGCGCTTTCGGAGGCGCCCGCGGGAACGGCGGAGGAAGTGGAAGAGCTCCTCTCCCGCATGAAGGTGAAAATTATGCCCGTCGAGAGTGGGCACGTGCTCGACATCACCGTCCGCGCCTTTGCGGGAACGGACGAGGCGAGCGTCCGCATTGCCGACCGCCACACGGGGTTCGTGCGCGTCGAGCGGAACGGCGACGTTCTCTTCGAGGAGGAAGTCGGCGAATGCGACGCCCCCTGCGAGGACGACGCCCTCCTCAACATGAAGGACATCGTCGGGTTCGCGCGGGAGGCGGACCTTGCCGACGTGCGGGAAGTCCTGTCCCGCCAAATCGAATACAACACCGCCGTCTCGGAGGAGGGTCTGCGCCGCCCGTACGGGGCGAACATCGGAAAGGTGCTCCTCTCCGCCTACGGCGACGACATCCGCACCCGCGCCAAGGCGAGCGCGGCGGCGGGCTCGGACGCCCGCATGAACGGCTGCGAACTGCCCGTCGTCATCAATTCGGGGAGCGGCAATCAGGGCATGACGACCTCCCTTCCCGTCATCGAGTACGCCCGCGAGAGGGGGGCGGGGGAGGACATGCTGTACCGCGCCCTCATCGTCTCCAACCTCACCGCCGTCCACTTGAAGTCGGGGATCGGCGCGCTCTCCGCCTACTGCGGCGCCGTGAGTGCGGGCGCGGCGGCGGGCGCGGGCATCGCCTTCCTCTGCGGCGGCGACCTCGCCTGTATCTCGCACACCGTCACCAACGCGCTCGCCATCACCTCGGGCATCGTGTGCGACGGGGCGAAGGCGTCCTGCGCGGCGAAGATCTCCGCGGCGGTGGACGCGGGCATCTTCGGGTACGAGATGTACCGCCGCGGGCAGAACTTCTACGGGGGAGACGGCATCGTCTCCGATGCCGTCGAGCGGACCATCGGCAACGTGGGAAGGCTCGGGCGGGAGGGCATGCGCGAGACCGACCGCGAGATCCTCACCATCATGACCTGCTTCGACTGAATCCGAAAAAAACGAGAGCCGTGCACGGGGCACGGCTCTCGTTTTTGCTTCTCTTAATAGTTTTCTTTCTTGACTTCAAAGTAGCTCTGCGGGTGGTTGCACACGGGGCAGACCTCGGGCGCCTTCGTCCCCACGACGATGTGCCCGCAATTCCTGCATTCCCACACCTGCACGCCGCTCTTCTCGAACACCTGCTTCGCCTCGACGTTGTGAAGGAGGGCGCGGTAGCGCTCCTCATGCGCCTTCTCGATGGCGGCGACGCCGCGGAACTGCTTCGCGAGGTCGTGGAACCCTTCCTCGTCCGCCTCCCGCGCCATGCGCTCGTACATGTCCGTCCATTCGGCGTTTTCGCCCTCGGCGGCGGCGAGGAGATTTTCCTCCGTCGTCCCGAGCTCGCCGAGCGCCTTGAACCACAGCTTGGCGTGCTCCTTTTCGTTGTCCGCCGTCTTCAAGAAGAGCTCCGCGATCTGCTCGTAGCCCGCCTTCTTCGCGACGGACGCGAAGTAGGTGTACTTGTTTCTCGCCTGCGATTCGCCCGCGAACGCCTCGCGCAGGTTCTTCTCCGTCTTTGTGCCCGCATAGGGATTCTTGTTTGCCATGACAAACCTCCGTCTTTGGATTTGGGAAAATCATATCACAAACGGCGGCGCATGTCAAGAACTTCTTTCGCCCGCACGGGAACATTTTTGTGCGGAGCCGCCCCGAAAACCACTATATACGGCGAAAACACTTGCAATCGACCTCAAAATGTAGTATAATAAAATCGGATTTTTACGGGATCGAGAGGTATTCATGGAAGAGAGACATTACGACGCGAGCGACATCACCATTCTCGAAGGGCTGGATGCCGTCCGTCTCCGCCCCGGCATGTACATCGGGTCGACGGGGCAGAGGGGGCTCCACCACATCCTTTGGGAGATCGTCGACAACGCCATCGACGAGGCTGCGAACGGCTTCGCCGACAAGATAGACGTCCGCATCTACAAGGACGGGAGCGCGTCCGTCGAGGACAACGGGAGGGGGATCCCCACCGATATCCACCCCAAGACGAAGGTCTCGGGCGTCGAGGTCGTGTTCACCCAGCTGCACGCGGGCGGAAAGTTCGACGAGCACAACTATTCCTTTTCGGGCGGGCTCCACGGCGTGGGCGCCTCGGTCACCAACGCGCTCTCGAAGTGGCTGAACGTGCGCGTCTTTAAGGACGGAAAGACGTGGGAGATGGGCTTCCGCTCCTACTTCGACAAGCAGAAAAACAAGTACGAGTCGGGCGTCCCGACAGGACCGCTCACAGACATGAAGCAGCGCACCAAGCGGCACGGCACCTTCGTGCACTTCATGCCCGACGACGCGGTGTTCACCACCGTGAATTACGACAGGGAGACGGTCAAGCGCCGCCTCAACGAGCTCGCCTTCCTCAACAAGGGGCTCTCCATCACCTTCACCGACGAGCGCATCACCCGCAACGAGTACCTCGCGGAGGGGAGCGGGGAGGAGGAAGAGGAGTCCCGCCAGCTCGACCTCATGGGGGCGACGGAGCCCTACTCCGTCACCTACCGCTACGAGGGCGGCATTGCCGACTTCGCGCTGTACCTCACCGACGGCAAGACGAGGCTGTACCAGAAGCCGCTCTACTACCGCGGCGAACGGGACGGCATTCTCATCGAGTTCGCCATCCAGCACACCACCGACTTCACGGAGAGCCTCTTCTCCTTCGTCAACAACATTCCCACCCCCGACGGCGGCTTCCACGAGGCGGGCTTCCGCGCGGGCATCACCCGCATGCTCAACGACTACGCCCGCGACAACAAGCTCATCAAGGACAAGGACCCGAACTTCCTCGGCGACGACTTCCGCGAGGGGCTCACCGCGGTGCTCTCCATCAAGATGAAGAACGTGCAGTTCGAGGGGCAGACGAAGAACAAGCTCGGCAATCCCGAGGCGCGCGTGCCCGTCGAGTCGGTCACGGTGGAGGGGCTGCGGGCGCTCGCCGCCGAGCCCAAGCTCCGCCGCTCCTTCGAGGAGATGATCAAGAAGGCGCAGGGCGCGGCAAAGGTGCGCGTCGCGGCGCGGCAGGCGAAGGACAACGCGCGGGCGAAGAACAGCATCGACAATCTCATGCTCGTCGGCAAGCTCGCGGCGTCCACGGGCAAGAAGCCCGAGCTCAACGAGCTGTTTATCGTCGAGGGCGACTCCGCGGGCGGAACGGCGAAGCAGGCGCGGATCCGCCAGTTTCAGGCGATTCTCCCGCTCAAGGGAAAGCCTTTGAACGTCGAGAAGAAGCGGCTCGATCAGGTGCTCGCGAACGAGGAGCTCCGCACGCTCATCTCGGCGCTCGGCGCGGGGATCGGCAACGACTTCAACCTCGACAAGATCAACTACCACAAGGTCATCATCCTCTCCGATGCCGATCAGGACGGCTTCCATATCCGCTGTATCCTGCTCACCTTCTTCTTCCGCTACATGCGCCCGCTCATCAACGCGGGGCACGTGTACATCGGCATGCCGCCCCTCTACAAGGTGTACAAGCAGAACGGCTCCGCCGAGGAATACGCCTACGACGACGCCGAATTGCAGGAGAAGATCGACAAGGTCGGGCGCGGGTATCTCATCCAGCGGTACAAGGGCTTGGGCGAGATGAGCGCCGACCAGCTCTGGACGACGACGATGGACCCCATGCGCCGCAACCTCACGCAGGTCACCATCGAGGACGCCGTCGCCGCCGAGGACATGATCACCACCCTCATGGGCGATAAGGTGGAGGGGCGCAAGGAATTTTTGAACCGCAACGCGAATTTCAACAAGCAGGATTCGTTCATGGACCGCGTCAAGGCGAGAAAGGAGGGCGGCAATGAGGAAGAATGAATTGCCCGAGGAGCCCAAGGGCACGCTGTACGTCACCCCGCTTGAAGAGGTGCTGCCGAACTCCATGCTCCCGTATGCGGAGTTCGTCATTCTCGACAGGGCGCTCCCCCGCGTCGAGGACGGTCTGAAGCCCGTGCAGAGGCGCATTCTCTATACGATGTACGAGATGGGGCTCATGCCCGACAAGCCGCACAAAAAGTCGGCGCGCATCGTCGGCGATTGCATGGGCAAATACCACCCCCACGGCGACAGTTCGGTGTACGACGCGATGGTCCGCATGGCGCAGGACTTCAACATGGGCAGGACGCTCGTGAACGGGCACGGGAACTTCGGCTCGGTGGACGGCGACCCCGCCGCCGCCATGCGCTATACCGAGGCGCGGCTCGAGCCGCTCGCCTTGGAGCTCCTGCGCGATCTCGACAAGAACACCGTCTCCTTCTCCCTCAACTTCGACGACTCCTTAAAGGAGCCCGACATGCTGCCGGGGCGGTTCCCCAACCTCCTCGTGAACGGCGCCTCGGGCATCGCGGTGGGGCTCGCCACCAACATTCCGTCGCACAACCTCGGCGAGTGTATCGACGGCGTCGTGGCATACATCGACAACCCGCGCATCAAGCTCGACGAGATGATGAAGTACATTCCCGCGCCCGACTTCCCGACGGGGGGATACATCATCGCGGGCGAACTCCACGAGGCGTACCGCACGGGCAAGGGCAGAATCATCCTTCGCGCCAAGGTGCGCGTCGAGGAGGGGGACGGCGACCGCAAGAACATCGTCATCACCGAACTTCCCTATCAGGTCAACAAGGCGAACTTGCTCCGCCGCATTGCCGAGCTCCGCGAGGAGAAGAAGGAGGAGCTCGCCGCCGTCTCGAAGGTGACGGACGAGAGCGACCGCTCGGGCATGCGCGCCGTCGTCGAGGTGCGCGGCGAGAATGCCGACATTCCCCGCATTCTCTCCACCCTATACAAGTATACCGACCTCGAGGTCTCCTTCGGCATGAACATGGTCGCCATCGCGGGCGGGAAGCCCGTCCTCTTGGGGCTCATGGATATCATCCGCTACTACGTCGAGTACCAGCGGGAGGTCGTGCTTCGCCGCACGCGGTTCGACCTCGGGCAGGCGAAGGAGCGGTGCCATATCCTCGAGGGGCTCATCGTCGCCGTGCGCAACATCGATGAGGTCATCCGCATCATCAAGGGAGCCGAGTCGACGGCGGACGCGCGCGAACAGCTCAAGAAGCGGTTCGATCTCTCCGAGCGGCAGGCACAGGCGATCCTCGACTTGCGCCTCGCCCGCCTCACCAAGCTCGAGGTGTTCAAGCTCGAGGAGGAACTCAAAAATCTCAAGGCGCTCATCGAGGAGCTCACCGCCATCGTGAACAGCAACCGCAGGCAGCTGCTCGTCGTGCGGGAGGAACTCCTCGACATCAAGAAGCGGTACCGCACGCCCCGCCGCTCCACCCTCGTCTACAATGCCGAGGAGGCGGACGCCGAGCGCGCCGACGTGCGCGGTCCCGGGGCGCCTTCCTTCCTCTGTATCTCGGCGGACGGCAAGCTGAAGTGCATCTCCGAAAAGAACTTCAACCAGTCCAATAAGGCGCTCTCCGATTCCTCGCGGAAGAGTTCGGTGCTCGTCTCCATGCTCCCCATCCGCTCGGACGAGCAGGCGCTCGTGTTCACCGACAGGGGAAATTGCTACCGCCTGTATGCCGAGCAGTGCATGTGCAAGTTCTCGGACGCGGGGCATGCGCTCGGCTCCCTCTTCGAGGACGCCGAAAAGGGGGAGACCCCCGTCGCCGTGCTCCGCGCGGAGGGGAACGGGAACCTCCTCTTCGTCACCCGCAAGGGCATGCTGAAGAAGACGGCGTGGAGCGAATATGCGGTCGCGAAGTCCGCCTTTCAGGCGATCCGCTTGAGCGACGGCGACGCGGTGCTCACCGTGGAGCAGGACGCCGAGGAGGAGGGGACGACGATGTTCTTCGTCTCCCGCAGGTGCATGTGCGCGAACGTGAAGAAGGACGACATTCCCCTGCAGGGCAGGATCGCGGGCGGCGTGCGCGGCATGAATCTCGCGGACGGCGACGAGCTCGTGTTCTTCGTCCAGTTCTGCGAGGAGGGCGAGATCATCGTCGCGACGAGTTCGGGTCGGTTCAAGCGGGTCATCGCCGCCAACGTCGAGGAATATAAGCGCAACTGCAAGGGCGTCCGCATCTCCGACCCCAAGCAGGAGAGCGTCATCTTCGCGGGCTACGTCACCATGCCGTACTACCTTGCCGTGCTCACCGAGGACGGCGGCATGAAGGAGCTCTCGAGCGAGGATCTTCCCATCGACGCCGCAAACACGCGCGGCAGGACGCTGAAGGGCATCAAGTGGAAGGCGAAGGAGATCTATCCGATGAAATACCGCCCCGTAGAGGAGTGACCGTCCGCACGGCGGAAAGGAGAGAACATGAACATCAAGCGAAACATCCTGTTGAACCCGGGTCCGTCCACGACGACGGACACCGTAAAACTGGCGCAGGTCGTCCCCGACATCTGCCCGCGGGAAAGAGAATTTGCGGGCATGATGAAGGGGATCCGCGAGGACCTCGTGCGGATCGTGCACGGAAAGCAGGAGGAGTACACGGCGGTGCTGTTCTGCGGGAGCGGGACGATCAACATCGACATCTGCCTCAATTCGCTGCTGCCCGCGGGGAAGAAGATCCTCATTCTGAACAACGGCGCCTACAGCACGCGGGCGGCGGAGGTCTGCGCCTACTACGGCATGCCGCACGTCGACCTCAAATTCCCCATCGATGAGCTGCCCGACCTGAAGCAGGCGGAGGACGTCCTGAAGAGCGGGGAGATCGCGCTCGTCTACACGACGCACAACGAGACGGGAACGGGAATTTTGAACCCCATCCGTGAAATCGGGGCGCTCGCACACCGCTACGGGGCGCTCTTTGTCGTGGACACGACTTCCACCTATGCGATGCGTCCCATCAACGTGTATGAAGATAACATCGACTTCTGCATGGCGTCGGCGCAGAAGGGGATCATGGCGATGGCGGGGCTCTCGTTCATCGTCGGTCGGCGCGCCGCCATCGAGGCGAGCAAGGACTATCCGAAGCGCTCGTACTATTGCAATCTGTACCTTCAATACGACTTCTTTGAAAAGACGGGAGAGATGCACTTCACGCCGCCCGTGCAGACCATCTATGCGGCGAAGCAGGCGCTCAAGGAGTACTTCGCGGAGGGCGAAGCCGCAAAGTGGGCGCGGCACACGCGGGTATTCGAGGCAATTCACAGGGGGCTCGCGGAGCTCGGCTTCCGCAATGTCATCAAGAGGGAACTTCAGGCGGGGCTCGTCGTCTCCGCCATCTATCCCGACGACCCGAATTGGGACTTCGGGAAGGTCCACGACTACTGCTACGAGCGCGGGTTCACCATCTATCCCGGCAAGATCTCGACGACGAACACCTTCCGCCTGTGCGCGCTCGGCGCCATCGACGAGAAGGACATCGAGGACTTCTTTGCGGTATTCCGCGAGGCATTGGAGAGGACGGGGGTGACCATTCCCGTCGTGTACCGCGGCGGGGGGAAGGCATGAAGAAGGTATACACGTGCTTCTGCACGGACGTCATCCACGAGGGGCACCTCAACATCATCAACGAGGCAAAAAAGTACGGTGAAGTCTACGTCGGCGTCCTCACGGACGAGGCGATGGTGCGCTTCGACCGCTTTCCCACGATCTCCTTTGAGGAGCGCGTCGCGCTCGTCAAGGGGCTCGAGGGGGTGAAGGAAGTCCTCATTCAGGACGAAATTCTGTACGGCGGCGTCATCGGGCGGCTCCGCCCCGACTACGTGATCCACGGCGACAACTGGCTGACGGGTCCGCTGCGGGCGATCCGCGACGATGCGGAGCGGCTGCTTTCCGCGTACGGCGGGAAGATCGTCGACGTGCCGTACACCTACAACGACAGGGTGAAGCGAATCGACGCGCAGTGCAGGGAAAAGCTCGCGATGCCCGAATACAGGCGCCGCAGGCTTCGGCAGCTCCTTTCGATCCGCCCCATCGTCAAGACCATCGAAGTCCACAGCGGGCTCACGGGGCTGATCGCCGAAAAGACGGTCGTCGAGCACGAGGGCGAATTCGACCAGTTCGATGCGATGTGGGTGAGTTCGCTGTGCGATTCGACGGCGAAGGGAAAGCCCGACATCGAGCTCGTGGACATGACGTCCCGCTTCCGCACCATCGACGACGTGATGGAGGTGACGACCAAGCCCATCATCTTCGACGGCGACACGGGCGGGCTCACCGAGCACTTCGTCTATACCGTACGCTCGCTCGAGCGGATGGGCGTCTCCGCGGTCATCATCGAGGACAAGACGGGATTAAAGAAGAACTCGCTCTTCGGGACGGAAGTGGAGCAGACGCAGGACACCATCGAAAACTTCTGCGAGAAGATCGCGGCGGGAAAGAAGGTGCAGCTGACGGACGACTTCATGATCATCGCGCGCATCGAGAGCCTCATCTTGGAGCGCGGCATGGAGGACGCCCTCACGCGTGCCCGCGCCTACGTGAAGGCGGGCGCGGACGGCATCATGATCCACAGCAGAAAGAAGGAGCCGTCCGAGATCCTCGAATTCTGCGACCGCTTCCGCGCGGAGGACAAAGATACGCCCATCGTGGTCGTCCCGACTTCGTTCAACTCGGTCACGGAGGGGGAACTTGCCCGCCACGGCGCGAACATCGTCATCTACGCGAACCAGCTGACGCGGAGCGCCTTCCCCGCCATGGAGCAGACGGCGAAGGACATTCTGCGCTATCACAGGGCGCAGGAGGTGGATTCCCGCCTCATGCCCATCAAGGACATTCTGTCCCTCATCGAGGAGCTGTGATGAACGCCATCGTGATGGCATCGGGGCTCGGAACGAGAATGCGCCCCCTCACGCTCACCCGCCCCAAGCCCCTCCTCGAGGTGAAGGGCACGCCGATGATAGAGACGGTCATCCGCGCCCTCAACGAGGCGGGCGTCGGGCACATCTTCACGGTCGTGGGGTACCTGATGGAGCAATTCGCCTACCTTCCGCAGAAGTACCCGAACTGCACGCTCATCGAAAATCCCGACTACGCCGCGGTGAACAACATCTCCTCCGTCTACTATGCGTCCGAAGTTTTGGAGAAGGGAGACTGCTATATCTGCGAGGCGGACCTCTTCGTGAAGGACGGGACTTTTTTGAAGGATGCGCGCGGGAAGTCGGGCTACTTCGGGAAATTCGTGGGGGGCATGTCCGAGGATTGGGTGTTCGACACCGACCAAAACGGAACGATCACCCGCGTCGGAAAGGGTGGCGCCGACCGCTACAACATGATCGGATTTTCGCACTTCACGGCGGAGGACGCGGCATTCGTCGGCAGGGCGGTGCGCAAGGCATACGGGCGCAGGGGGTACGAGGCGCTGTTCTGGGACGAGATCGTGAACGAGAACCTTTCCCGGCTCGACCTCGAAGTGTTCCCCGTGCGGGGGGACTGCGTCACGGAGATCGATACCCCCGAGGAATTGGAGCGCGTCTCGGGCGCGTGAGGAAGGAGATATGAAGGCAAGAGCGTTTCTCGACTGTCTCGGAGCGGATTTCTTTGCGGGCGTGCCCGATTCGCAGCTGCGCGCCCTCTGCGACAGGCTCATCTGTGACTACGGAACCGACCCGCACCGCCATGTCATTGCGGCGAACGAGGGCAACTGCGTCGCCGTCGCGGCGGGGTATCACATGGCAACGGGGAAAATTCCCGTCGTCTACATGCAGAACAGCGGGGAGGGGAACATCGTCAACCCCGTCGCTTCCCTTCTGAACGACAGGGTGTACGCCATTCCCATGATCTTCGTCATCGGCTGGCGCGGCGAACCGGGCGTTCACGACGAGCCGCAGCACATCTATCAGGGCGAGGTGACGATAAAGCTCCTCGAGGACCTCGGCATCGCCTCGTACGTCATCGACGCCTCCACGACGGAGAAGGACGTCTTGGAGAAACTCCGCGAGTGGAAGGATATTTTGGATGCGGGGAAACAGGTCGCCTTCGTCGTGCGGAAGGGCGCGCTCGAGAGCGATTGCACGGTAAAATACCGCAATGGGTACGGAATTTCGCGCGAGGAGGCGATTGCCCATATCGCCGCCGCTGCGGGGGGGGATGTCATCGTCTCGACGACGGGCAAGGCTTCGCGCGAGCTCTTCGAGATCCGCGAGCGGACGGGGACTTCCCACGCCTCCGACTTTCTGACGGTGGGGAGCATGGGGCACAGCTCCTCGATAGCGCTCGGGATCGCCCTTCAAAAACCCAATACAAGGGTCTGGTGCATCGACGGCGACGGCGCCATGCTCATGCACATGGGCTCGATGGCGGTGATCGGCGCCGAGCGCCCCGCCAACCTCGTGCACATCGTCATCGACAACGGCGCGCACGAGACGGTCGGGGGCATGCCGACCGTGTCGGAAAAGCTCGACCTCGCGGCTATCGCCCGCGCCTGCGGGTATCCGCGGACGGCGTGTGCGGACAATCTCGCCTCACTGGACCGCGAATTGCAGCTCGCCCGCGGGGCGGCGGAACTCACCTTCCTCGCGGTCAAGTGTTCGCTCGGCGCCCGCGCCGACCTCGGCAGGCCGACCACCTCCGCCCTGCACAACAAGCAGTGCTTCATGGAGTATCTGAAATCGCTGTAAACCGCCGCAAGCCATATCGCCTGCGGCATAAAAAGATGAGCCGCGGGGGAAATTTGCGGATTTCCCCCGCGGCTCTTATCGTAAATACGGAACGGAATATTTTGTCTATTCGGGAAGGGACGCCAAGGGAAGGGCGTCCCTTTTCAGGATACCGAGGGCGCACCCGACCTTCCCGCCGCGCAGGACGAACGCCTTCATCGCCCTCTGAAGGGAGGTATTCTCGGGGAACCGTTCGGGCGGAAGGTCCCGATTTTTGAACACCCACTGCCTGTGATCCTGCGCGTCCCCATCGAAGGAGACGACCTCGAACAGCTTCTGAAATTGCAGGATTCTGGAGCTCGGGGGCAGAAGTTCGGGCAGGGCGGGGGAGAGCAGCCACGAGTTGCAGAACATCGGCGTGCGCGTGTACGCGGGATAGCGCGTGCGGAAGAATTTCTCCGCGAGGGCGAAGGAGCGCCCCGTCTTTTCGGGCGAGAGGTCCGCGTCGGAGGGAATGTGGACGGCGAGGGCGGGCTCCCCGTCCCGCTCCGCCTTCTCGAATTCGAGCTCCCCCAAGCGGAATAAAAGGAGAGACAGCTGCCGTCCCGCCCAAAAGCCGCGGTCGAAGCCGTATTCCCCGTAACTTTCGCGGTATTCGCCGATGAACCGCGGGAAGCACTTCATCGTGTCGAGAAAGATCTTCTCTTCGATCCCCGCTTCCCTATATTGTTCGCGGGTGCGGAGGGCGGCGCGCAGGAACACGGCGAGCATGCGGAGCCCGTGCGGGTCGTCCGCGGCTTCGCGGAGCTTCCCGTACCCCTCCGCAAAGCGGGCGGGGTCGCAGAGCATTTCAAGGATGGATCGTTCTCCCGCAAGGGGAGGGAAGGACAGCACAAGATTCGTCACTTCGCGGGGCAATTCAAGCTCGTTGCAGAGCGCCTGAAGGGTCATCGTTCCGCCCCCTCGCGAAGGTATTTTTTCGGCGACATGCCGAGGTGCTTTTTGAAGGTGGAGATGAAGTAGGAATCGCTGCAAAAGCCCGTGTTGCGGGCGACCGCCGAGACGGGCATTCCCTCCCGCAGCATGGGGATCGCCTTGCCGAGGCGGCACGATTCGATGTATTCCCCGATCCCGAAGCCGAGCTTGTTCTTGAACATGCGGCAAAGATAGTACTTATTGAGAAAGAACTTGCGGCTCAACTCCTCGAGGGTGATGGTGTCGGTGCAACGCTCGCGCAAAAAACCCATGATTTCGTTGATACGGGTGTCCTCGGGACCGGAGAGGGACGCAATGGAAGGCGCCGCACGGCGGATGTCCTGAATGAGCAGAAGGAGCTGCGAGAGGTACAGGCGGAGCTTCAGAAAGGAGTGGGAGACGCCCTCGCCCTCGCACTCCGTCATCTTCCGCAAGATGAACAGGAAGTCCTCCGCCTGCCCGTCCGAGAGGGAGAGCTTGTGGCTGCGGTTGGGCTCGTCGAAGCAGCGCAGAAGGTCTGAAAGCTCGGATTCCGCCTCCGAGAAGATGGAGGGGGAGAACATGACGACGTAGCGGCTGTAATTCGCGGGGTCGGAGACGTTGATCTTGTGCACGTCGGTGTTGTTGAAGAGAAAGACGTCGTTCCTGTTCACGTCGTAGATCTTGTGTCCGACGCAGAATTTATTATTATTGCACATGCTCATGTAGATCTCGTAGTCGTTATGAATGTGCATGGAATAGGTTTCCTCGAGGGCTTTGACCTTGTATTCGACCTCAATTTTTCGATTTTTTGTGGGCATGAATGCGATATTTTTCATAATTTGTTACCTCTTTGCAACGGAGCCATTATATCAGGTGCAATCGGAAATGTCAAGAATATGTCAATATATTTATATTTTACAGCAATATTTTATAATGCAGCGACCCCTTTCCATGGTATAATGATGAAAAATCGGGGTATCCGGAGGATTTTCGCCCATGTTTGTGGCAGAATTCAATGCGGACAAATTGAATTGCAAGGTGTTTCCCGACCGGGACGAGATGGGGCGGTATGCCGCAAAGGCGGTCGCGGAGAAGATGAGGGAACTTTTGCGCGCGCAGGAGAACATCAACATGGTCTTTGCCGCCGCGCCCTCGCAGAACGATATTCTGAAGTATCTGGCGCTCGAGGAGGGGCTCGACTGGTCCCGCGTGACCGCCTTTCACATGGACGAGTACGTGGGTCTCGGCGAACACAGTCCCAAGAGCTTTGCCCACTATCTCGAGACGGCTCTCTTCGACAAGGTCCCCTTAAAGGCGGTCTACTATATCGGAACGGGGGATACCGAGGAGATCTGCAGGCGGTACGAGGAACTCCTCAAGGCGCACCCCATCGACATCGTATGTCTCGGGATCGGCGAAAACGGGCATATTGCATTCAACGACCCCATGGTCGCGGACTTTGCGGACAAGAAGGTCATCAAGCTCGTCGGGCTCGATGAAATTTGCCGCCGCCAGCAGGTGAACGACAAGACGTTCGACACCCTGCAGGAAGTCCCGCGGTATGCCGTCACGCTCACCATTCCCACGCTCATCTCGGCAAAGTACATGTTCTGCGTCGTCCCGACGGACAAGAAGGCGGTCGCGGTTTACCGCACCATGCGCGGACCCATCGATCAGGCGGTCCCCGCCACCATCTTGCGCTGCCACCCGCACGCGATGATGTTCACGGACGTCGAGAGCGCCAAACTGCTCATGAACGGTTAGTCCCATCCAAGGAGGAAATTATATGAAGAAGAGGTTTTTGATTTTCGGAACGATTGCCCTCGCCGCGGCGATGGCGTTTTCCGCATGCGCGTCGGGCGGAACGGGGGATACGGACCCCACCCCCGACGTCCCGGGCGGCAATGATCCATCGGGGGGGGGTGGTCCTAACAGTCCCTCCGGCGGGGATGACGAACCGCCGGCACGCACCTTCGGCTGGAACACGGCGCCCGTCGAGAAGGCGACGTTCTACGACGACTTCTCGGAGGGCATCGACCTCGACAATTGGACTTCGGACGACCGCGGCTGGGGGCTCGACAAGGCAAACAACAACGGCGTCACGAGCAAGAACATTTCCTATTCGACGAACGCGGCGCGCGTGCAAGAGGCGGGCGCAACGGGCGGCATTGTCGTCTTTCAGGCGAACGGCGGCTATTCGGAGGACCCCTACAAGGGAGCGGTCATCACGACCCGCAACGACTACGGCGCGGGCAAATACGAGGCGCGGATCAAGGTGCTTCCCCGCCAAGGTCAGTGCACGGCGCTCTGGACGTACTTCAACGGCACGCCCGAGCTTACCTCGTCGAATGACCTTTCCGAGAGCAAGTACAGCGAGATCGACATCGAGCTGCCCGAGGGCGGCGATTTCCGCAAGTTCTCGGCGACAACATACAGCAAATACATCAGCAAGACGCAGCTGGAGCAGACCTCCTCGCGGATCGATTACAGTCAGGCGGGGCTCGGAAATCTGAGCCTCAACGACGGCGCGTGGCACACCGTCGCCTTCGAGTGGCGCACGGCGGAAAACGACACGGGCATCATCTGGTATATCGACGGTCACGCCGTGCAGAAGCTCACGACGAGCGTTCCCGTGTACACGGCGCCCTTCAATATCGGCACACACTTCCCCGACATTCCGTCGTGGTTGGGCGTGCCGAATTTCGATACTGCCTATATGTATCTCGACTGGGTGCGCATCACCGAATATGACGACCCCGTGTTAGACGAATACGAGGCGGGGACGTACGACCCCTCCAAGGAGAGCTGGAGCTTCCGCGACCTCGGCGACGGCGCCATTCCCGTGACCAACTACATCGCGAACGGGGACTTCCGCCGCTTGGAGCGCGGCACCGAGGACAAGCCCTATGTATGGCAGGCGGACGGGCTCGCGGTCGGCTCGGAGGCGATCCGCGGCACGACGGAGGACTACGTGAACTACCTGCTCGTGAACGGCGGGAACAGAATTTTTCAATCGATAGACAGCAAATACATCGGGCACAAGTTGCGCCTCGTCGTGCGGGCGGAGCGGACGTCGGGCACGGGAGAGCTGCGCGCCCGCATCGAAGGGCTGTACGGCATTGTGAGCATGGAGACGTCTGAGTCTCTCTCCTTCAAGCACAACATGGTCATCGAGAAGGAACTCACCTATGAAATTTCCAATGCGCGCACGAATACCGTCCGCGTCGTGTTCGAGACGGATGCGGACACCGTCGCGCGCGTCTATTCGGTCGAGCTCTACCTGATATGAAGTTCGCTTGGCACAGAAAACCGACCGTCAAGGGGGTGTTCTTCGATGACTTTTCGCAGGGCATTCGCGGAGACGTGTGGCGGGCTCTGAACGAGAAGTGGGCGAGCCAGAACAACAACGGCTACGCCGAGGAGAACTGTCTCTTCACGACGGACGAAGGGGAAGTCGCAAAGGCGGGCGGAACAGGCGGCATCGTCGCCATCCGCTCGGAGGGTGACTTCGCCCCCGAGGGAAGGCAGCGCAGGGGCGGCGGGATCGTCACCAAGCGCCTGTTCGGCGCGGGGCTGTACGAGGTGCGCATGAAGGTCGCCCCGCGGGCGGGACAGTGCAGCGCCGCTTGGACATACTTCAACGACTGGGCGAAGGAATACGCCGCCAGAAGGTACAGCGAGATCGACATCGAGATGCCGCACGGCGGCGACTGGCGCAAGTTCAGCGGCACGACCTACGAAAACTATCTCGACGGCGCGCACAAGAACAGCGTCTCCGAGACGGTGAACTGTCCCCCGCTCAACGACGGAAATTGGCACGTCTTTGCCTTTGAATGGCGGACGGACAGGGAAAACGGGGACGAGGGCGTCGTCTGGTACCTCGACGGCGAGCCCGTGCTTGTTTTGAAGGACGCCGTCCCCAAATACTCTGCGACCTTTTGGGTCGCGAGCCTCTTTCAGGACGCCATCGCATGGCTCGGGGACCCGCAGTTCGAGACGGCGTATCTCTACATCGACTGGGTGCGGATCACCGAATATTGCGACCCCGTGCTCGAGGGAAGCGCCGAGAAGGAGAGCATGTTGCCCTACACGGGAATCAACCGGAAGGGCGCGCTCCCCGAGAACGAATATCTTGCCGATGCGGACTTTTCCCGTCCGCCGCGGCGGAACAACTTCAAGGGGCGGGAGATCGTCTCATGGAGGACGGAAAGCGCGGAGATAGGGGAGGGAAAGCTCGTGCTCCGTGCGGGCGGCTCGGCGCGGCAGAGGGTGACCTCGCAGTACGGCGGCTTTTCGTTCGAGGTCTCGGCGGAGATCGAGAGCGGCGACGCGGAGATATTCCTCGCCTGCTACAGGGGCGCGGCGAATTGCGAGGAGCCGAAACTTTTCTTCCTCGGAAATTCCGAGGCGCTCGCGCTCCGCGGCGCGGAGAAGAAGAAAACGGTCCTCCGCATACCCAAAGGGGAGACCGAACACATTGAATTTGTCGTGCATTCGGGCGGCGGCGCGGTGTTGCGGCGGTGTAGCCTGAAGCTCGTTTCAAAGAAGAAAGGAGGAAACGGAGAATGAAATTATCCAAACTCGGAGCGTGCGTCCTCGCGGGCGTCATGGCGATCCCCGTGTTTGCGGGCTGTGCGGGAAAGTGGACGGAGGGGGACTTCAACAACGACGTCGACCTCAACCAGAACGACACGAGCGACCGCAGCGGCTGGGTGCTCCGCGAGCGCCCGTCCGCCGATTCGTTCGCGGACAAGGACCTCTACATCACCTATTTCAACGGCGGATACGGCGGGGCATGGCTCGAGGAGATGGCGACGACGTTTGAAGCGGACTATCCCGGCGTCAGGGTGCACCTCAACCCCACGAACGACGTAAATACGACGCTCGAGGTCGAGCTCGAGGAATCTCCCTACGATATCTACATCAGTCAGGACATCGCATGGGAGTATCTCGGCGCGCGCGGGTTGCTCGCCGATCTCACGGGGCTGTACGACTCCGTCATCTACACGGATACGGCGAACGGCGACCTCGGGATCCGCTTCCGCGATTTGCTCGTGCCCGCCTCCTTGGCGTGTTCCTCCTATCAGGGGAAGTACTACAAGGTAGCGCAGATCCAAGGCGCGGGCGGCATCATCTACAACAAGACGATGTTCGATCAAAATGGCTGGCAGGTCCCCGAGACGTACGAGCAGCTGCAGGCGCTCTGCGAGACCATCGTCTCGGCGGGCAAAGTTCCCTTCCTCGTGGCGGGCTCGGAGGGGTACCTCTGGGATAGCCTCGTCCACGACTGGTGGATCCAGATCGCGGGGCAGGAGGAGTTCAGCCGCCTCTATGCGGGGAACGACAAGGAGTGCTGGAACCCCGCCGTCTACCCCTATCACAAGAAGGCGTACCAATATTGGTATGACCTGTTCGTGAGGAACAAGGACAGGTATCTCTATCCCGGGTTTGAAGGGCTCGACAATCTCATGGCGAACTCCGCCTTCCTGAACGGTCTCGCGGCGATGATGCCCGCGACCGCTTGGTCGTTGAACGAGCTCGGTAAGGACATGGTGGCGGAGGTCGGAATCGACGTCGGGCTCATTCCTACGCCCTACGTCCCGGAAGCGAAGAAGGACGAGAACGGAAACTTCATCCGCGTCTGCTACGACGTCGCGGGGCGGGACTCCATCGTCGTCGCCGAAAAGGGCAACAAGGACCTCGCGACCGAGTTTCTCAAGTGGATGAGCGAGACCGAGCACGCGCTCATCTTCCCCAAGAACGTCTCGGGTACCCTCATGGGATTCAAGTACGAGACGGAGACGCTCATCGCCGAAAATTCGCCCTATTGCGAGTTTACATGGGACAGGGATATGTTCAAACTGCTCGGGGAGGCGTCCTTCCGCAGCACGGGCTATTCGACGAGCTACCTCTTCATCGACAAGAAGGTCGCCGATTACCCGCTCGGCAACAAGTATCTCGATTGCTTCACCAACTACGGGAAGCCCACCGAGCTCACGGTGAACAAGATCTTCGACGACGCGTGGAACGAAGTCAACGGGCATTGGGACAGCTGGCAGCTCGTCTGACGGAAGAGCAGGGGAAACCGCATGGAAAAGACCAAGGGAAAAGAGCATAAGATCCGCAGGCGGTATAACCTGAGCGTGGGAGCCGTCGTCTTTATCTGCGTGCTCCTCGCCTATCCCGTGATCCACTTTCTGATCACATGGGTGTATATCAACTCGCAGACGATTGCGCTCTCCTTCACGCGGTACAACCCCGTCGTGAACGACTATCAGATCCCGAACGACATCTTCTACAACTACAAGATGTGGATCGACCGCTTTCTGCACGACGAGCGGTATTCCTCCATTCTTTGGAATTCGGCGCTCTACGTCCCCGTGACCTGCGGCATCACATTGCCGCTCTCGGTGGTATGCTCCTACTTCCTGTATAAGGACTTGCCCGGGAAGAACTTCTTCAAGGTCATCTACTTTCTGCCCTCCATTCTGCCCGTCGTCGTCCTCACGATGGCGTTCCGCCTCGGGTTCGACACCTTCGGATACGTGAATGCGCTGCTCCGCTTCATGGGCATCCAAAATCCGCCCATCTGGTACAACGTCGTTCTTCTCTCGGGCGCGATGGCGCGCATTCCCCAAGAGCTCGTCGAGGTGGGAAGGCTGGAGGGCATCAACTTCACGCAGGAGATGACCAAGGTCGTCATTCCGCTCGTGTGGCCGACGATCGTCACCCTCTTCACGGTGGGCATGAACACCGTCCTCACCATCTACTTGCAGGCGTACTTCCTCATGGGCTCGGCGGAGGGCAACTTCAACACGGGCACCGTTGCGATGTACCTCTTCGGCAACTACTCCAACCAGCAGCAGGTCCCGCAGCTCGCGGCGTTCGGGCTCCTTTGTTCCGTCATCTTTGTGCCGTTCATCTTCCTCGGCAGAAGAATTATGAACCATTTCTTCAGGGAGGTGGACTACTGATGGACGCATCGAAGAGAGAACTCCGCGCCCGCCTCAAAAAGGTCGCCCGCGAACAGAGGGAAAAGAGGACGACGGTGCAGAAGGTCGTCCTGTGGGTGGTATTCGGCATCTTCGTCCTGTATGCCGTCTCCCTGCTCATTCCCTTCCTGTGGCTGCTCCTCAACTCGTTCAAGACCCGTCTCGAATTCTCGGCGGGGGTCGTGAGCGGGAACGGCGGGCTCTCCTTCCCGAAGGAATTCGACATCTCCAACTACTATGAGGCGCTCATCGGCTTCCGCGTGCGGGTCGGCTCGGGCGAGAGCGCGCGCAACGTCAACCTTCTCGGCATGTTCGGGTACAGCATTCTGCTCACGGCGACGACGACCTTCCTCGAAGTGTTCTTCTCCGCCGCGACGGCGTACATCATGGCGAAGTACAACTTCCCCGGGAAGGGCTTCATTTTCGCGATGGTACTCATCTCCATGGTCGTTCCCATCGTGGGGTCCCTGCCCGTCATGTACCGCTTCATGGGGAAGATCGGTCTGCGCAACACCCTCCCGGGCGTATGGTTCGTCTATGTGAGCGGATTCGGCTTCGGATTCCTCCTCATGAACGCGCACTTCAAGGGCATTCCGTGGACGTATGCCGAGGCGGCGCAGATCGACGGCGCAAGCCATTTCGGCATCTTCTTCCGCATCATGCTGCCGATGTCCGTCCCGCAGCTCCTGTCCCTTGCGATCATCACGGCAATCGGCTACTGGAACGACTATGCGACCCCCAAAATTTATCTGCCCTCCATGCCGACGGTGGCGGTGGGGCTGGACTCCCTCACGAAGGAAATTCAAAAAACGAGCGATTATCCTTTGATGTTCTCCTGCATGCTCGTGGCGATCGTCCCCATTCTGGTCGTGTTCGCTTGCTTCCAGAAGGTGATCATCTCCAACGTCGTTGCGGGCGGGATCAAGGGCTAACGGAATAAGGAGGAACATTATGAAAAAGGCAAGGTGGATCACGGCACTGCTCGTCGCGGCATTGAGTTGCTCCGTTGCGGGCGTTGCGGTAGCGTGCGGCGGCGATGACGAACCGCCCGAACACACGACACATCCCGATGCGAACGGCGACGGGCTGTGCGACATCGGCGGGGAAGCAATCACGCCGTCCGGCGAGGGACCCGGTCCCGAAGGACCCGGCGGCGAAGAGAAACCCGCCCCGACTTCCATCTCGATCACCAATGAGGCGAACCCTCACCCCGGCGCATTCGAGATCACGGTCGAGGTGCAGCCAGCGGGGGCGGACGCCTCGTTCACCGCTGCGCTCATCGGGGAGCACACGCTCGTGTCCCTCTCGGACAACGAGGTCGCGATCTCGGAGGACATCGACGACGGCTATGAGTTCACCGTCGAGGTGACTTCCGCCGTTGCGCCCGCCGTGAAGGCGCAAAAGACGTTCACCGTGGACAACCGTCCCGAAGAGGGCGTGCACATCACGACGCTCCAGCGCACCGTGGACGCACAGCAGAACGAGGGCAAGCTGCAGCTCCGCTACACCGTCTGGCCCGAACAGGACGTCACCTTCTCCTTGGAGGAGGCGTGCGCGGGCGTCACGGTCTCCGGCGAAGGGCTCATCTCGCTCGACCCCATGGTCGACAACCGCATCACCTTCACCGTGAGGGCGGCATCTGCGGACGGGCAGTATTCGGACACCGTCACGATGGAAGTCAAGAACGAAGTCGAACGCGAGATCGCGGATGAGACGGCGCTCCGCGCCATCTGGACGGGGAACAACGAGCAGAGCGTCCGCAACATGCGGAACTTCTACAAGCTCACCTCGGACATCGCGCTCACCTCGCCTTGGACGCTCGCCATCGGCTACGATTCGAGCAACGAGGCGTACGAGGGCTTCACGGGCTCCTTCAACGGAAACGGTCACACCATCTCCAACTTCAACATGAATGCGGGGTGGAACAGCGGTCTCTTCTACCGCATCGGCGAGGGCGGCATCGTCAAGAACCTTGCCCTCACGAGCGGAAAGGGCGCGGGTGAGGGCGTCAAGGGCATGTTCTCCGGTCCCTTCGCGGGGTACCTTCTCGGCACCATCGAGAACTGTATCGCCGACGTGCGCGTGGATTCCGACAGGAGCAACGCGGGCGTGACGCAGCCGATGGGCACCTTCCTCGGCACGCTCACCCCGACGGGAAAGATCTACAATTCCATCTCGCTCGGGCAGGCATACGTCGACAAGACGGGGGAAGCGAACCCCGATATCACGCGCGATTCGGGCTTTGTCGCCTCGTTCACCGGCTCGGTGTTCGAGAACTGCGTCAAGGCGACCTATTCGCTCGAGGGAACGAGCAACTTCGTGCTCGGGCACAACGGCGCGGGCACGACCGTGGAGGGATTCTTCAAGACGATGGCGGAGCTCCGCACGGCTGCGACCTATCCCGAATATGACGAGGAGACGGGCATCGGCTTCGACCGCGACATCTGGCGCATCGTCGACGGAGCCCTTCCCTGCCTCAAGAACGACAACTTCGCCGAGCCCGCATCCGTTGCGGTCACCTTCGGCGGGGAGGAAGTGACAGATGAGAGCATCACGGTCGAGCACGGCAGGTATGCCGTCCTCGCGACCGTCAAGGACGGGGAGGGGAGCGAGGCGCATGTGCCGCAGTCCGTCGAAATCGTCCTTGCCGCCTCCGACGGCGCGGAAGAGGGCGCGTTCACGCTCTCGGGCAATGAAGTCGTCGTCGACGGCACGCTCGCAAAGCTCGGCGACACCTGCACGGTCACCGTCACTTCGCTCTATCAGCCGTCCGCGACCGTCACGTTCACCCTCGAATATGACGCGCGGCTCGCGGTCGTCGTGAGCGGGCTCCCCGAATTTGCGGAGTACACCGTCTCGGGCGGCACGCTCGACCTTTCGGAGTACGTCACCGTGCTCAACGGCTCGGATGCGGAACTTACTTTCACGCTCTCGGAGGAGCTCGCGGGCGTCACGCTCACCGAGGCGGGCGTCCTCACGCTCACCGCGGAGAGCGACAACACGTCGGTCATCAAATTCACCGTGGCGGCGGAGCTCGGCGACCAGAGCGCGACCTCGGATGAATGCGAACTTCCCGTCAAGAATCTCGTCCCCAAGGCAATTTCCTCGGCGGACCAGTTCAATGCAATTTGGACGGGCGACAATGCGCTCTCCCGTGTGCACATGCACAACAATTACGTCCTCACGCAGGATATCGACCTCGGCGGCGAGGCGAGGGTGATGGGCATCGCGGCGGACGGCGTCGACGGCTACGGTCTGTTCGGCACGCTCGACGGCGCGGGGTACACGCTCTCGTGGACGAACACGGTTGAGGTCGGCTGGAACAGCGGCTTCATTCCCAAGGTGGAAGAGGGCGGCGTCATCAAGAATTTGAACTTCAAGGGCACCGTCAAGGGCGCCATCTGCGGTCCCATCGGCCTCGTCTGCGGCACCGTTGAAAATTGCTTCTTCGACGTGACGGTCATCGCGACGAACGCAAATCAGCAATACGGGAGCGCGGTCGGCATTCTCGGCGGGCACGGCGTCATCCGCAACCTCATCTCCGTCGGCGAAGTCACCGGCGTCGAGGCGGGCGGCAGCGCGGTCTACGGCAAGACGTTCGGAACATCCTCGACCGCGATGGGCACGGCAACGAATTGCTATGCGCTCGAGGGGACCGTCAAGAACGAGGCTCCCACCGACAAGGATTCGGTCACGGAGGAAAACATCGGGACGCTCACCGAGGAAGAAATGCGGACGGCTGCCACCTTCGACGGTTGGGATACCGACGTGTGGTACTTCGGAGACGGCGCCTATCCCACCCTCAAATACGACGGCTTCCAAGCTCCTGCGAGCATTTCGGCGAAGATCGCGCATGAAAGCGGCGGCGAAGTGACGGAGACGGACGGAAAGTACGTCCTCACGGTGGACAGCTATACCGTTAACGACGTCTCCATTCTCCCCGCGGGCGCGGTCGATGAATGGGCGGTCAAGCTCACGGGCGCGGAGGAGTGCGTCGAGCTCGTCGGCGAGAACGGCTTCCGCGTCAACGCGAATGCCGTCAACAACACGGAATTTACGGTCACCGTGTACTCGAAGTTCAATCCGAGCATCAAGGTGGAATTCGCCTGCCGTATCGAGAGCTCGACGGAGCTTGGGGACATCACGGCTTCCTTCGGCGACGACACCCCCGAGACGCTCACCTATACGCAGGGCGGACCCAATGAGTTTGACCTCACCGAGTATCTCGACATCGAAAACGGGAGCGGAAACTACACCGTGACGCTTGCTATCGGCGAGGCGGAAGGCTACGCCGCTGCGGGCGTGAGCACGGACGGCGCCAAAGTCGTACTCTCCGCGGAATGCGACAACACGGCGAAGTTCACCGTGACCGCGACCGTGCAGGACACCGCTGCCGAAAAGTCGGCGACGACCGCACCCGTCACGATTGAGATCGTGAACGAGGAGTTCAAGGAGTTGAACACGGAGGATGACTTCAAGGCGATCTGGACGGGCAACAACGCCATCAGCCACGTCCACATGCACAACAACTACATCTTCATGAGCGACATCACCTTGAACGGCGCGACAAAGGTAGGGCTCGGCATTGACGACAAGAGCGAAGTGACGCAGGAAAACGGCTACGGCATTTTCGGAACGTGGGACGGCAACGGGCATGAACTGTACTGGACAGGCGGGCTCTCCGTCGGCTGGAACAGCGGTCTCATCGCCAAGCTCGAACAGGGCGGCGTCGTCAAGAATCTCAAGTTCTCGGGCACCATTTCGGGCACCATCGCGGGCACGTTCGGCTTGGTCAACGGCACCGTCGAAAACTGCCTGTTCAATGTGACCGTTTCGGGCACCCATGCGTTGCAGCCGAACGGCGCCATTGCGGCTGCCATCGGAGCAAACGGCACGATCCGCCACTGTATCGTGACGGGTTCGGTGACCTTCTCCACGGAGAACACCAACGGGTTCCTCTACGGGAAATCCCACGGCACGTCGGAAGATGCTCCCGCGACCGTCAGTGACGTCTACGGAATTACGGGCAACGTCTTTGCCGCCCTTCCTTCCGACAAGGCGAACGTCACCGAGACGAACGTCGCTTTGAAGTCTGAGGACGAGCTCAAGGTGGACGGAGAGGACCCCGTCTACAGCGGCTGGGACACGACGGTCTGGAAGTTTACTGCGGGCGAACTCCCCGCACTCAATCGGGGCTGCACCCGCGGCTAACTGTATTTCCCCCCTTGTACGGAGATCTGGCACGATTTTCGGGTCGGATCTTCGTGCCACGTTTGAGAGGTGATCGCATGCAACTGAAATGGAGAATTTTACAGCTCGATCTCGCGCGCCAAAAGGAGACGGTCTCCTATATCGAGCGATATGCGGACTTCGCGGCGGCTCACGGCTATAACGCCCTTCTTCTCTATCTCGAGAACGCCGTCCGCACGCCGAGCACGCCCTTCTTCCGCGAGGAGGAGACGTACTCGGAGGAGGAGATCAAAAAAATCGTCTCCTACTGCGAGGAAAAGGGGCTCGAGGTCATTCCCGCGCTCGAAAACTTGGGACACCTCGAAAAGTTCTTCCTCTATCCCGAGCTCGCGCCGCTCTCCGAACTGTACCGCGACCGTTCGGCGGGGAGGGGATTCGACCCCTTCCCGCTGGGCGCGTGCGGCTGCGTGAGCGAGCCCGAACTCAACAAATTCTTCGACAGATACCTCACCGAGGTCATCTCGCTCTTCCCCGGGAAATACGTGCACATGGGCTTGGACGAGCCCTTCGACTTTGCCGTGTGCAAGAAGTGCCGCGCCCGCCTCGAGGCGGGGGAGACCAAGCGGGAGCTCTTCTTAAAGCAAATTCTGCACAGCCGCGAGCTGTGCCGCTCGCTCGGAAAGACGATGATGATGTGGGATGACTTCTTCGAGTATGCGGACGTCCTCTGCCTGCTCCCGCGCGACATCGTCCTCTGCAACTGGAACTATGTCTTTATCGGCGACGAGCCCGCGGGTCACTGGACCAACCGAATCAGGCGGGACTGGTTCCGCCTCTATGACGAGCTCGGCTTTTCCTACCTCTTCTGTACCTATGCGCACCGCGCCTCCTCCGCCTACAACGTGGAGACCTTCACCGCGTATGCCGAAAAATTCCACCCCATTGGGGCAATTATGACGGCATGGAGGCGCTCCGACTCCTTCTATTTGGGCGCCTATCCCGTCATCGCCTATGCGGGAGACCTGTGGAGCGGCAAATCATCCCGCCGCGCCGACGTGTATGCCTCGGTTCTGAAGAGCCGCAGGGCGGCGGAACTGCTCTCGGCGGCAAACCTCGTCGAGTGCCCCTGCCGCATGCCTTCGGATAAGGTCTGCGAGGGGGACAACATGGTGAAGCTCGTCTACCGCGAGGCGCTCCTCCCGCTCGCTATGAAACTTCGCGCCCTTGCGTGCAGAGCGAGGGGGGAGGGGAAGGACATTCTGACGGACATCGCGGACTACGTCACCGAGATCGAAGTGGGGCTGCGCCTTGCCAAGCTCTCGGAAAAACTCTTCGACTGCCGCGAGCGCGGCATTTCGCCGCAAACTCTCTTGCCCGAGCTCGAGGAGATCGATTCCCTCGTCCGCTTCGTAAAGCGGCATGCGACCGCCCTGTGGAAAAAATACCGCGGCGGGATCGTGAGCTGCCGCAACGAATTTTCCGAAAAATTCCGAAGATACCGCCACGAGATAGGGGCTTTGCGCGTGGCGTGTTCCCGCACCGAGAGGACGGGCGTCCTCTTCCTCGACCTCATGCTCTACGACGCCTATCCCACCGTCCGCGGCGAAGTCGTGCTCGGCTATGCGGACGGCACGCGGGAGACCGCATACAGGGGCTCCCTGAAGCCCACCTTCGCCCTCTTCGACTTGGGCGGGTGCTACACCTACCGCTTCGCCGTGAAGGACGTTCCGCCCGCCTATGCGGAATTGACCGTGACGGGCGAGGGCGCGCACTATGCGACGCATTTCCGCTGCGTCGCGCAGGGCAAGAAGTATCTTCCCGTCCGCGCGGAAGTCCTCTCGGGGAAGGTCGAGCAGGCGGAAAATTTGCTCTATGACGACACCCGCGCCGCAAAGCTCGGCGAGGAGGACGGCTTGAAACACTTCGAGGACATCGCTCTCTCCAAGGAAAGGCACGCCGTGCGGGTATGGTTTTCGGGCGAGGGGGAGAGGGCATGAGGATACGGATCCGAAGCGACCGCATTGTGGCGGGCGAAGAGCTCCGTTCGGGCTACGTCTATTGCGAGGACGGACGCATTTCCGCCGTGACGGAGAAGGAACTTCCCTTTGACATCGAGTACGACGCCGCGGGCGGATACCTTGCGGCGGGCTTTGTCGACACGCACGTCCACGGCGGCGCGGGCGCAGACTTTACCGAATGCACGGAGGAGGAAGCGATGCGCGCCGTCGCATTCCACCGCTCCCACGGCACGACGGCGATGCTGCCGACGACGCTTGCCTCCGACCGTGAACGCACGTCGCGCGCCCTTGAGGTTTTGAAGGGCGCGAAGGAACACGGCGCGCGGGAGATCGCGGGGGTGCACATCGAGGGACCCTACCTCGCGCCCTCGATGGCGGGCGCGCAGAATGCCGCCTTTCTCACCGACCCCGTCGAAGAGGACTATTTCGCCCTCTTGGAGAAATTCGGCGGGTTCATCAGGAAGTGGACGTATGCGCCCGAACGGGACAAAAATGCGCGCTTCTGCCGCACCCTGACACGGTACGGCGTTCTGCCCTCCGCGGGGCATACCGCGGCGACCTACGCGGACATGGTAGGGGCATTTTCCGCGGGAATGCGCAGCGTTACCCATCTCTACTCCTGCACTTCGACCATCACGCGCGAGGGCGGATACCGCCGCCTCGGCGCAACCGAATGCGCCTATCTCTTCGACGAGGTCACCGCCGAGCTCATCGCGGACGGCAGACACGTCCCGCCCGAGCTCATCCGCCTCGTGTTCAAACTCAAGGGCGCGGAGCACATCGCCCTCGTGACCGACGCGATCTCCGCGGCGGGGAGCGGGGAGAGGGAGGGCACGCTCAACGGCGTTCCCTACATCGTCGAGGACGGGGTCGCAAAACTTGCGGACCGCTCCGCATTTGCGGGGAGCGTCGCGACGACGGACGGGCTCGTGCGCGAATGCGTCCGCGCGGGCATTCCGCTCTTCGAGGCGGTCCGCGCCGCTTCCGAGACGCCCGCCCGCATGTTGGGCTTGAACAAGGGAAAGATCGAGGTCGGCTACGACGCGGACCTCGTGATCTTCGACGGCGACATCCGCATCAAAAGAGTGTTTGTCGGCGGCGAGGCGTTTGACGGGGCATTTTCTTCGCCAAGCGGCAAAAAAATCACTGTATCGGAGGAACTATGAAACTGCCTTTTGAATTGGATCTGCACTCCGCCGTTGCGGTCGTGACGGGCGCGGGCGGGGTGCTCATGAGCGAATTCGCGCGGGCGCTCGCCGCATGCGGCGCGAAGGTCGCACTGCTCGACATCGACTTTTCCGCCGCGAAAGAGGTCGCGGACGGGATCGGGGAGAACGCCGTCGCCGTGCGGTGCGACTGTCTCGACAAGGCGAGCATCGAGGGGGCGGCGCGTACCGTGCACGAGGCGTTCGGGAAGGTGACCCTCCTCGTGAACGGCGCGGGGGGAAACAACCCCAAGGCGACCTGCGACAACGAGTACATGCTGCCCGACCTTCCCTCGGACGTCAAGTCCTTCTTCGACCTCGACGAGAGGGGGCTCAAATTCGTGTTCGACCTCAACATCACCTCCGCCTTTCTCGTCACGCAGGTGTTTGCGGCGGACATGGTCGAAACGGGCGGAAACATCATCAACATCTCCTCGATGAACGCCTTCCGTCCGCTCACCAAGATCCCCGCGTACAGCGCGGCGAAGGCGGGGATCTCCAACTTCACGCAGTGGCTTGCGGTGCACTTCGCGCCCTGCAAGATCCGCTGCAACGCCATCGCCCCGGGGTTTTTCGTGACGAAGCAGAACAGGGCGCTTCTCTATGACGAAAACGGGAAGCCGACCGCCCGCACGGGCAAGATCCTTTCTGCGACGCCCCAGAGGCGGTTCGGTGAGGTCTCCGACCTCATCGGCACCCTTCTCTACCTTGCGAGCGACGAGGCGAGCGGGTTTGTGACGGGCTCGGTCATCGCCGTGGACGGCGGATTTGCCGCATACAGCGGCGTATGAGGAGGGCAAGATGAAGCGATATGCAATTGTGGCGCCGTCGAGCATGGGCGTGCGCATCACCCCCTTCGAGCGGCAGCCCGTGGAGACATCGAGCATGTTCCGCATGCAGGCGACGAGCGCGGAGACCAACGTGTTGAGCATCTCCGCGGGGCTCGGACTTCCCGTCAAGGTGCTCACGGCATTCGTTGCGGGCAGCCCCGTGGCACGGTTCATCAAGGGCGACCTTCGTCGCCGCGGGATCGAATTCGAGGGGAAAGAAGTCCCGCAGGGCGGTCCGTGGGGATACCGCCACCAGTTCAACATCGCGGACAGCGGCTACGGTCTGCGTGCGCCCCGTGTCGCCAACGACCGTGCGGGCGAGGTCGGCAGAACGCTCAAGGCGTCCGATTTCGACCGGAAGCGCATCTTCGGCGAGGAAGGGGCGGAATATCTCCACCTCTCGGGGCTCGTGTGCGCCCTTTCGCCCGAGACGGGGGAGTGCTGCCTCGCCCTCGCGCGGGCGGCGAAGGAGTACGGGACCAAGGTCTCCTTCGACCTCAACTACCGTGCCTCCTTCTGGAAGGGAAGGGAGCGGGAGCTCTCCGCATTGTTCGGGGAGATCGCGTCCCTTGCGGACGTCCTCGTGGGAAACGAAGAGGACTTCCAGCTCTGCCTCGGGGCAAGAGGTCCCGAGGCGGGCGGAAAGGACCTCGGCGGAAAAATCGAAAGCTTCAAGGAGATGGCGGAGGGGGTCGGACGGAGCTATCCGAACGTCTCCGTCTTTGCGACGACGCTCCGTCAGGTCGTCTCCGCGAACGAACATCTCTGGGGCGCCGTCGTGCGCTCCCGCGGGGAGTGGATGGTCATCGAGCCGCGCCCCATTCCCGTATACGACAGGATCGGCGGGGGTGACGCCTTCGTCGGCGGACTGCTGTACGGCTCGGTGAGGGGCTGGGAGACGAGAAAATGCGCAGAATTCGGCTGGGCGTGCGGCGCGTACGTCGCAACGCTTGCGGACGACTTCGGGCTTCTCCCCGACGAGGAATCGATCTGGGACGTATGGAAGGGCAATGCCCGCGTGCGGAGATAGGAGAAGGATATGCTTGCAGATATCGGAATGATCGGGCTCGCCGTCATGGGGAGCAATTTAGTAAAAAATATGCTCGGTCACGGATATACCGTAGCGGTCTATAACCGTGAACGGGAGATGACGGAGCACTTCATGGAGAAAAATAGGGGGGAGAAAGTCGTCGCGGCGTATTCCTATGCGGAGCTCGTAAAGAAGGTCGCCCGCCCCCGCAAAATCATGATGATGATCCGCGCGGGGAACCCCGTCGACGAAGTCATCGGGGCGCTTCTCCCTCTCCTCGACGAGGGGGATATTCTCATCGACGGCGGCAATTCGCACTTCCCCGACACCATGCGCCGCACCGCCCTCTTGGAGAGCAAAGGCTTCCGCTATATCGGAACGGGCGTTTCGGGCGGAGAGGAGGGAGCCTTGAAGGGTCCCTCGATGATGCCGGGCGGCTCGCCCTCCGCGTGGGAAGAGGTGAAGCCTATTTTTTGGTCCATCTGCGCCCATGTGGACGGCGCCCCCTGCTGCGACTGGGTAGGGGAGAACGGCGCGGGGCACTTCGTCAAGATGGTGCACAACGGCATCGAATACGGCGACATGCAGCTCATCTGCGAGAGCTATCAGCTCATGCGGGATTTGTTGGGGCTTTCCGCCGATGAGATGAGCGAGATCTTCAAGGCATGGAACAAGACGGAACTCGACAGCTATCTCATCGAGATCACGGGCAACATTCTCGCAAAGAAGGATGCGGACGGCAAACCGCTCGTCGAAAAAATTCTCGACACGGCGGGGCAGAAGGGCACGGGCAAGTGGACGGGCATTGCCTCCATGGATGAGGGCGTTCCGCTCACGCTCATCTGCGAGGCGGTCCACGCGAGGTGCCTCTCCTCCATGAAGAAGGAGCGCGTTCATGCGTTGTCCGTCTATCCGCACAAGAAGCGGACGTTCCAAGGCGACAAGACGGCATTCATCGAGGATATCAGGAAGGCGCTCTACTGCGCGAAGATCGTCTCCTATGCGCAGGGATACACACTCATGCGCTCGGCGGCAAAAACGTACGGATGGGGTCTGAATTACGGCGGAATTGCCCTCATGTGGCGGGGCGGCTGTATCATCCGTTCCCGCTTCCTCGGAAAGATCAAAGAGGCGTTTGCAAAAAATCCCGAACTTGAAAATCTTCTGCTCGACCCCTATTTCGAGGAGACGATAGAACGTTGTATCGAGAGTTGGCGGAACGTTGTTGCAGAGGCGGTGAGAAGCGGCATTCCCGTGCCCGCCATGAGCTCCGCCCTCGAATACTTCGACGGCTACACGACGGAAAACTTGCCCGCCAATCTCCTGCAGGCACAGCGCGACTACTTCGGCGCACACACCTATGAACGGGTGGATAGCCCGCGCGGGAAGTTTTTCCACACCGACTGGACGGGCGAGGGGGGAGACACCGCCTCGACGACGTACGAGGTGTAAGATGTATTTGGAGGCATATGCGTCGGGCGAAACGCTCTCTCCCGCGGAGATCAGGGAGACGCTCCTGCGCTCCCTCGCGGGACGGATGCCCAAGAAGGTGCTCATCGTTCCGCCCGATTTCACCCGCTTTCATTCCAATGCGGGATACATTACCAATACGTACTACCATATTCTGAAAGACGTTGCGCAGGTGGACATCATGCCCGCGCTCGGCACCCACGTCAAAATGACAAGAGAGGAGTGCGCCGAGATGTACGGCGACATCCCCTATGAGAAGTTCTCGGAGCACCGTTGGCGCACGGACGTCGTGAAGGTCGGAACGGTTCCCGCCGAATATCTTGCGGAAATTTCCGAGGGGACGTGGACACAGCCCGTCGACTGCGAAGTCAACAAGATCTTGTTTGAGGGATACGACCTCATTCTGTCGGTCGGGCAGGTCGTTCCGCACGAAGTCGTCGGCATGAGCAATCACTCTAAGAACATCTTGGTGGGGCTCGGCGGGAGCAAGTTCATCAACGCTTCCCACATGGTAGGCGCCCTCTATGGCATGGAGCGCATGATGGGGAAGGACAACACCGTCACGCGGAAACTGTTCGACTACTGCATGGAACACTTTCTCGGTGACCTTCCCATTCTCTGGGTGCTCACCGTGACGACCGCGCCCCGCGGAATGATTCACACGCACGGGCTCTTCATCGGCGAGGGGAGAAAGCCGCTCGAGAGCGCAATCGCTCTCTCGCAGCAAAAGAATCTCGACCTGCTCGAAAAGCCCATCCAAAAATGCGTCGTCTATCTCACCCCCAAGGAGTTCAAGAGCACTTGGCTCGGCAACAAGTCCGTTTATCGCACGCGCATGGCGATTGCCGACGGCGGGGAGCTTCTTGTGCTCGCTCCGGGGATAGAGAAGTTCGGCGAGGACGAAGGCGTGGATAAACTCATCCGCAAATACGGCTATGTCGGAAGGGAAAAGGTATTAAAGCTCTATCAAACGGAGCGGGATCTCAAAGAGAATTTGAGCGCGGCGGCACATCTCATCCACGGCTCGTCCGACGGGAGATTCACCATCACCTATGCCGTTAAGAATCTCTCGAGAGAGGAGATCGAAGGGGTCAACTTCCGCTATGCGGATTACGACGAGGCGGTAAGACGGTACGATCCCGAAAAGCTCAAGCTCGGCTGGAATACCATGCCCGACGGCGAGGAGATCTTCTTCATTCCCAACCCCGCCCTCGGGCTCTGGATAGCAAAGGACAGGCTGTAAAAAAAGACCGACCTGATCGGAAAAAAATGTGAATTTGAAAAATTTTGTGACGAATGTTCCGTTCGTCAATTTTGTTCACCTCAATCGGTGCGGAAAATTTCTTTGAAAAATTTTATCACAATTCCTTGACAAAATTTCCTTTTGTGCTATACTTGAATAGTAATCAATAATTACTATTACGAGGGACACTATGCGAAACATCAAAGTCGTCATCATCGGCGCGGGGAGCACCTACACGCCGGAGCTCATCGAGGGGCTCATCAAGCGGCGGGATCTTCTCGATCTTCGGGAGCTTGCTCTCATGGACATCGACCCCGAGCGGCTCGAGATCGTCGGGAACATGGCAAAGCGCATGCTGAAGAAGGAGGGGATCGGCTGGCAGGTGGAGTTCTACGACACCTACGACTGTGTCGCGGGGGCGGACTACGTCATCACGCAGATCCGCGTCGGGAAGCTCGCGGCGCGCATCCGCGACGAGAAAATTCCCCTGAAATACGGCATGATCGGGCAGGAGACGTGCGGGATCGGCGGATTCTTCAAGGCGATGCGCACCATACCCGTCCTGTACCGCATTGCGGACAGGATGCGCGAGCTCTGCCCCGATGCCCTCATGATCAACTTCACCAATCCCTCGGGGCTCGTCGCGCAGGCGCTCACCGAAAAGCCCGTCCGCTCGGTCGGGCTGTGCAACTGTCCCTTTGCGATGGAGAAGAGCGTGAAGGAGGAGCTCGGGCTTCCCGATGCCGAAATCGAATACGTGGGTCTCAACCATCTCTCGTGGCTGACGGCGATCCGCTCGGGCGGGGTCGACTACTTGGACCGCGCCATTGCGGCGGGGGTGAACAGCGCGGCGATGAAGAATATCCCCGCGAACGGCTTCGACGTGGGCGTGTTGAGCGCCGTCCGCGGGATCCCGTCCACCTACCTCGAATATTACTATTTCCGCGAGGAAAAGCTGAAAAAACTGCGCAGCGAGCCGCTCTCCCGCGGGGAAGTGTGCCTCGCGCTCGAGAAGAAACTGCTCGAGATGTACCGCGATCCCGCCCTCTGCACCAAGCCGCCCGAACTCGAACAGCGGGGCGGCGCGTACTACTCCACGGTCGCAGTGGAGCTGCTCGAAGCGGTGGAGAACGACCGCCGCACGCGGCACGTCGTCAACGTAAAAAACGGCGGCGCGCTCCCCTTCATGGAGGCGGACGACGTCGTCGAATGCGCGGCAATCGTCGGGCGGGACGCCATCGAGCCCATTCCAATCGGGAAATTCGGAAACAGGCACATCATCGGCTACATGCGGCAGATGAAGGCATATGAGCGGCTCGCCGTCAAGGCGGCGCAGACGGGTCGGCGGGAGGACGCCATCGCGGCGCTCCTTCTCAACCCGCTGTGCGGAGACTATCATGCCGTCTCGCAATGCTATGACGAAATGCGGGAAGTCAACCGCGAATTTTTGGAGGGATAGCGCGTGAAAGGAAGAGAATACCTGCTCGGCGTGGACGGGGGCAACACCAAGACGCTCTACCTGCTCTCCGACACGGAGGGGAACATCTTGGACCGTCTCGAGACGGGCACGTGCAGCCACGAAGCGGTCGAGGGCTCCTTCGAGGGGAGCCGCAGGGAACTTTCGCGGCAGCTTGGAGAGCTGTTCGGAAGGAACAACATCGGGATAGGAGACGTCGCGTTTGCCGTGTTCGGGCTCGCGGGCGCCGACTTTCCCCGCCAAAAGGAAAAGCTCGCGGAGATCATCCGCGCGCTCGGCTTTCATGATTTCATCGTGGACAACGACGGCTTTCTCGGCTTGAAGGCGGGCAGTCCCGACGGAACGGGCATCTGCAGCATCAACGGGACGGGAACCGTCACCGTCGGCATCGACCGCGCGGGCGGGCGATTGCAGATCGGCGGACTCGGCGGGCTCAGTTCGGACAGGGCGGGCGCGGGCTACATCGCAGAGCGCGGCGCCTCCCTCATCTATGACATGCTCTTCCGCCTCGGGAAGGAGACCTGCCTCAAAGAGCTCTTCTTCGAGGCATTCGGCGTCGCGGACGACAACGATTTCCCGCTCGCGGCAACGGATGCCCTCCGCACGAAGGAGGGGGTGCTTCTCCTCAACAAGCTGATGGAGCGGGCGGAGGAGCGCGGCGACGCAGAAGTGATCGCCGCCCTGAAGGAGATCGGCAGGTCGCTCGCGTTCGGCGTGCTCGGCTGCGCGCGGCGGCTCGGCATGCGGGGAAGGATCCCCGTCGTGCTCGCGGGCTCGGTGTGGACGAAGGGCGGTTTTAGCGCAATGGGGTCGGCTTTTTCCGAAGTTCTCGCCTCGGAGCGCGGCTGCATGTTCGACTGTACCGTCTTAAAACAGCCCCCTGCGGAGGGAGCTGTTCTCTGGGCTTTGGAGGAATACCGCAGGCGCGCAAGTGCAGCCTGTTGAATCGTGGTGCCTATTTCCGCACCCTTTTTCGCGCCTATTTTCGCGTCATGTGCCGTTGCGCTTGGTGCGGTTCGCGATGAGCTTTCCGATGATCTTGTCGGACACGACGAAGATGGCGCCCTCGCGGATGGCGGAATCCTGAATAAGGCTGTACGCGACGCGGATGGAGGGGAAGCGGCGCTTGAGCGTGCTCTCGATGAGCAGGCGGTACCGCTCGCCGAGGCGGGTGATGCGCCCGCCGATGATGACAAAGTTGATGTTTAAGATCTCGAGGAGGCTCCTGACGCCCTCGGCGGTCTCGCGGGCGGTGTCCTCGATGACCTTCACCGCGAGCGCGTCCCCCGCAAAGTAGGCGTCGCGGATCTCCGTGAAGGAGAGTTCCGCCGCGGCGGCGAGGCGGGAAGAGGGGCTCGTCTTGAGCTCCCGCTGCAGATTTTTCTTGATGGCATTGATGGAGATGACGCTGTCGAGGTAGACATATTCGCCGTTTCTGTCGAGGTAGGGGAGGAAGCCGAGGTCGCCCGCCTTGCCCTCCTCGCCGTTCTCGAGCTTGCCGTCGAAGTAGAGCGCGCCGCCGATGCCCGCATCCACATACAGCATGAGGGCATAGCGGACGCTCCCGTCGGACAGAATACCGTTGTAGATCTCGCCCGAGAGCATGAGCTGCACGTCGTTTTCGAGCAAAATTTCGCTCCCGGGGTAGCGTTCCTTGAGGTAGGCGGAGAAGTCGAAGCCGCCCGCAATGTCGAAGCGGGAGGACCACTCAATCTCCTTCGAGCTCTGGTTGACGGCGCTCGGGACGGCGACGCAGACGGCGACGAGCGGCACCCGCGCATGGGGGCGGTACATGCCGTCGATGAGGTCGCAGAAGTGCGCGATGTCGGAGAAGGTGATGAGCTCCATGCCGGGAATGGTCTGTTCGGAGAGGACGCTCCCGCCGAGGTCGCAGAGCTGGATGCGCGTCTCGACCGTGGACATATCGAGCACGGCGAACAGCCCGAACTCGGTATTCAGGCTGTATTTGAGGGGCTTCACGCCGGGCGTGCCCTGCGAGAATTCGTAGTCGGGGTCGGGGCGGATGAAGCCGAGCCGCTCGAGCTCCGCCACGATCTTCGAGGAAGTGGGCTTGCTCAAGCGGAAGATGCGCGAGAGGTCCGCCTTCGACATCGACCGCCGCATGAAGGCGCGCATCACGAGGGAGAGGTTGACGTCGCGGGTGAACGTTTGGTTTTGTCCGATGCCCGTCGAGGGGCGGTTTTCGTCCTGCATGCCTTCATTGTAACGGGAAATGCGCGTTTTGTCAACCGCTTTGCCCGTCGGCGAGCGCAAAAAAAGCCGATTTGAGGGAAGTTTGAAAAATCCGAAAAAAATTTTTCAAATTTTCTTTTCCAGAATCATTGACAACAAACAAAAGCTGTGCTATACTGACATTAGTAAACAATAATTACTAAATGAAATCGCCCCGCCCGTCGGGGGAAGAGAGGAGAAAGAAATGCTCAAAAAGTTGGCTTGTCTGTCGCTCACGTTCATGATGCTTCTCGCCGCCTCCGCATGCGGCGGTTCGGAGGGGAAGGAGCCCGCAGGTTCCGACACGCCCGTCGGCGAGGAGCCGGGCGGAAACATCCCCTCGGGACCCGAAGATCCCACCCCTCCCGCAGAGCAGTCCGTCTGGAACAGGGAGCCCACCGTCAAGGCGACGTACTACGAGGACTTCTCGGAGGGCATCGACTGGCAGAACGATTGGGAAGTCAGCGACCAAAAGTGGGGTGCGGACAATCACGGCACCTCGCATAACAATGTATTCTATACCACAAATGAAACGCGCGTGGCGAGCGCGGGCGGAACGGGCGGCATTGCGGTGCTCCGCTCCTTCGGCGATCTGCAGCCTGACGCAAACAAGCGCAGGCAGGGTTCGGCGCTCATCTCCAAGCGCCTGTTCGGACCGGGCAAGTACGAAGTCCGCATGAAGGTCCTGCCCCGCCTCGGGCAGTGCACCGCCTTCTGGACGTATTACAGCAACGGCTCGCAGGACCCGAACACCATAAAATACAGCGAGATCGACATCGAGATGCCCATGGAGGGAACCTATAAGAAGTGGTCGGGCACGTCGTACGAGCGGTTCATCGACTGGAACGTGCTCGCCGAGCGGCAGACCATCACCTCCGACTTCACCTCGGGGCTCAACGACGGGCAGTGGCACACCTATTGCTTCGAGTGGCGCACCGACAGGGAGAACGGCGACAGGGGCGTCGTTTGGTACCGCGACGGCGTGAAGCTCGGCGAGGCGCGCGAGAACGTGCCCATCTACACCGCGGCGCTCTGGGTGGGGAACTGGTTCCCGCCCGATGCGAGTTGGGTCGGCGTCCCCGACTTCGAGGAAGCCTACATGTACATCGACTGGATCCGCGTGACCGAGTACAACGATCCGTCGCAGCCGGGCGGCGGCGCTTCCCCCAACGCGGGCGGGCAGCCCACCGACCTCGGCGCGAAGCCCATTCCGCAGAACCAGTACATCGCCAACGGAAGCGGCGCCAACATCGGCGAGAACAACGCCCTCCTCGGCTGGACGGGGGAGGGGACGAAGGGCACGTCGGAGAGCGGAACCTATATCGCGCTCGACGGCGGAAAGCGCCTCACGCAGATGATCCGCGCGCAGTATGCGGGCTACTCCTTCACGTTGAGCGCCGAGGCGCTCGCGGTCGCGGGGGAGGGCAAGTGCAAGGTGTACGCGGAGTACATGCTCGGCACGGTCTCCTTCGGCAAGACGGAGCAGATCGTGTTCGACGCCTCCGACTTGGGCGAGAAGTCGCTTTCCTTCGACATCACCAACACGAATGCGGACGGGCTCCGCATCGTGCTCGAGACGGAGGAAGGCACCACGGCGCAGCTCACCAACATCAAACTTGTCATGAATTGAGGAGAACGGCATGAAAAAACTTCCCGCGATCTGGATGGCGCTCGCGCTCGGGCTGATGAGCCTTGCGGGCTGTGCGGGCGGCGAGACGGGCAGCACGCCCTCGACGCCCGACAACCCCGACACCCCCTCGACGCCCTCGACGCCCGATGATCCCGACACCCCCGATACCCCCGATACCCCCGATACGCCCGCGGTGTCGCCTTGGACGAGCGAACCCGTCATCAAGAGCACCTTTTACAGCGACTTCGGAAAGGACGACGACGTCACCGCGAAGTGGTCGTGCGTCAACTACAGCTGGGGTCAGAACGGGGTGGCGGCGGCGAACGTCGGCTTCTCCCGCTCGCCCGCCGTCGTGCGCGGCATGGGAGCGACGGGCGGCGTGGTCGTGCTCAACTCCTACGGGAACTATTACAGGGACGCGGGCAAGCGCGGACAGGGCGCGGTGCTCATCTCCAAGCAGATGTTCGGACCGGGCAAGTACGAAGTGAGAATGAAGGTCGTTCCCCGCTTCGGACCGTGCTCCACCGCGTGGTCGTACTACACCAACAGCGGCGCCATCGATACCCCGAACGGACCCGTCTACGGGCACAACACGTCGGACAAGATCGCCTATCACGAGATCGATATGGAGTGCCCGCGCATCGGTCGCGGCTTCAACGGGTGGGGCGGCGTCGCCTATGAGGAGTACTATCAGGACGCAAACAACCTCGATGAAAACGGGCTCGGTCGGGTGGTCAACCATTCGTCCTCCGCTCCCGTCGAGACGGAGGCGCCCTACAACGACGGGCAGTGGCACACCTTCGCCTTCGAGTGGCGCACCACGGCGTACGAGTACGACGCCGCCAAGGGCGAGAACGCGGGCGCGGTCATCTGGTACATGGACGGCAAGGAAGTCGCCCGCACGGCGAAGAACACGCCGTACTATCCCGATCAGCTCTGGGTGGGGAACTGGTTCCCCGACAATTCGACCGACTGGCTCGGTGTCGCCGACTACGACGAGGCATACATGTACATCGACTGGGTGAAGATCACCGAGTACGACGACGAAGTGCGCCTCGTGCAGCCGAGCGGCGTGGACGTCACGCCCGACCTCAACGGGTGCAACACGTTTTTGACGTCGCAGGGCGGAAATAAGGACTGGGGTGCGAAAATCCCCGTCAACAACTACATCTCCAACGGCACGTTTGCCCTCTCGGGAAACGATGAGGGCGCGCTCGGCTGGACGGGCGGAACGCTCGTCGAGGAGGGGCTCCTTTTGGAGGGCGGCACCGCGCGGCAGGAGATCGCGGCGCAGTACGCGGGCTATACCTTCTCGCTCGAGGCGACGGCATCCGTCACGGGCGGGAGCGGCACGATGTATATCGAATACGTGCGCGGGGAATACCCCGAGCGCTCCAACGACAACCGCAAGATGCAGGCAACCGTCCTCGGCACGAGCGGGAGGGTCGCATTCTCCGCCGCGGAGGGCGCGCGCACGCTCGAGTTCACCCTTCCCGCGGGCGCGAACAACTTCCGCGTCGTATTCGAGGCGGAAAACGGGGCACGCTTCGTCGTCAAGGAGGCGAAGATGTACCTCAAATCGGACATGAATTTGCTCTGACATCGTCATCTTCATTCCCCCAACCTTGTCATCCCGAGCGGGGCACCGCCTCCTCGGGATGACGGAATAGGGTCACATCGGTTTCATCGCCGCAAGGCGGAAATAAAAATTTTTTACAAGGAGTAGGGAAAATGAAAGCAACGGCAAAGAACAGAAAGGGACTGTTGGCACTCGGCGTGGCGGCGGTCATTGCGATGGGGGGGGGTGCGCTCGCAGCTCCGCTCACGGCAAGGGCATATACGGTAGATGACGTACCGACGCTCGACGATCCCATCACGCCCGAATCCCGCGGCGTCATGGATCATCAGGGCTGGCGCACCGAGGGCGGCGTTGTCGACCCGTATTTCGAGGACACGACTTCCGTTGTCCCGAGGTCGCAGTATGGCGGACCTTGGTCGTTCACGCATCAGGATGAACTTTCGGGCAGCGTCGAAGAGTATTCCTCCTTCGAGTATGTGACCATCGAGGGTGAGACGCCCGAAGGCATGCGCAGAATGGGCGGCGTCGGCGACAAGATCACGACGGGTCTCGAGATCACCATCAACGGCGACAACAAGGACACCCTCTCGAACTCGCTCACCTATTCGCAGATCGACGACATGCTCTGGGGTCCCTACACGACCACGGACGCCTACTACTTCACGATGTGGGTGAAGCCCGAGCAGGATATGTGGTTCGACGTCGGCATTTCGTTCAGCAACGAGGACGGTCACGCGCAGGTCTATTGGGACATGGGCAGAAGGTTTAAGGCGCCCGCGGGCGAATGGACGCAGATCGGCGTCGATGAAGACGGCAACTATCTTCCCTTCCGCGCCAAGGTGACGACCGACCAGTGGAAGCGCGGCACGGGTTCCGACCCCACCCAGCAGAACAGCAACTGCGTCCTTGCTCCCGATGAGACGAAGGGCGATACGCAGCTCGGCAAGTGGTACAGGGATGCTTGGAGCGGAAGCTGGGCTTGCCTCCGCATCTATGCCTATGACGGCTCCTGCTACACCGAAGCCGACGGACACGGCACTCCCGCCGCGACCGACGGCTTGTCCGTGGGCGATTCCTATATCGTGACGGGCGGCAACTGGTGGTGCACGAGCGAGCCCGCGGCAGTCGCGACCGTCGCCGTCTCCGATATCACGCTCGACAAGACGACTGCCTCCGTCAAGGTGGGCGAAGAGGTCCAGCTCACCGCGACCGTCACCCCCGACAATGCGACCGATTCCTCCATCTACTGGTACGCCGAGGATGAGACCGTCGTCTCCGTCGACACGACCGGCAAGGTGACCGGGCTCAAGGTCGGCACGACGACCGTCTACGCCGAGGCGAACGACGGCAACGGCGCCATCGCCGAGTGCACGATCACCGTCACCGCGGCTGACAGCGGCACGACGCCCGGCGGCTCGACCGAAGATCCCGGCACGACGCCCGGCGGCTCGACCGAAGATCCCGGCACGACCGAAAATCCTCCCGCAGACGAGCCGAAGGATGAGGACAAGGGCGGCTGCGGCAGCACCATCCTCGGGATCGGCGGCGCAGGGCTCCTTCTGATCGCGGCGACCGCAGTCATCGTCTCGGTGAAGCGGAGGAAGGATTGAGGAGGCAATCATGAGAGCGAAACGAATTGCCGCGCTCGCGCTGTGCGGGCTTCTCGCGGGGTCGTTGTGTGCGTGCGGCGGCGGGGGAGGGACCCTTCCCCCCGCAGGTGACGATACGCCCATCGATCAGGTCGACGATACCGACCGTTCGGGCTGGGTGCCCTTCGAGAAGAAGGAGTTCCCCGCCGGCACCAAGCTCCGCATCAAGTTCTTCAACGGCGGCTACGGCGACGCGTGGATCAAGGCGATGGAGACGAAGTTCGAGCAGGACTATCCGAACGTGGACGTCATCCTTACCGCTTCCAAGCAGGAGAACGACTTCACGCAGACCATCGCGACGACGCTCGAGGGCTCGCCCGACGACATCTATATCTGTCACAACATTCCCTATGAACGGCTCTCCGTGAGAAACCTCGTGATGAACCTCGACACGCTGTACAATTCGGTCGTGTATACGGACACCAAGGGGACGGAGACGACGGACGACGACACGCCCGTCAGGTTCGTGGACAGGATCGCTCCCTCGTCGCTCAACGTCGTGCGGTTCAACGGGCACTACGTCGCCATTCCCGAAATTCAGGGCGCGGGCGGCATTGCCTACAACAAGACGCTGTTCGACGCGCAGGGCTGGGAAATCCCCGAGACGTATGAGGAGCTCGTCGCGCTGTGCGAGACCATCAAGAACGCAAATGTGCAAACGGATCAAGGCGTCGTCACGCCCTTCGTCTGGAGCGGCACGGTCGCCTACATGTGGGACAGCTTCGTCTACGACATGTGGGTGCAGATCGCGGGCATCGATGAGTTCAATACCTTCATGAAGTACGAGAGCATGGACCTCTTCGATTCGGAGAAGTATCCCGCCCTCAAACAGGCATGGACGTATTGGTACAACCTCGTCGCGGCGCATCCCGAGTACTCCAATTCCGAGTCGATGGCGCTCGACTCCGTCGGCGCGAACACCGCGTTCGCGGCGGGACAGGCGGCGATGATGCCCGCCTCCTGCTGGACGGCGAACGAGTGCGCCTCGATGGCGGAGCTCTTCGGCACCGAGATAGGTCTCATCCCGACCCCGTTCGTTCCCGAGGCGAAGAAGGACGAAAACGGCAACCCCATCCGCGTCGCCTACGACATGGCAGGCAAGGACTGCATGGTCATCGCCCAAAAGGGCGCCAACCGTCAGGTCGCCATCGAGTTCTTCAAGTGGATGGCGCTCGAGGAGAACGCCCGTCTCTTCCCCGAGAACACGAACGGCTTGCACCTCGCGTTCAAGTACGACTTCGACTACCTCAAGGAGCATGAGACGCTCGCATGGGCAAAGGACACCGTCAAGCTCTTGAGCGAGGCGACGCGGTTCAACCTGTACAGTTCGAGCCCGCTCGTCTACAACGCGGGGACGCCCTTGAGCCCTTATCCCGAGGGAAACATGTATCTTGAGGCTTGCGAGGACTACGGGAAGTCCGACCCCAAGACGCCCGACGGCGTGTTCGCGAGCCGCTGGGAGAAAATTCAGGCAGAATGGGAAACGATGTGTCTCGCCGCAGGCGTGACACCGTAAGACCCGAACCACGGTTTGTCCCGCCGGCGGGGGAGACCCCGCCGGCGGTAACCTTGTTTGAAGGAGGAAAAAAATGGAAGTCACGACGGCTTCGGAGCTCTCCGAGCTCACCTCGGACGCCTCTGCACCCCCCGCGGAACTCGCGGTAGAGGGGACGGTGCGCGCTCCCTCCGAGGAACAGGAGAAGCGGAACCCGCTCAAAAAGCGGAAGATCACGAAGGGGAAGGTGATCGTCGCCATCTTCATCATTCTGATGTTGATCTACCCCCTGTTCCGCTTCGCCATTATGTGGGGATACATCAACATCAAGGCGTTGTATGTCTCCTTCACGCGGTACGACCTTCTGACCGACAGCAACATCTTTGCGGGATTTTTGCAATATAAGCTGCTGTTCCGCCGCCTTGCGAGCGACGAATACACCAAGCACACGCTCATCACGTCGGCGCTCTACTTCGTCGTGACGTGCGGGATATCCTTGCCGCTCTCCGTCATCTTCTCGTATTTCCTGTTCAAGAAGGTGCCCGCGGCGGGCGTCTACCGCGTCATCTTCTATCTCCCGTCCATTCTCCCCGTGGCGGTGCTCGCCCTCACCTTCCGCTATTCGTTCGGCTCGGAGGGGTACGTCGACCAGCTCCTGCACTCGCTCGGGTTCCAAAATCTCCCGCTGTGGTGGGGGGATTCCACCATCACGCCCATCATGGTATTCGTCTACTGTATCTGGGCGGGACTGGGATTAAATATCGTGCTCTTCTCGGGCGCGATGTCCCGCGTGCCCAAGGAAATTCTCGAATACGACCAGCTCGAGGGCGTCGGCATGGCGCGCGAGCTGTTTCAGGTGATGCTCCCGTGCATCTGGCCCACCTTCGTCACGACCTTCATGCTCGGCATGACGTCCGTCCTCACCGTCTACCTGCAGCCGTACTTTTTGATGGATTCGGCGACGACGACGCCCTTCAACACCTGTACCATTTCGCTGTACATCTTCAACAACTACGCAACGCCCGCGCAGGCGCCCTATCTTGCCGCCTTCGGTCTCTTCTGTTCGGCGGTGTTCGTTCCCATCGTCCTCGGCACCCGCGCGTTTTTGAACCGATTCTTCCGTGATGTGGGGTATTGATCATGAAAAAACGGTATAAGAGCAGAGCCATTACAAGCAAGGCACAGAAGATCGTGCTGTGGTGCGTGTTCGCGCTGTTTTTCGTGTACGCGCTCACCCTCATCTGGCCCTTCATCTGGATGTTCATCAACGCGGGCAAGCCGCAGGTGGAGTACTTCCGCGACAAGCTCGCCTTCCCGAGCACCTACAACTGGTCCAACTTCTACAACGCCATCGCCGGCGTCTCCGTCGTGGCGGGCTCGGGGGAGAAGGTCCATCAGGTGAAGATGATCGGCATGTTCGGGAACAGCATCTATCTCACCCTCATCCTCACCGCGCTCGAGGTGTTCTTTTCGGCGTGCGCGGCGTACGTCGTCACCTACTATCGCTTCCCCGGCAGAAGGCTCATCTATGGCATCGTCGTGTTCACGATGGTCGTCCCGCTCGTTGGAACGCTGCCCGTGTCGTATGACTTCTTCGCCAAGACGGGGCTCCTCAACACGATACCGGGCATGATCCTTCTCTGCGCCAACGGGCTCGGGTTTGCCTTCCTCATCCTGTTCGGCGGCTTCCAGAACCTCTCGTGGTCGTATGCGGAGGCTGCCGCCATCGACGGCGCGGGTCCGTTCCGCACCTTCTTCCTCGTCATGCTGCCCCTGATGCGCCCCGCGCTCGTCTCCATCTCCGTCGTCACGGCGATCAGCTTCTGGAACGACTACACGACGCCCGCCGTCTACTACCCCGATCACCCGACCCTCGCCTACGGCATCAACACCCTCCTCAACGACGTGCGCCGCGCCTCGTCGGGCGAATTCGGGAGCAATTACCCGCTCATGTATGCGTGTATCCTCGTCGCCGTCCTTCCCATCGTCATCTTCTTCGCCTGCTTCCAAAAGACAATTATGAACAACATGGCAGTCGGAGGGCTCAAGGGATGAAAGATCTTGTGCTTGTTCCCCGCCCCAAACGGGTGCGGGCGGGGGAGGGGACGCTCGCCGTTCCCTCTGGCGTGACGCCCGTCGGCTGCAGCCTGAAGGGGGAGAGCCTTTCCTTTGCGCTCGGTCCCCATCTCCGGGAAAACGGCGTGCCCGTCCTGTTCCGCGCGGCGGAGCTCGGGCACGAGGAATATGAGCTCAACATCTGCGAGAGCGGAGCGGAGATCGCCTTCGGCGACGATGCGGGCGCCTTCTACGCCCTCCTCACCCTGCGGCAGCTCCTCGACAGGGGGGAGGGGAAGCTCCCGTTCGCCGAAATTTCCGATGCGCCCGACTTCCCCGTCCGCGGGGTCATGGTCGATATCAGCCGCAACCGCATTCCGACCAATGAGACCATCTTCCGCCTCATCGACTGGGTCGCTTCCCTCAAGCTCAACCAGTTCCAGCTGTACATTGAGGGGAAATCGTACTACTACCCGTCCCTCGGCGAATTTTACCGCGAGGGCGAACGGGATATCCTCACGGCGGAGGACGTCAAGGCAATCGACGCGTATTGTTGCGCGCGGTTCGTCGAGTTCGTCCCCAATCAAAACTGTTTCGGGCACATGTCCGAGTGGCTCGCGGAGGACAAGCTCCGCCCGCTTGCCGAGTGCCCGAACGGCTCCTTCCGCTACGGCGGGGTGACGACGCCCTCATCCACCCTCGCTCCCCTCGAGGAGGGGAGTTTGCGCCTCGTGCAGGCGCAGCTTTCCGACCTCCTTCCGCCCTTCTCCTCGGAGAAGGTCAACATCGGCGGCGACGAGCCGTTCGAGCTCGGCGAGGGCGTGAGCCGCGAAATTTGCGAGCGGGAGGGGAAGGCGAAGGTCTACCTCGACTTCATGGAAAAGATCTTCCGCACCGTGCGCGAAGGGGGAAGGCGCCCCATGATGTGGGGGGACGTCTTTAAGGAGTACAGCGCCGAATACGGCGACCGCTTCCCCAAGGACGTCATTCTCCTCGAATGGGGGTACAGCGCGGACAGCTTCACCGAGGAGCTCTGCGAGATGTACCGCCGCACGGGGCTCGATTACTATCTCTGCCCCGGGACGAGCCTCTGGAACACCGTCACGGGCAAGACGGACGTCATGCGCGCGAACGTGAAGTCGGCGGCGCGCCTCGGAAAAAAGTACGGCGCCGCGGGGATCCTTCTCACCGATTGGGGGGACGGCGGCACCTGCCAGCCCTTCGCCTGCGCCCTTCTGCCCTATGCCACGGGGGCGGCGTATGCGTGGAACTCCGCCTGCGAGCAGGACGGGGACATCGAGCGTTTTCTCGACTTCGCCGTCGGGGACGGGAGCGGCGCGTTTGCCTCCGTCCTCGCCGACCTCGGACGGTACTACCTCTGCGCCGACCGCGACGACTTCAACGCGACGAAGATCTTCAAGACGCTCTACGTCCAACAGACGGACTGTATGAACGTCGACGAGGGGAACTTCGAGCCGCTGTTCTGCAACCGCGACTTTGTCCGCCCGAGCGCCGCCGAGTGCGCAAGGACGCGCACCTTCTTGGAGGGCATTGAAGCCCGCCTGAACGGCGTCGCGGCGAACGGGACGAACGAACTTCTCCTTCGGGAGACGCGCTGGGCGATAGGGTATCTCCGCCACGGGTGTATCCTCGGCGAGATCAAGGCGGACGAGCGGCAAATTTCGCGCGCGGAGCTCGAAGTTCTCCTTCGGGACATCCTGCGCCTGAACGGGGAATACGAGGCAATCTGGAAGCTCCGCGCCCGTCGCACGGGGCTCGACAGAAGCATGATGCGCATGCGTGCCTTGGCGCGCAAATATGCAGCGATTTTGGGGTGAAATCATGACAAATCGGACGATTTTATTGCAAAACGGCGTCGGAATGCCGCAGCTCGGGCTCGGGACATGGCAGGTCCCCGATGCCGCCGCCGAACGGTCGGTGGAGCACGCGCTCCGCTTCGGCTACCGCCACATCGACACGGCGGTCGCGTACGAAAACGAGAGCGGCGTGGGCAGAGGACTGAAACGGAGCGGAGTGGGGCGCGGGGAAGTCTTTCTCACGAGCAAGATCCTCGCGGAATGCAAGAACTACGGGGAGACCAAGCGCATGATCGACTGTTCTCTCCGCGCGCTCGGGACGGACTATCTCGACCTCATGCTCATCCATGCGCCCCGTCCTTGGGACGAGATGGGGGACGATAATGGGTATCGCTACGAGGAGGAGAACGCCGCGGTCTGGCGCGCGCTCGAGGAGGGGTACACCGCGGGCAAATTCCGCGCGATCGGGGTCTCCAACTTCGAGATCGACGACCTTCGGAGCCTCATGCGCCGATGCAGCATTCCGCCCATGGTCGATCAGGTCCGCGCCTATGCAGGCGAGATCCCGTGGGAGCTTTTGGAGTTCTGCCGCACCAATCGCATTGCGGCGGAGGCGTATTCCCCGCTCGCGACGGGCGGGCTCCTCAAGCGCGGGGAACTCGCGGCGATTGCGGAAAAGTACGGCGTCGGCGTGCCGCAGCTGTGCATCGCCTACGTGATGCAGCTCGGCATGATCGCCATTCCAAAGGCGGTCTCTCCCGCCCACATCGAGGAGAACACCGAGCTCGGGTTTACGATCTCCGAGGACGACATGCGCGCCCTCGCCGCCCTTTGACGGGTTTCGTTTTCCCTCGAATCTCTCATTGACGGTTTTCATTTTTTCCTCAAAAAAAGGGTTGACAACCCATATAAAATCAATTATAATGGGCGCATAAGTTAGCCAATTCCGCAACTGCTTTGCAGAGGTCTGGAAGGCTATGAAGTAGCCGCTTCCTCTAAGCGGCGAGAGCAAACACAAAGAGGTTTGCAGCCATGGTTCAATAAACCGTGGCAATTTTTTTATTTCGGATATATTTTCTGAATTTTTCCTTTATCATATTTCGTCAAAGGTTTTGTATCCGAGATACATTTGGTCTCATAGATTTCCGACCGATTGATCCAAAGCTCCTATTGACGGTTTTCATTTTTTCCTCGGAAAAAGTCTTGACATTCGGTTTAAGGATTTGTATAATATGCTGCGAGATGAGCATGAAGCGGAAGGCTTCTCCTCGGTGGCACTTACATTGATAAGTCGCTTACGAAGCTCATCTTTTTCTATTTCGTTTTGCTTTTATCGCGTACCAACTCTTTGCGCTTTGTTGTTGCAGGTGCTTCTTCCCTGCCGGCGATGACTGCTTTGTAGTAGTTGATCTTTTCTCGGACAGAAAAATAAACCTATCCGGTCTTTCCGTGTGCGAACATTCTTTTCTCCTTTTCTAACCGTCCGTTCTGCGGGCGGTTATTTTTTCAGAGGGCGGGCGTTTTTAGCGGCTTGAAAAAATCGTTTCCGTATTTTCCGAACCCTTGAACGCCCGCCTGTGCCCATGCGAGGGGGTCTTCTTCCCAAAACCCCTCAATCGTTCATTGATTTTTCTACCCAAATTTCTACCCAAAAAAGCGATTTTTTTGTGGAAAAAGGCAAAAAAGAGGCACCATATATTGTGTTTGACGTGGAAATCAATACAATATACAGTGCCATGGTTGAGGTGACGTGACTTGAACCCGACCGAAATTCGCAAAAAAACCTGTTTTTTGGGGAATTTTGAGCTTTTTCTTCGGTTTTTCGCCTTACTACCCATTTCTGCCCCCATTTTTTTGGGGGCGGAATTTTGGTTTTTTCGGTGGAGATTTTCGGGGGATTTCTTGGGTTTTCGGCGGTTCTCGGCGGGGGAGTTCCGCGCGGATCCGCGCCGCCGCGGTCGCGTTTCCCGCTCCGGGAACCGATCCTTCCCATCTCCTTTGAAAAAACGGTACTGTGTCCCGCTTTGAGGGTAAGAGCGTAGCCTTACCCTCAAAGCGGGACCATGTAACCTTTTTTCCTTGTAGGATGATGTAAGGGCGTAGCCCTTCCTCATGCTTCGCACGTCTGGATTGACGTGCGATCCTCATGATGACTGCCCCCGCGCTCTTGCGGGGGCACCTCATAACTCCGTACAATCACGGCGGCGCCGTTCTTGGCGCCGCACCATATCCCTCCCTACGATCAGGGCGGCGCCGCTCTTGGCGCCGCACCACTTCGCCCTTGTATGAATGACTGCGGCGCCCGCGCCGCACCGCACCACGCGCCCCCCGGGGCGCGCTATCTTTCAAAATCATTCCTTTTTCCATGATTTTAGGCTTCGATTTTGATATGATTCCCTTCGATTTTGAAATTTTACCCTTCGATATTGATATGTCCGCAATTCGGAAATGATAGGGGAAGTAAAAAAAATTTCCCCGCCGCGGAGAGAGCGGCGGGGAATCAGGATCCCGTTGTACGGCTACAAGAGCGGTTGGGGATCACCGCTCTTTTTGCCCTCCTCGGGATAGCTGACCATATTCGGTTTGCCTGCCAGATACACGCTGTAAGCGCTCATGGGGTACCTCCCGGCGGCGTGTAGCAGCTGCACATGGTACCGTCTTTGCGGAACCCTGTATCGCAGCAGTCGGGGCAGAGATAGCGGGGCTGAAGATCTTCCGCGGTGTAGCCGTGCTCCTTGAGGAACTCGGCTATCGCGGCTTTGGTCGCGATCTTCTTCTCGAGGATTTCGCGGACTGTCTTCATGTTCCGCGCTGCTTGCGCCTTGCCTGCTTCCATTTCGAGGCGCTTGAGCTCCGTCTCGAGCGCGGCAAAGCCCGGCCCGAGCTTCTCGCGCACGCTGTCGGCGTGCTCGTTTGCGAGCCTTTGGCGGGCTTCGTAGAATCTCTCACGGTCTGCCCGGGCGTCTGCATCGCGGACAGCGTGAGACGCCGCCTTGACGTTCCGGAGCGTCTCGAGGCGGATTTTTTTCAAGAGGTCGTAGTCGAGTGTGAAGGTGGCGCGGTCCGTGTTGTTGACGGACCGACGGCGCCCGAACACCGTTCTCACGGTGAGGATCCGGAGATCCTCGAGGCGCGAGACGGCTTCGGAGACGGTGGAAGCGGCGATCTCGAGCGTGCGCGCAATTGACGCCTGCGTGCTTGTCCAGTGGCGGATGTGGTGGTTCTGATGGATTATGTAGGAGAGTACTTCGACTTGGTCGTTGGTGAGATCTGTCACCTCGTTCCCGTCTTTGCAGGGGAACTTGGCGTGCCAGAGCCAGTCATATATGTAGAAATACTTGTCCGGTGCGGGGAGGAGCTCTTTGAGCTTGTACGTATGGTCTGAAGCCTTTTCAAAGCAGAACTGTAAGATCTTGCGCATGGTGCGCGAGACCGTCGCGGTGGAGATGTTGTAGCGGTTGCCGATCTCGGGGTATGTAAACTCGGCGTTCCCGCCTTTTTGGGTGAAGGAATAGAGCGCGTTGGTGATGGCGCGCTCCGAGGCGGTGAGTTTCTCGGCGCCGAAGAAGCCGTGCGTGATGACGCGGATGGCGTATCCCGCGTGGCTGTTCCCGGACCTGTTTTTTCTTGCTGTGTTTATCATGTACTCTTCCCCTTGAGTATTTTCCCGCCTTTGGAGGGGCTTTTCTGCCCCTCCTCCGGCAAGGAGAGATTTATGCCCCTACGGGGCTGTGTGAGCGCTTTACGGACGCTTTTCCGCGCCGTACGACGCACTCCATGAGCGCGTCGGCGATCTCTGCTTCGGTGAGTTCTTTGCCCCATGCGCAGAAGCGGTCGCAGCCCCAGTCGCAAGTAGGTTCTCGCGGGCACGAGGCGCAAGGGCAGGGTTCCTGTGTTTTCATGGTTTCCTCCTTCTTTTCCGCTCGACGGCGGCGTCACGCATGCCGTTCATGAAGCCGATGGCGCATTCGCGGGATCTTCCGGCGCCGTCGCGGATCTCTTCCTTGTATTCTTGGATTTTGGCGGAGAGCTTTTCGCGCTCCGCCTGCTTTGCATGGGGATACTTGCGGTAGGTCTGTACGCCCCACTTGTATCCCCATGCGAAGGGGGTTTTGTTCTTCCCGGAGCTCTTCAGTCTCTCATTGACGGTTTTCATTTTTTCCTCGAAAAAAGACTTGACAACCCACATAAAATCAATTATAATGGGCGCATAAGTTAGCCAGTTCCGCAACTGCTTTTGCAGAGGTCTGGAAGGCTATGAAGTAGCCGCTTCCTTAGCGGCGGTCAGCAGCATTGGGCTGCACGCCATGGTCTAATAAATCATGGCATTTTTTTTAATTCGGATATATCTTCCGAATTTTCACTTTGTCATATTTCGTTAAAGGTTTTACTCCTGCAAGATACTTCGTTTCATAGATTTCCGACCGATTGATCCAACGCTTATGTTCGTCAATTTGTCTATCAGGCGCATTGTCGAGAACGACAGCCTTTGATACACTGTGATTAACCGAAGCGACCAAAACACGATCTCCGCCACGATTGTCTTGCGCTACAACAACCCCAAGACGGGGTTTATGTATCGCATTCCCGAAATGCTTATCGTCTGTAACGATCAGCGTCGGTTCGTCGAACGTGCGAGCGTTCAGTCGCTCCAACGTCCGCAAGCGCCCCTTTGCCTTGCGCTTTGTTGCCGCAGGAGCGTCTTTTTTGCCGGCGATGACCGCCTTATAATAGTTGATTTTCTCTCGGACGGAATAGTAAACCTTTCCCGTCATGCCGTGCTTAAACATCGATTACCTCAATAGCGTTTTTTAATCGTAAAAGTCCCGAGGATAGTCTTGTTTTATCATCTTGCGGTGTCGGTCGCTGTAATCGTGCTTTCTGCCGACAAGCCCGTCTGCCATGCCCTCATACATTTTCATTTGATCCCGCGAGAGAACTTTGCCCTTTTTCCCAACGCCGCAATCGCGGTACCGAGAACATGTCAAATATGCCTTTGTCGTGACGTCGTGTCCAAAATCGCTGCCGGGGTCGTTTTTGTATGCGCGGAGATTTCGTGCTGCAAGCCCTCTTCCACGCGCATACCCGACCTCATACGAATCTTTCTTTTTTGCCATGGCGTCACCGTTTTGCCGATATTTTTTCAGGAGAGTCCGCTTGCCCCATGCAAAGCCGCGTTTGTAGGAACTTTTTGCCATGATTTAACCTCTGTTTTGAGGGTAATAGATAACGCCTCGCCCGTTTGTAGCTTTCACGGCGGAAAAGACCTGCTTTTTCTCTTCTTGTGTCAGCACACGATTTACCCTTGTCTGTGCGTCAATCACACTTCTGTGGTAGGCAACCTTTTCATTGTAGATTTTCCAATTGGAATTGCCTTTTTCGTGTGCTTTGAACATTCTGTTTATGTTTCTGTTTTGAAGAAATCTGTGCCGTGCATTGGAAGCGTTTAAGTTCTTTTTTGTCATATTTGTTACTCCTTTGCGGTTTTGCCGCATTTAATTTTTTGCGAGATCTTCATTGAGGCGGAGCTTGTCGCCCTCGATGAAGAGGATCCCGAGCTCGGCGAGCTTTCGGACTTTGCGGGCGACGGTGCGGTCGGAGACGCCGATCGCGTCGCCCGCGAGCTCGAAGTCGAGCCGTGCGAGCTCGAACTGTTGCACGTTGAAGATGTACCTTGTGAGGTTATATTCAACGTTGTTCCGGAGGAGCGCTTGTGCTACCTTCGTGAGGGACAAGATCTTCATCGTATTCCTCCCATTCCGCCGCAGGGGGCGGAGGGGCGTTCTCTTTGCCGCCGTGCGCCGTTTCGTAGGCTTCCCCGGGCGCGGGCTCGGCGCCGCTCTCGGGCGTTTCTGCGGCGCCTTGGGCGGCTTCTGTAGGCGAGCCTTCCGGGGAGCCGAGGCTGTACCCGCCTGCCGTTTCGATGTGCGTTTCGAGTTCGGAGAAGTACATCGGGGCGAGCGCTGCGAGCATTTCGTCGGAGATCACGGCGGCTTGGTTGCGTTTCCACGTCCACGGCGCCCACCACCGCCGCCTGCGGACGGGGATCATGACCTGTGCCTTCTGCTCCAAGGCTTGGATTTGGATCTTGATCTCCGTGTCGAGCTTCTTTTTATAGAGCCTATGATACGCGCTGTATTCTTCCTTGAGCGCCTCTTCAATTGCTTTATTGAGGTCATCGGACATCTTGGGCGCGTAGCGTCTGTGCTCGCAAGAGAGGGCATAGATCCGTTCGTGGAGCTCGTTGAACTCCTGCTTGAGTTTTTCGGGAATGTTGAGGTCGTTCATGCCGTTTCTTCTCTTTCTTTCGAGCGGTACCATTTCGGTTCTCCGGGCTCGTAGATCTTGCGGAGCTCTTCGGGAACGGAATCGCGGTCGCCGGAGAACCAGAGCTCAATGCCTGCGACGTCGTATCTGCGTTCGCCGTCATGCAGGGCGGCGTACGCGCGTGCGCGCTCGTAGGCGCTCTGCGAGTTCTTGAGGCGGAACTTCGCAATGCGGTTGTTCGCCGTGACGTCGCAGAGCTCGAGGGGGAGCTTTGCATAGCTGTTCGGAAGCCCCGAATAGCTGTAACTCACCGCCATGTTGACGGTGCAAGCGCCGCTTTGCGGCGAGATCTCGCGCTCCCCGGGGTTGTACACGTAGAAATACAAGCCGAAGAGCTCCGGGCTTTCGTCGCTGTATCCGAACTCGGTAAAGCCGACGTTGTCGAGGAGCCGGTGCTTGCCCGTTCCGTCCTTCGGATATGCCGAGAGATCGATCCCCTTGAGGTCGTCCTCGATGGACGTTTCATCGAAAGGGAGAGACGAGGACGCGGCTTTTGCCTCCGTTCCCGAAGGGGCGAAGGCGACCGTGCAGGCGATGAAGAGGGCGGCGAGGATCGCCCCGGCTTTTCTGCAGAGTGTTTTCATCAGAATACGATTTCCTGCTTGTTGAGTTCAAGCTCGGTCGATGGAACGGTGACGTCAATTTTTTCCCAACGAAGCGCCGATGTGAACTCCATGATGTGATCTTCGTGGTTCGTGCCCTTGAAGGTGATTTTGATATCCCAAAGTTTCTTTCCTTTGCGGGGCGTGAAGTATTCCGTGTTGATTTGTTCGGAAGTCAAGTCGGCAAAAAGAATTTCTTGCCGATAATCTCCCATTGCCGTCGTGACTTGTTTGAAGTTGTAGTCCGAAAAGAGACGGCGGTCGAAGTAGATGCTTTGACCGGCGGCATTTTCAATGTCATCATAGCTGAAGATCGTCAGGGCGCCGCCTCCTCCTGCTCTGCCGAATGAGATATAATCCTCATCTTCGCCTGCCGCCAAGTTCCCTCCCGTGAAGGTGATGTTCTGCGTGTAGGTTTCGGCAATCGTATAGACGTCGCTCACGTCGTGGGTCTCGGAGATGACGCCGCCGGCGCCCTTGGAGCTTCTCCCGGCGAGGACGGTGACGTTGGTGTTCCCGCCGAGCACGACGTCGATTTCGCCGATCTTTGCGGAGACGTTGGTGACGCGCTGCAGGTAGTCGACGGTGCACGTCTTGGTGATCGGCGAGCCTTCCTCATTGGGCGTGACGGTGCTCGCGGAGAGCAGAATCTGTTCGGCGAAGGGGGTCTCGCACTTGACCTTCACCGATGTTTCGTCGACCGTCTCGAGGGAGACGTATTCGTTGGGATCCTTTCCGGACGCCCATTCGGAATCCGCGTTTTTGAAGGCGACGGAGAAGACGACGCTCTTGTCGATGACATTGTCCGGTTTCATCGTCGCCGTGACCGTCACGCCCTCGCCTTCATCGGTGGGGGAAGAGGCGCCGAGCGGCGCCGTGAAGAGCATGGCGGTTGGCAGTTCGACGACTTCGCCTGCAGGGAGCTCGCTGCCGTTCTCGTCGAGCACGCCGGAGCTCTCGGGTTCCGCAGGATCTTCGGGAGCCGTGGGATCTGCAGGGGTCTCCGCGGCGGGATCCGACTTGAACCACTCCGATGGCTTGGTCTTTCCGGTTCCCCAGAGCTGCAGACCGCCGAGGACGCAGGCGGCGAGGATGATGAGCGTCATGAGTACGCAGAAAATGCTCATGCCCAAATGCCTGTGCGTTGCATAGCTGTTTCTTTTTGCCATAGTTTCCTCCTACGCGCTTTTGCGCGGAAATTTATTCTTTGATTAGTTATTTATAACTTTTTTTGGATATTGTATCATTCAAATATAACTTTGTCAAGCATTTGAGTTAAATTTGAATAAAATGTAATTGGTGAAATTATGAGAATTAAGGAATTAAGGGAAGAAAGAGGGCTTTCGCAGGCGGAAGTTGCAAAAGCTGTTTTCGGTTCTCAATCAAATTTAGCGAAATGGGAAAAGGGGACTGTTCAGCCGTCTGCGGATTTCCTTTTGAAACTTGCAGACTTTTTCAATGTTTCTACCGATTATCTTCTCGGTCGGACTGATGAGCTCGGTGCGGTTATCGTGCCCGGGGGCGCGGGGCAGCTTTCTGCCGACGAGCAGGAGATATTGCTGCTGTATGCGGAGCTTTCGCCTTCCCGCAAAGACGATCTGAAGATATATCTTCGCGCTCTTTCCGGATCGGACGTTAAATTTGAAAAGAAAAAAGCATAGTTTTGGGAGATTTGTATGATATTAGAAGATCTTAGGAAAGAGATTTTTTGTTTAGAAAAAAAGCGTAGTAGATTGGAAAAGAAGTTCGATTTTATTGGTTTGGGGGAGTTGACAAATGATAAACACTTCGCTTATAGAGCTTCTTAAACTTGCGCAAGGTGATCGTTCTCAAAATCAGTTTGCTTTGCATTGCGGGGTTAGTTCGGCTACGCTTTCTCATATTATGCAGGGCAAGCATACGCCTTCACCGCAATTTTTGAAAAAAATTGCAGATAGGGCTTATAATGGCGTAACTTACGACGCACTCCTTGTTGCGTCGATTGCTCCTTATCGTTCTGGGTCTTCCTCTCTTACCCTTTCTGCGGAAGAGAGGGAAGTTTTGTTTCTTTTTGATGGTCTTTCTTCTTCCCGAAAAGAAGATCTGAAGATTTATCTTCGAGCTTTGTCCGGAGCTTCAGAAGAGGGAAGTGTAAAATCAAAAAATTTCTAAATTTTGCAGGAGTGATTTCATGACCGAACTTGAAGAAAGACAGAAGAAGCTCTTCGACGATCTGCGCCGTACCGACGGGAACGGCGCGGAGTATTGGCTTGCCCGCGAGCTGCAGGGGGCGCTCGAGTACAAGGAGTGGAGAAATTTTGCAAAGGTAATCGAGACCGCAAAAATTGCTTGTAAGATCAGTCAGCACAGCGTCGCCGACCATTTTGTTGAGGTCAACAAAATGGTTGAGATGCCTGTTAAGCCGAAAAAGAATGCCGAAGAATTAGGTTTTGTTGACGTCAACAAAACCAAAATGAAGGCGATTCCGGATTACAAACTCTCTCGGTATGCGTGCTATCTCATCGTGATGAACGGTGATCCACGCAAAGACGTGATCGCGTGGGGGCAGACCTATTTCGCCGTGCAGACGCGGCAGCAGGAGCTTGCCGAACTGTACGACCGTCTCACCGAGGATGAGCGCAGGCTCTTCATCCGCGGCGACATCAGGCAGAAAAATATGCTGCTTGCGGAAGCCGCCCACCGTGCGGGGATCATCACTCGGCAAGAATATGCTTCCTTTCAGGATGCCGGCTATCGCGGATTGTACGGCGGGATGACCGCACGCGATATTGCGGAGCACAAAGGGCTTTCGGAAGGGCAAGAGATCCTCGACCATATGGGAAGCGAGGAGCTCGCGGCGAACCTCTTCCGTATTACGCAGACGGAAGCGAAGATGAAGCGCGAGGGTGTGAGCACTCCCGCCGCCGCAAATGCAACGCATTTTGAGGTCGGGAAGAAGGTGCGGTATACAATCGAAGAACTCGGCGGCACGATGCCGGAAGATCTTCCGACGCCGGAGCGCGGGATCTCAGAGCTCGAAGCAGAAACAAAACATCAGATCGCTCCGAAAAAGGGGAAAAAGAAGAAGTGAAGTGTGAAAATTGAATGTTAGTCGATTTTTGCTGTGCAAAAAGCGACTAAAAAGGTTGAGATCTTCTGTGATATAATTCTTGCGGAATATATTCCGTAAGGAGTTTGCAGAAGATGGATTTTGAACTTTTGGGAGAAAAACTTCGCCTTGCAGCCTGTTTGATTGCGGAAATGCAGGCGTTGTTGCCGGAGGAACCGTCGCGACCACGCTTGTTTGTCGTTAAAGACGGTGATTATGATATCGGCGACGATTTGCCCGATATGACGAAGTCCTCCCGCGAGCGGGAGGACTTCGCTTTATCGGATGTGCAGGGCGAGGAAAAGGAAGTTATTGAGACAGGTAGTAAGGCGGTGACCCGAGAAGAAGCTCTTTTTTATTCGCAGGAGGAGATAAAAAAGATGCCGAAACTCAAATACGGGCATTTCCGCATGACACGCGACGGATACTGGCAGGTGAGGTATCGTCGCGGCGGATTTGATGTTCAATTCACCAATAAGAAAAAAAGTGTTGTCATGGAGCGGTTCCGGGAGTGGGCGCGCAGCGTCGAGGATGAGAAGGTCGTTCCGCAGAGCAAGCCGGCAAAGCACGACGTCACGCTTGCGGAGTTTGCAGACCTGTACTTCGAGAACGTCAAGGCTGTGAACGTGAAGGAAGTGACGTTCGAGATGCAGTCGCGCTGCCTGCGGAACCACATCCTCCCGGGGCTCGGCTTGATCCCCTTGCGGGATCTGACGCCGATGAACTGCCAAGTTTTTCTGAACGGGCTCCTCGAGCTCGGGCTCGGGAGAACGGCGGATGAGGCGAGAGTGCTTCTGAAGGAGATCTTGCGCGCTGCGGTGGGGGAGCGGCTCATCACGTCCAATCCCATGGACTATGTGAAGCTGCCGAAGCACCAGAGCGTTCACGGGCGGGCTCTGTCGAAGGCGGAGATCGCGGACTTTATCGAGCGGTGCAAGAGCTCCTTCTATCAGAAGCAGTACATGCTGTATCTGTACACCGGGATCCGACGGAGCGAGATCGCAAGCGTGACCATCGACGAGAACTTCGTCACCGTCGCGAACGGGAAGTGTCGGAAGGGCTACAGACAGACCTACCGCAAGATCCCGATTGCGCCGGGGCTTCGGAAGTATCTTCCGATGACCGCCGAAGATATTGCGAAGTGCGGGAAAGTTTTGACGAATTGTTTCAAGAAACTTTTCCCTTCGCATCAGTTGTATGATCTTCGGCACACGTTCACGACGAGGTGTCAGGAGTGCGGGATCGCGAAAGAGGTGGTGGACGTCTGGACGGGTCATGTGAATCGTTCGGACATGACGACGGCGGTCTACACGCATTTCTCGGATGAGTTTATGCTCCGGGAGATCGAGAAGTTGGATTATTGATTTTTCTACCCAAATTTCTACCCAAAAAAGCGATTTTTTTGTGGAAAAAGGCAAAAAAAAGGCACCATATATTGTGTTTGACGTGGAAATCAATACAATATACAGTGCCATGGTTGAGGTGACGTGACTTGAACACGCGACCTCTTGGTCCCTAACCAAGCGCGCTACCAAACTGCGCTACACCTCAATATCATATGTTCGGGTCGGCGGGCGCTCTGCCCAAAGACCCTGCAAAAGCATATCTTATTATATCGATATTTCGGAAAGTGTCAAGTATTTTTCTCTCCCTTTCTCGGGAAAATTTCCGTTTCGCACATTTTTTCGCGGGCGGCATGGAGAAGGAAAACCCCGCGTCACAGCTTTCGCTCTACGGCGGCATGGAGAAGGGCAAACTCTGCGTCACATCTTGCGCCTCATGGCGGCATGGAGAAGGGCAAACTCTGCGTCACATCTTGCGCCCCATGGCAGTGCGGAGAAGGGCAAACCCCGCGTCACATCTTGCATCTCATGGCGGGGAGAGGACGGGGAGACGAATTGGAATACGCAAAAAGGGGCACCGGAATACGCAACGGGGTACGGAAAAAGACGCATTGGAATACGCAACGGGGTACGGAAAAAGACGCATTGGAATACGCAACGGGGTACGGAAAAAGATCCGTACCCCGTTGTGGTCGAGGAGACGTGATTTGAACACGCGACCTCTTGGTCCCGAACCAAGCGCGCTACCAAACTGCGCTACTCCTCGGAGTCCCTTTTCGGACAGCTTTATCATTATAGCAAACGAAAAAATATTTTGCAAGCATTTTCGGGCGCAAAAACGGGGAACGGAAATTTTCGTCCGAACGTCCTCCGCACGGCGAGGCGGGGAAGGGGAGAACGCGCGTTTCGGGACTTTTCCCGTAAGGGCGAGGGGAGGAGAAAATCGCGGCGGCAAGCAGGGGATAGGAAAAACGCCGCGGCAAGGGGGAAGGGGAGAACGCGCGTTTCGGGAGCGGGATAGGGGATCAAACAATCGCATTCCGGGGCGGGGTCCGTGCCGTTCGGCGAATTTGCGGAGAATTTTTTCAAATTCATGAAAAATGCGTGACAAATGTCCATGCTGCTTGGTATAATAGAGATACTCCAAGCAAAGGAAGAGGGTATGGACGCGTGGGATATCGTTAAGATCGTCATGCAGATCTTCGGGGGGATGGGGACCTTCCTCGTCGGCATGAAATTCCTCTCCGACAACATGACGAGACTTGCGCACGGAAAATTGCAGAAGATGCTCAACAGGACGGCGAAGAGCCGCTTTGCGGGCGTCGGGATCGGAACGGGGATGACAATTCTCGGGCAGAGTTCTGCCTTTACGACGGTCATGGTCGTCGGTCTCGTCAACGCGGGGATCATGACGCTGTTTCAGGCGACGACGATCATCATGGGCGCGAACATCGGAACGACGCTCAACGCATGGGTCATCGCGCTCGCGGGGTCGGACATCACCGCCGTGTTCTTGGCGCTCGCCGCCGTCGGCGTGTTCATCACGATGTTCTCCAAGAGCGAAAAGACGAAGTCGATCGGCAACGTCATCACGGCGTTCGGTCTCATCTTCGTCGGGCTCAAGTTCATGTCCTCCGCGCTCTCCTTCGAGAAGGGGACGGCGGAATTCGATGCGATCTCGGGCGTCCTCGGCGCCATCAGGAATCCCTTCCTCCTGCTCCTCTTGGGGATCGCCATCACCGCACTCGTGCAGAGTTCGACGGCGGTGAACGCCATCATCATCACGATGGCTTCCCTCGGAATGGTCATCGGCGGAGGGGGGAACGCGCCCCTCTACATCATCATCGGCTCCAACATCGGGACGTGCGTCACGGCGCTCATCTCCTCGCTCGGGGCGAGCACCAACGCCAAGCGCGCGGCGCTCATCCACTTCATGTTCAACTTCTTCGGCGCGATCATCTTCATGGTCATTCTCGTCTGCTGGACGGGCTTCGCCGACACCGTGCTCGCGGGAATCTTTCCCTCGGACATCACCGTATTCGGCAAGCCGGGGCTCGGGCAGACGATGCAGATCGCGCTGTTCCATACCATGTTCAACGTCATCAACACCCTCCTCTTCCTTCCCTTCGTGAAGGGCTTCGTCTGGCTCGCGGATTTCGTGGTTCGGGGCAAGAAGGAGCCGGAGGAGAAGGCGCCCGTCGCGCCCGTGCTGTTCGGCGAACTCGACGAACGTCTCCTTCGTTCGCCCTCCGTCGCCCTCGGATATCTCTATCAGGAGACGGGCAAGGTGTTCACCTTCGCCGTGAACACGTTGAGCGACTCCTTCGAGGCATTCATCGACAAGGACGTCGCCAAGGCGGAGGAGATCCAGAAGCAGAACGACGAGCTCTCCGAGGCGAACAAGCGGGCGATCTCCTACCTCGTCAAGCTGTCGGGGCAGACCCCGCTCATGGAGGATGAGGAGACCATCTCCACCCTGCATTACGTTTTGAACGACATCATGCGTGTCGGCGAGCTTGCCGACAACGTGACCAAGTACACCCGCCACTATGTCGAGGACGACCTCGTGTTCTCCAACGAGTTCCTCGAGATGACGCAGAACATGTACGAGAAGATCAAGAAGCTGTACGTGCTCTCGCTCGCGACCTTCCTCTACCGCGACTTTGCCCGTCTCGCCGACGTGGACAGGCTCGAGGACGAGATCGACCGCGACCGCAAGGAGCTCGTCAACACGCACATCAAGCGCCTCAACGAGGGGAAATGCCAGCCGCAGAATTCGAGCGTGTTCATCAACCTCGTCGGCAATCTCGAGCGTGCCGCAGACCATATCACCTACATCGCGCACTCCATCGAGGGCGCCCGCGGGAAGAAGGACATCGGCATGCGCCCGTCGCTGCAATAGGGGCGGCGGCAATCGATCCGCAGAAATCAATTCGCGGAACGGGAGGAAGATATGAAGATCTCGATCACCCAAGAGGGGAAGGTCCCCGTGCGCCCGGGCGGCGTCGGGCTGTTCTTTGAGGACCTCAACTACGATTTGGACGGCGGACTGTACGCCGAAATGCTCGAAAACAGGAATTTCGAGGCGAAGGACGTCCACGGCGAGTGGGACCGCTACATCGTCGACGACGATGGCGGCTACGCGTGGGAGCCCGTTCCCGCGGGTGCGGACGTCGCCATGAAGATCAAGACGGACCGTCCGCTCTTTCCCGAGAACCCGCACTATCTGCGCCTCTCGGCGGAGGCGGGCGCGGGCGTCCGCAACAAGGCGTATGACGGGCTGTACCTCACGGCGGGCACCGTGTATAAAATTTCCTTCTACGCGCGCTCGTACGACTACCGCGGCAAGGCGTTCGCGGGGGCGGAACAGGGCGGCGGCGTGCTCCTCGGCAAGAAGGTCAAGCTGAAGGCGGACGGGAAGTGGCACCGCTACTCCTTCCGCGTGAAGGCAAAGACCTCGGCGGACAGGGCGGACTTTGTGTTCCGCCTTATGAAGGCGGGGACGGTCCACGTGGACGCCTTCTCGATGATGCCCGAAAACGCCGTGCTCGGCGTGTTCCGCCGCGACCTCGTCGAGCTCATGAAGGAGTTGAAGCCCGGATTTCTCCGCTTCCCCGGCGGCTGCGTCGTCGAGGGGAACAGCCTCGCGAACCGCTACCTCTGGAAGAACTCCATCGGGCAGACGGAGCGAAGAAAGCACAACTGGAACCGTTGGGCGGTGCACGCGACCGGTCCCGAGAACAACTTCCGCTCCGAGTACTCCCACTACGGGCAGACGCTCGGCGTCGGCTACTACGAATATTTCCGCCTCTGCGAGTACCTCGGCGCAAAGCCGCTCCCCGTCGTGAGCGTCGGCATCGCATGCCAGTACATGTCCACCGAGTTCGTTCCCCTGAATGACCCCGAGCTCGAGACGTACATTCAGGAGGCGCTCGACGTCGTCGAATTTGCGAACGGCGGGGCGGACACCGTCTGGGGCAGGGTGCGCGCCGAGATGGGGCACCCCGAGCCCTTCCACCTCGAATACCTCGGCGTCGGCAACGAGCAGTGGGAGGCCTCTCCCGTGCAAAAGGACA
>CANQAX010000004.1 GCA_947589235.1 uncultured Clostridia bacterium
CCGCAACAACTGGCATATCCACCATGCGACGAAGGGCGGCGGGCAAATTCTCGTCTGCGTTGCGGGGCGCGGCTGGTACCGCGAGTGGGGAAAGGACGCCGTCCCGATGAAGCCCGGCGACGTCATAAACATTCCCGCGGGCGTCAAGCACTGGCACGGCGCCGCGAAGGACAGCTGGTTCTCCCACCTCGCCGTCGAGGTCCCGGGCGAACAGACCTCCGACGAGTGGTTGGAGCCCGTAGAGGACGAGGAGTATAACGCTCTCCCGTAATCTTGTTTTGAAGTTTAGAGAAGCGGACCCCCTGCCGCACGGCAGGGGGTCCGCTTCCTTTTTTCTTATTCTTCGCGGAACACGAGCTCTCCGTTCTCCTCGTCGACGATGACGACGGACCGCTCATGGAATTCGCCCGTCAGGATTCGCTCGGAGAGCGGGTCCTCGACGAATTTGAGCACCGCGCGGCGCAGGGGTCGGGCGCCGTACTCGTCGTTGTAGCCCTCGTCGACCAGCTTGTTCCGCGCCCTTGCGCTCACCTTGAGGTCGATCCCGTGCTCCAAGAGCCGCTTGCGGAGCGATTCGAGCATCTTGCCGCAGATCTTCGCGGCGTCCTCCCGCGAGAGCTTGTGGAAGATGACGATCTCGTCGAGGCGGTTCAAGAACTCGGGGCGGAGCTGCGCCTTGAGCGCCGCCTCGATGTTCTCCTTCATATTCTCGTAGGCACGGGCGTCCTCGCTCGCCGAAAATCCGAGCCGCGGCTCCCGCACGGCGTGCGCGCCGACGTTGGACGTGAGGATGACGACGGTGTTCTTGCAATCCGTCGTCCTTCCGCGGCTGTCCGTGAGCCTGCCGTCGTCGAGCAGCTGCAGCAGGACGTTGAACACGTCGGGGTGCGCCTTTTCAATTTCATCGAAGAGGACGACGGAATACGGCTTGCGGCGGAGGCGCTCGGTGAGGGCGCCCTGCGTGTCCTCGTAGCCGACGTACCCCGGGGGCGCGCCGATCAGCTTGGAGACGGAGCCCTTCTCCATGTATTCGGACATGTCGAGGCGGATCATGAGGTTTTCGTCGCCGAACAGGCACTCCGCGAGCGCCTTGCAAAGATCCGTCTTGCCCACGCCCGTGGGACCGACGAAGATGAACGAGCCGATGGGCTTGTTGGGCTCCTTCAGCCCCGCACGCGCGCGGCGGATCGCCCGCGCGACCGCGCAGACCGCCTCGTCCTGCCCGATGATGCGGCGGTGGAGTTCCTCTTCGAGGTGCATGAGGCGGTCGCTCTCTGCCTGCGTCAGCTTGAGGACAGGCACCCCCGTGCGCGCCGAGACGATCTCGGCGATGTCGTCCGCGCCGATGGAGAGGTGGGTGGTGTTGCGCTTGCGGTTCCAAGCGTCCTTCATCTCGGAGATCTGCTCGGACAGCTTCTGCATTTCGGCGGCAATGCGGGACGCCCGCTCGAATTCCTTCCACTTCCACGCCTTTTCCCTGTCCGCGACGAGCCGCGTCAGGCGGTCCTCCGCCTCGTGGAGTTCGACGGGACCGTTATACGAATTGAGCCGCGCGCGCGATGCCGCCTCGTCGATGAGGTCGATTGCCTTGTCGGGGAGGAAGCGGTCGGTGATGTAGCGGTCGGAGAGGCGCGCCGCCGCCTCGATGGCCTCGTCGGTGATGACGATGTTGTGGTGCGCCTCGTACTTATCCTTCAACCCCGTCAGAATGACGACGGTGTCCTCCACGCTCGGCTGTTCGACGAGGACGGGCGTGAAGCGGCGCTCGAGCGCGGCGTCCTTTTCGATGTACTTGCGGTACTCCTCCTGCGTGGTCGCGCCCACCGTCTGCAATTCGCCGCGGGCGAGCATGGGCTTTAAGATATTCGAGGCGTCCATCGTGCTGTCCGCCGTGCTGCCCGCCCCGACGATCATGTGGATTTCGTCGATGAACAGAATGATGTTTTTGTCCTTTACGACGGTCTCCATGACCTTCTTCAGTCGTTCCTCGAAATCGCCGCGGAACTTCGCGCCCGCAAGCAAACCGGTAAGATCGAGCGAAAAGACCATCTTGTCGCGCAGAAGGTCGGGCACCTCGCCGAGGACGATCGCCTGTGCGAGCCCCTCGACGACCGCGCTCTTTCCGACGCCCGGCTCGCCGATGAGGACGGGGTTGTTCTTGGAGCGGCGGGAGAGAATCTGAATGACTTTTTCGATCTCCTTCCTGCGCCCGATGACGGGGTCGAGCTTCCCCTCCCGCGCGCGGCGGGTGAGGTCGGTCCCGTACTGCAGGAGGGACTTGTATTCCTCCTCCTGTTCGGCGGTCGGAAGGCTGCGCGTGAGCTCAAAGGGGACGGAATTCGTCGCCTCCTCGGAGGGCACCGTGTCGTCGTTGATGAACGCCTCGGTGCGCTCGGCGAGGGCGTCGATGTCGGCGCCCATGCCCCTCAGGATGCTCACGGCGAGGCAGTCGTCCATGCGGAGAATGGCGAGGAGGAGATGTTCGCTCCCCGTCAGAAATCCGTTGCGCTTGGAAGCGCTCGAGGAAAAGCCCACCGCGATCTCGATGAGGTACTTGGTGCGCGGTGTGTAGCCGTAAAACGACCTGTCGTGGCTCACGTTGTTGCGGAAGAGCGAGGCATACTTCTTGGCGCTGATCTTCGCCTCGGCGAGGAGCATGCCCGCGGTGCTCTCGGGCACGGCGAACATGCCGTACAGAAGGTGTTCGCTCCCGACATAGCTGGTCCCGTAATCTGCCGCCGCCTTCTCCGCCGCCGCGATCACGCGCTTGAGATTGTCCGAAAAAAACGTGGAATCCATGATCCTCCTACGGCGCGAGTTTGAGCTCGCGCATGCGCTCCACCGTATAGCGGGCGCGGAAAACATCCTGCTCCTCCGCCGAGAGCGGGGAGCCGTTGAGCCTGTTGATGTTGGCAGGGCGCATCGCGACGATGAGGTCGTCGATTGCCGCCATCTGCTTGTAATTTCTGCCGTCTGCCGCGGGGCGGAAGAAGCCGAGCGCAATGCCGAGCTTGACGTCCGCCATGCGGCGCATGTACTCGCGGGCGTCGATCTTGCGGCAATTGGTGACGACCCCGTAGGCACGCATCACGCGGTCCTGCAAATCGATCCCCTCCTCCGCCGCCATGCGGTCGCGCTCGCGGAGCTCGATCTCGACGACGATCTTGACCGAATTTTCGACCTCGGCGAGGATATCCGCCTCCGTCCGCCCGAGCGTCACCTCATTGCTGATCTGGAAGAGTTCGCCGTCCGCGCCGCTCCCCTCTCCGTACGCCCCGCGCACGACGAGCCCCTGCCGCGTGAGGAGGGAGACGATGTCCTTCAGGACCCCCCGCCTCGAGACGGCGGGCAGAAAGAGCATGACCGAGGCGCGCATGCCCGTTCCCAAGTTGGTGGGACAGGCGGTGAGGTAGCCGAACGTCTTGTCGTAGGCGAACGGAATGGACTCGGAGATGACGTCGTCGATGCCCGAGATGCGCTCGTACGCCTTCTGCAGGTCGAACCCCTTCATGAAGTACTGCTCGCGGATGTGGTCCTCCTCGTTGATCATGACGGAGATGCTCTCGTCGGGGGCGATGAGGGCGGCGGAGATGGCGCTGTTCCGCACGAGGTCGCGGCTGATGAGGTACCGCTCGACGAGGTATGCCGCCCGCTCGTCGGTGAGCGAGCCCACGTCGTACAGGGTGAATTCGTCCATCGTGGACAGCTCCGCCGCGATGAGCCCGACGATCTCCGTCGCCTGTTCGACCGCGTGCGGGTCCCGCTTCAGGAGGGCGGGAAAGGGATAATCCTTGAAATTCCGCGCAAGGCGGATCCGTGAAGAGACCGCGACGCTCTCATACGCCGGTCTCGGCATATCGCGCTTCATTCGTCCTCCCAATTGAGCCGCCGCGTGATGGCGGCGAGCTGTTCCTCGAGCTTCTTCACCCGCATGCCGTCCTTGGCGTCGCGCGCCTCCTCGAGGCGGAGCTTCACCGCCTCGCGCTCGTTCACGAGACTGCGGACCATGTCGTATTTTTCCTCGGCGTCCGTGCTCTGCGCCTTGCCCGTGTGGCGGATCCTTCCCTGAAGGTATTGAATGGTGGGAATGAGCTCCTCGCGGAAGGCGGTATAGCAATGGGCGCAGCCCAACAGCCCCGTGCTGCGGAAGGACGAAAAGGACGTCCCGCAGGCGGGGCAGGTCTTTTCCGCGGGGACGGAACTGCCGAGAAGGGAGGCAAAGAAGCTGTCCTCCCCCACGGGATAGAGCTCGGCATAGCAATCGGGACAGAGGTGCAGCCGCACCTCCTTTCCCCCCGCGTTCCTGATATAGGTCTGCGCGGCTTTCTTTTTGCATCTCTCACACAGCTGCATGACGACCTCCGCTCCGCTTTATCATATTGCGGAACCGCTTCTGCTTGCGACGTCAGATCTCGAGCTCGAAGCGAAATTTCTGCGCATCGGGATATTTTTCACGGTCCGTCTCGGAGAGAAACATCTCCTTGGGGCGGACGTACAGTTCGCGCGCGCCGTACAACTGGCGGTAGACGACCATCTCTTCCCCCGTCTCGCTGTGGCGGGCGACGCCCTCGACGAGGTAGCGCCCTCCCTTGAAATGGCGGTACACGCCGTGAATGACGAGCTCCCTCATTCCTCTCCTCCGCACTTGTCGGGGCGGCGGGAAGAAAGTTCTTCGTACAGTTCCCCGAATTCGGGGAATTCGTAGGCGCCGTACGCGCACTCGACGCGGAGCGCCCCCTCCCGCTTTTTGATCGTCCAGATCTGTTCCCACTTCAAAAATTCGCTCTCCGCCGCCTCGGGCACGCGGAAGAAGATTCCCTCTTCATACAGGGCGAGCACCCGCCGCGCCCGCGTGAAGTTGAGGACGGCGCGGAGCCCCACGGCGAGCCCGACGGCGACGAGCATGGAGCCCGCCATCGTCTCGAAGAAGAGGGTCGCAATGCCCCCCGCCGCCGCCACGGCGCCGACACCCAAAAGGATGAGCGCCTTCCTTCGCTTTCCCCCGTCGGGAAGGGAGAATTTTTCCGTTGCCTTGAACCGCTTCCCGCTCCCCTCCTGCGGGCGTTCGCCCTCCATGTTCAGCCCGTGCGCGGAAATGGCGCGGTACAGCCGCTCCTTGGCGTCCGCCTGAACGAGGAGGGGCGTGTCCTTTTCGGCATTCTTGGCAAGATAGCGCGCGGGGATCCCGAAGAGGACGCTCCACTTCCCCCTCTCGCGGGGGGAACGGCGGGTACAGACGGAGAAAATGCGCATGTGCGCATACGGCACGGTGACGTCCCGTCCCTCCTTTTTGCCGTGCAGGGTGAGGGCGGTTTCGCCGAAGGTCGCGAGGGTGCCCTCGCCCACCGTGAAGCTCTCCTCTCCGTCGCACCGCTCCAAATAGTCGGTACGGCGGGACAGGAGCAGCTCGGACAGGCGGGCAAAGCCGAATGCCGCGGGAACGCCGAGCACCGCCCCGCCCGCGAAGGAGACGCCGAGCGCAAGATAGAGAAGGGCGTCCGACTGCCCCTTCCCGAGCTCAAAGACGAGCACGGTAATGAGGAGCGCGAGCAGGCATGCCGCGGCAAGCGCCGCAAGGATGTAGAATGCGACGCTGCAGAGCGTGCACACTCGTTTGAGGGACCGCGAACGGCGCTCGCGCGCCGCAGCGTCCGCGGGAACGGGAATTTCCTTCATACGCACCAAGGCGCGCCCGCAGACGCGCCGAACTTACTCCTTTCCGCGCCCTCTCCGCCACCAGACGAAGAAGAAGAGGGTGAGGATCTGCAGCGGCACCCCGATGAGGAAGAGGAGCCACATGTTCTTCACGAAGCCGCAGACGACCGCCGTGAGGTAGACGCAGGCAATTGCCGTCCAGATGAGGACGGAGAGCGAGACGACGCGCGTCCAGCGCCATCTCCAGACACAGCTGAACACGAGCACGACGACCGCGCTCGCGGGAACCGCGTACAGGAAGGCGAGCCATTTTGCCCCGACCTCGGAAAAGATCCCGATGAGCACGAAACAGACGACCGCGGCGAGCCAGCACAGCCCCACCGAACAGCACGTCACGACGAAGCGCTTGATGCGGCGCTCCCGCTTGGGAATGACGGGCTTTTCCTCGTGCTCGCGGACGAGGTCGTCCACCGAGACGTTGAAGAGGTCGGCGAGCTGGACGAGGATGCGCGCGTCGGGCACGCCGTTCCCCTGCTCCCACTTCGAGACCGATTTGTCCGAATAGTTGATCTTTTCCGCAAGTTCGAGCTGGGTCATGCCGGAGCGCTTTCTCAAGCGGGTGAGATTTTTTCCGACGATGACCGCAAGATCGTCCTGATCCTCGTTCTTTGCGGGCGAAACCTTTTCTTCCATGCCGCCATTATACCAGACATCACGGCAAATGTCAACGATTCTACCGTGAGTAGAGTGTGAATTTTGAACTCTACCCGTGAAAGGAACACGAATAGAGCCGCAAACGCAAACAGTAGGTTGCATAGGCGGGGAAAATGCCTTACAATAAAGGCACGGTGGCGGGAGCGGTCCCAGCCGCAAGCGCCTCCCACTCTCCAATATTTGTAAAACCCGACGGGAACTTCCCGTCGGGTTTTCATTCGGTTCGGTTTACGCCTTGAAGTAGCGCTTCAGGAGCCCCTTGAACCCGGCGCCGTGGCGCGCCTCGTCCTTCGCCATCTCATGCACGGTGTCGTGCACGGCGTCGTAGCCGAGCTCCTTCGCGCGCTTGGCGAGCTTGAGCTTCCCCTCGCACGCGCCCGCTTCGGCGGCGGCGCGCAGCTCGAGATTCTTCTTCGTGGAGTCGGTGACGACCTCGCCCAAGAGCTCCGCGAACTTCGCCGCGTGCTCCGCTTCCTCGAACGCATAGCGCTTGTACGCCTCGGCAACTTCGGGATACCCCTCCCGCTCGGCGACGCGCGCCATCGCGAGGTACATGCCCACCTCGGTGCACTCGCCCGTGAAGTTGGCATGGAGCCCGTCCATGATCTCCTTGTCCTCCACCCTGCCGTCGCCGACATGGTGCTCGCAGGCAAACTTCGTTTCCTCGACGGGAACGAACTTCTTCGCCTTGCAGACGGGGCAGACCTCGACGTCGTCCTCGACGATCTCACCGCAAACAGCACATCTCTTCATGAATCTTATCTCCTTTTTTCGTATTTTTCGATTTTGCTCGAACGAGAAAATTATATCACGGACCTGCAAAAAATACAACCCTTTTCAAAAAATCCCCAAAATTTTTCCGAGCTCCTCGGGGGAGGAGGCAAACGCCGTCCCGCCCGCCTGCGCGAGCGTCTCGCGGGAGCGGTACCCCCACAGCGCGCAGACGCACGCCATTCCCGCATTGCGGGCGGTCTCCACGTCCGTCTCGCCGTCGCCGACGACGACGCATTCCCGCAGGGGAACGCGGAGGGTGAGGGCGCAGTACCGCGAGAGCGCGGGGTCGGGCTTTAAGGGGAAGGAGCCGTCGTCCCCGCCCACAAAGTCGAACGTTCGGGGGAAGAAGGTCTCTATCGCGTGTTCCGCCGCCCGCTGCGGCTTGTTCGTGATGACGGCGAGCTTCACTCCCCTCCCGCGGAGCGCGGAAAGGAGCTCCGCCATTCCCCCGAAGGGACGGATGAGCCCGCCCCCGCTCGCCTCGTACAGCGCGCGGAAACGGGCAAGGACGGAGGGAACGGACTTGCCGCCCGTCGCCCTTCTCACGAGCATTTCGGCGCCGTTCCCGACGTAGCGCACCGTCTCCTCATGGGTGAGCTCGGGGAGACCGTGCTCGGACAGCGAGACGTTGAGGCAGGCACGGATGTCCTCCACCGTGTCGAGGAGGGTGCCGTCGAGGTCGAAGAGGACCGCCTTCATGGCTACATCTTCTCGGGAACGCCGATCCCGAGGAGGGAGAGCCCGCGGGAGAGCGCCGTGAGCGTCGCTTTGGTGAGGAAATACCGCAATGCGCGCGCGTCGTCGCTCTCCGCCTGCGCGATCTTGCATTCGAGATAGAACCTGTTGAAGGTCTGCGCCGCGTTGACGCACCAGCGCGCGACCGTGCTCGGCTCGTAGTTTTCCGCCGCCGAGCGCACCGCCGCGGGGAACTCCCCGAGCGCCTTGATGAGCTCGAACTCCCTGTCGTTCGGCTCGACCGCGCGGGCATCGCCGAAGGGCAGACCCTTCGTCTTTTCGAGGACGGAGGAGCACCGCGCGCAGGTGTACTGCACGTAGACGCTCGTCTCGCCGTCGAAGTTGAGCGCCTTGTCGTACGAGAATACGATATCCTTGATCTTGTTGTTGTAGAGGGCGCCGAAGATGACCGCCCCGACGCCGACCGTCTCGGCGATCGCGTCCTTCCCCGCGAGGTCGGGATTCTTCTCCTCGAGCACCTGCGCCGCCTTCTCGACGCAGCGGTTCAGGACGTCCTCCAGCCAGACGACCTTCCCCTGCCGCGTGGACATGGCGCCGTCCTCCAAGGAGACCATGCCGTAGGCGACGTGGACGAGATCCTTCGCCCACTCCTTGCCCATGAGCTCGATGACCTTGAAGAGCTGCTTGAAGTGCAGATTCTGCTGATAGGCGACGACATAGAGACACTTGTCGAAGTCGTACGTCTGTTTGCGGTAGAACGCCGCGGCGAGGTCGCGCGTGGCATAGAGCGACGCGCCGTCCGAGCGGAGAACGAGGAAGGGCGGCATGCCGTACCCCTCGAGGTCGACGATCTGCGCCCCCTGACTTTCGGTGAGAAGTCCCTTCTCCTTGAGCTCGTCGATGACGGGCTGCATCTTGTCGAGGTAGAACCGCTCGCCCGCGTAGCTGTCGAAGCGGACGTGCAGGCGGTCGTAGATCTTGCCGACGTATGCCATCGTGAGCGACTTGAACCACTCGAAGAGGTCGTTCGCCTCCCTGTCCCCGCTCTCGATGAGGCGGAAATTCTCGCGCGCCTCCGCCTCCATCTCCTCCGTCGCCTCACGGTTGAAGCGGACGTAGAGCTCGTTGACGGCGTGAATGCCGCCGCGCTCCACCTCCTCGCGGTCCCCCCAGCGGCGGTAGGCGGAGATGAGCTTGCCGAACTGCGTGCCGTAGTCGCCGAGGTGGTTGATGCCCACCGTGCGGTATCCGAGATAGCCGTAAATGCGGTAGAGCGCCGCGCCGAGCACCGTCGTCGAGAGGTGCCCGATGTGGAAGGGCTTGGCGATGTTCACCGAGGAATAGTCGATGCACACCGTCCTGTTCTTCCCCTCTTCCGAGGAGCCGTATCCCCTACCCCGCTCGCCCTCTTGAAACTCCTCCATGAATCTCCCCGCGAGCGCGCGGCGGTTGAGCTTGAAGTTGAGGTAGCCGTTCAGGGCGGAGGCGGAGGAGACGACTTCGTCCGCGGGATAAGCCGCGGCGAGCTCCTGCGCGATGAGGGCGGGCGCCCTGTGCAAGACCTTTGCGAATTTGAAGCAGGGGAGCGCGTAGTCCCCCATCGCGGGGTCGGGCGGGACGACGATGGACTCCGCGATCTCTTCCCTTCCGATCCCCTCCGCGGAGATACGCTCCGCAATGTACGACCTGTAATCCATAAATTCTCCTTAACTTTTCCCATTATATAACTTTTTCCCGCAAACGGCAAGCCTTTCGGTTGTCAAAACGGGAAAATTGTGTTAGAATACCTCTGTTCGCAAAAGGAGTTTTGTATGAAATTAGGTGTCGTGGGACTTCCCAACGTCGGCAAATCCACCCTCTTCAACGCCCTCACGCATGCGGGCGCGGAGGCTGCAAACTATCCCTTCTGCACCATCGAGCCCAACGTCGGCATCGTCCCCGTTCCCGACGAACGGCTCGAAAAGCTCGCCGCCCTCTATTCCTCCAAAAAGGTGACGCCCGCCGTCGTCGAATTTGTCGACATCGCGGGGCTCGTGAAGGGCGCAAGCCGCGGCGAAGGGCTCGGCAACAAGTTCCTCTCGCACATCCGCGAGGTGGACGCCGTCGTGCACGTCGTCCGCTGTTTCGAGGACGAAAACGTCACCCATGTCGAAAATTCCATCGATCCCGTGCGCGATATCGAGACCATCAATCTGGAGCTCGTGCTCGCCGATATCGAGGCGGTGCAGAAGCGGCAGGACCGCATCAAGAATGCCGCGCGGGGCGGCTCGGACAAGTCCGCCGCGGAGGAATACCGCTTCCTCGAAAGGCTGCTCGCCCACCTCGAAGCGGAACAGCCCGCCTCGTCCCTTCCCGTCACCGAGGAAGAGAAGCTCATGCTCGACAACCTCTTTCTGCTCTCCTCCAAGCCCGTCGTCTACTGCGCGAACATCGCCGAGAAGGACATGGGCGCGGAGGAGGACAGCCTTCCCCTCGTGCGGGCGGTGAAGGAGTATGCCGCGCGGCACGGCGCGGGCGTCATCGTCGTCTGTGCCAAGACGGAGGAAGAGCTCGCCGAGCTCCCGCCCGAGGACGCCGCCGCCTTCCTGCAGGACTTCGGGCTCGAGGAGAGCGGGCTCTCCAAGCTCATCAAGGCGAGCTATGCGCTCCTCGGTCTCATCTCCTACCTCACCGCGGGCGAGAAGGAGACGCGCGCGTGGACCATTCCCGCGGGAACCAAGGCGCCGCAGGCGGCGGGGAAGATCCATACCGACTTCGAGAAGGGCTTCATCCGCGCCGAGGTCGTGGACTACGAAACGCTCCTCGAGTGCGGCGGCTACAACGGCGCGCGGGAAAAGGGCAAGGTCCGCTCGGAGGGGAAGGACTATGTGATGAAGGACGGCGACGTCGTCCTCTTCCGCTTCAACGTATAAACTTCGCGGGGCGTTCGGAACAAATTCCCGTCCTGCCATGAAAACCATAGGAAAAGAGAGGGCGCGCGCCCTCTCTTTTCGTTTGCCGCGGTCAGCCCGCGATCTTGGTCATCATGTCAACGATGTCCTGCACCGTCTTGACGCTTTCGACCTCCGATTCGGGGAGCGTGATGCCGTACTCGTCCTCGAGCGCCATCATGAGTTCCACGACGTCGAGGGAATCGGCGCCGAGGTCCTTTACGACTTCCTGTTCGGGGCGGATGCTCTCCGCCTCGACGCCCAACTGTTCGGCAAGCATCTTGCAAACTTTTTCAAACATATCTTCCTCCTCCCGCCCACGGGCGCGGGTTTTTCTCTATTGTAGCGTACGGGCGCCCGTTTGTCAATCGTTTTGCGGCAGGGGCGGAACACTTCTCCCCTGTCCGTCTCCGCACGTGCGCATGTGTGCATCCGTGCAGAATATGTCGGCGAGCGCCCTGTGCCACACCTCCTCCGTGTCCTTCCGCGCGGCGTTGCGCGGCGAGGTCGAGGGAAGAAGGAGCGCCTTCTTTTCGGGGCATTCCCTGCAGAAGAGCCTGTACGCCGTATGCCCGTTGCACAGCACCATTGCCCCGTTCAGGCGGGAGAGAAGGTCGGAGACGCGGGCGAGCTCTTCGCCGCGGATGCTCTCGTCGCGCGAGCCCTCCACCTCGCACGAGCTCACCATGTCCCAGAGGGCGATGCGGTTGCGGAGGAGAAATTCCCGCCTCTTCTCCGTCCCCGACGGGATCTCCTCGCCGAAGAAGGAGGAGACAATTTTCCAGAAGCGGTTGTGCGGGTTGGCGTAGTAGAAGCCCTCCTCGCGGCTCTTGACGGAGGGAAAACTGCCCAAGATGAGGACGCGGCTCCTTTCGTCGAACACGGGGGCGAATCCCGTAAAGCGCGTCATCGGACGGTGATGGGGCGGGGAAGTTTTCCGACCGAGGCGACGGCGGCGCGGGAGAGGTCGAGCGCCTCGATCTCCCGCATGACGTCGCCTCGCGTGAGCGAGGAGATCTCCTCCATGCGCCGCTCGAAGTCGTACAGCTCGTTCCGGTATAGCATCTGCTTTCCGTAGATCAGCATCTGCGACGAGGTGTTCTCCTGCGAGAAGATGTTGCCCGCCTTGAGCTGTTCCCGCCCGCGGAGGAACTCCTCCTCGCCGAGCCCGTCCCGCCGCAACTCCTCGATGACGGAGACGGTCGCCGCCGCCGCGTCCTCCGCCTTGGCGGGGTTCACCCCCGCATACACTGCGAGCACGCCCGTCTCCTCGTAGTGCGACGTGTACGAATAGACGGAGTAGGCGAGCCCGAGCTCCTCGCGCACCCGCTTGAAGAGGCGGGAGGAGAGCCCGCCGCCGAGCACGGCGTTCATCACCTGCACGGCGGGGACGCGCCTGTCGTCGCGGGGGACGCTCGGGAAGGCGAACGCGAAGTGCGCCTGCTCGATGGACTTGCGCTTGAAGAGGTTGTCCGTCCGCATGGCGACCTGTTTGGGGCGGGCACGGAAGGGCGCGGACGGCATGCCGCCGAACTGCTCCTCCGCGAGCTCCGTCGCCTCATCGATCCCGATGTTCCCCGCAAAGGAGACGACGATGTTCTGCGGACAGTACCGCTCCGCCTTGTAGCGGAAGATGTCCTCCCGCGTGAACCTTTTGACGTTCTTCGCGGGTCCCAAGATGGTCCGCCCGTAATTTTCGTTCCCGAAGGCGGCGCGGGCGAGAAGGTCGAGGCAGAGGTCCTCGGGGGTGTCCTCGCCCATGTTGATCTCCTCGAGCACGACCCCCTTCTCGCGCGCCATCTCCTCCTCGGGGAAGGTGCTGTTCAAAAACAGGTCGGCAAGGAGCGCGAACGCCTCGCGCGCATGGTCGGACGTGCTCTTGCAATAGTAGCAGGTCATGTCCTTGCCCGTGAAGGCATTCGTCTGCGCGCCGATGGCGTCGAATGCGTCCGAAATTTCAAAGGCGGTGCGCTTCTCCGTCCCCTTGAACTGCATGTGTTCGATGAAGTGGGAGATGCCGTCCTCGGCGTCCGTCTCGAAGGCGGCGCCCGTCCCGACGAGCACCCCCATCGTGACGGAAAGCAGCCCCTCCATCTGTTTTACAACGACGCGAACGCCGTTTGAAAGCGTCTTGCTTGCAACCATATGTACCTCTCTATGCGATGTTTTCTCCGACGGTGACGACGCGGAGCCCGCGCCCCCTGTAGTTTTCCAAGATCTTCGGCAGCGCCGCGACGGTGTGCGGCATGGGGTGCATGAGGACGAGGTCCCCTCCCCCGACGCCCTCCGTCGCGCGGCGGAAACAGAGGGTCTCGTCCTTGTCCCGCCAGTCGACGGTGTCCTTGCTCCAGAGGATCGTCCGCATGCCGAGCGACTCCGCCGCATCGAGCGTCTCGTCCGAATAGGCGCCCGAGGGGGGCGCGAACAGCCTGACTTCGACGCCCGCCGCCCGCGCGAGATAGTCGGCGCTCGTTTTGATCTCCTCGACGTTCTCCGAAAAGGACAGCTTGTCGTGGTCGCGGTGGAAGTAGCCGTGCGTGCCGATCTCGTGCCCGCGCGCCGCGATCTCCTTCACGCACGGGACGTTGTCGTCCGCCCAGCAGCCGCCGAGGAAGAAGGTCGCCTTCACGCCGTATTCGTCGAGCACGTCGAGGACGGAATACACCTCCTCCGTGCCCCAATAGACGTTGAACATGAGAGATACGCCGTCCGAATTTCCCTTGCGGACCGTCCGCTCGACGCCCGCGGCGGGCGAGGCGGACGGGAGGAAACAGACGGCGCCGAGCGCAAGGACGATGACGGCGAGGACGACGTTGGTGACGGCGGACAGGGCGCGGGAGGAGAGCTTCTTCACACAGTTTACCTCAAACGGGGAGAATTACTCCATTGTATGGTCGCGCCCGCACGATTATTACCGCAGCGTGACGACGGTCACGCCGCTCTCCCCCTCCCCGTACTTCCCGAGGCGGAAACTCTCGACCCGCCTGTGCGAGCGGAGAAATGCGTGAATGGCGGAGCGGAGCTTTCCCGTCCCCATGCCGTGCACGATGCGGACCTCCGCCATGCCCGCAACGAGCGCCGAATCGAGGAACGCCTCGACCTCGGGGAGCGCCTCCTGCACCGTCATGCCGATGACGTTGCACTCCCTCGGGAGCTCGCGCTCCTTCAAGTTCCGTACGACCTGCACGCCCTTCTTCTCCTCTCTCTTCGCCGCGGGGCGGAAGAGGTCGGCAATTTTGCTCGTGACGCGGAGATTCCCCACCTGCACTTCGGCGGTCCCCCTCTCCTTCCGCACGGAGAGGACGACCCCCTCGGCGGACAACGTGCCGACAAAGACGCGGTCGCCCGCCCCGAGCTTTTCTGGGTCGACGGGCTCCGAACGGACGGGCGCCTCTTCCTCGGCGTCCTCCCGCCCCATCTCGTTCTTGAGCGTGCGGGCGCGGATGAGGTCGGACTCCGTCACGTTCTCCCGCGCGAAGATCTCCTCGATCTCGCCGAGGAGCTCCTCCGCGCGCGCCGTCCGCTCGGCGATGATCCGCTTTGCCTGCGCCCGCGCGGAATATTGCAGCTTTTCCTTCTCGGCGGCGAGCTTCTTCTCCTCGCCCTCGAGCGCCTTGAGGCGGGCATTCCACTCCGCCCTGACGCGCTCCGCCTCATCCTTGGCAGCCTGCGCCGCGACGCGCTCCCGCTCCGCCGCCATGAGGGTGCGCTCGAAGCTCTGCGCCCCCTCCGAAAGAAACCCGCGCGCCGCCTCCACCGTCTCCTCGGGGAGCCCCAGCCGCGTGCAGATGGCGAGCGCGTTGGACGAGCCCGGCGCGCCGATTTTGAGGCGGTACAGCGGGCGGAAATCCTCGGCGTCGAACTCCATACAGGCATTGCGCATGCCGTCCTCGCCGTAGGCAAATTCCTTGAGGGCGGAGAAGTGGGTGGTGACGATGCCGCGGCACCCCCTCTCGCGGAGGGAGACGAGGACGGCGCGGGCGAGCGCCTGCCCCTCCTCGGGGTCCGTCCCGCCGCCCGGCTCGTCGATGAGGACGAGGGAGTTTTCCCCCGCCTCCTCGAGAATTTCCTTGATGTTGAGAATGTGCGAGGAAAACGTCGAGAGGTTCTCCTCGATGGACTGGCTGTCGCCGATATCGCAGAATACCCCCGAAAAACAGGCGAGGCGGGTCCCCTCGGCGGCGGGGACGAACAGCCCGCACGCCGCCATGAGGCAGAACAGCCCGCACATCTTGAGGGTGACCGTCTTGCCGCCCGTGTTCGCGCCGCTGATGAGGAGGAAGTCGTACCCCTCGCCGAGCCCGACGGAGACGGGGATCGCCGTCTTTCGCTCGAGGAGCGGGTGCCTTCCCTTCCTGATGTCGAGAATGCCCTTCCCGTTGAGGGCGGGGCGGACGCAGCCCGTCTTGTAGCAATATTCGGCGCGGGCGTAGAAGGAATCCGCCTCGCCGAGCAGCTCCTCGTCGCGCTCGAGTTCCCCGCGCATGCTCCCGACGCGGGCGGAGAGCTCGGCAAGGATGCGCTCCTCCTCTTCCCGCTCGTCGAGCACAAGGGAGCGCAGCTCGTTGTTCATCTCGAGCACTTCCTCGGGCTCGATGAACACGGTGGCGCCCGTCGCGGAGCGGTCGTGCACGAAGCCCTTCACGCTCCTCTTGTATTCCGCCTTGACGGGAATGACGTAGCGGTCGCCGCGCATGGTGACGATGCCGTCCTGCAGCATCTTCCGCTCCTCGCCCGAGAGGTACTGCCCGAGGCGGGCGCGGATGCGCTCCCCGAGCGCCCGTATCTCGCGGCGGAGCGAAAACAGCCGCTCGCTCGCCGTGTCGGCGATCTCGGTGTCGCTGACGATCTTCTTCGCGATGTCCTCCTCGAGCCCCTCGTCGAACACGAGGCGGGAGGTGAGTTCCCGCATGCGGGGGACGCGCTCGTCGCCGAGCGACTGCACCGAGCGGAAACAGAGGCGCGCCGAGGCGAGCAGGCGGGAAACGGAGCGGAGTTCGCCGCAGGAAAGCACCGCGCCCTTTTCCGCCCGCTCCGCGAGTTCCCCGAGCGGGGGGAAATATTCGACGCCGCCCGAGCCGAGCTCGAAGAGCAGGCGGGAAGCCTCGCCCGTCACGTCGAGAAGGGCGTTCGCCTCGGCAAGGGACGATGTGGGCTCGCATGCCGCAAGCCGCGCCTTCCCCCCCTCGAGCACCGCATACTCCGCGGCGTCGGCGAGGATCTTATCCAGTTCCAACCGACGGCAATGTCTGTTCATAGCATGCTCCTTTGCGAATGTCCGCGCGTGACGGGCATGTCCGCCGTGCAGACCGTCCCGTCGAGAAGGGGCGCCGCGCCCCCCTCCGCCGAGAGGCGCGCGCAGTTGTACACCTCGAACCGGCAACCGTTCAGCTCGTACCGCCGCAGGGGGAACTTTCTCCCCTCCCCGTCGGTGAGCGTGTACTGCCCGCGCCTGTCGCACGAGGCACAGCTCCGCGAGAACGGGCAATAGCAGAGGTCCATGAGCTTGATGCCCCCCTCCGAGAGGGTGAACGCCCCATCCCTTGCGAGGGCGCGCTGTTCGGCGGCGGAGAGCTCCTTCGAGAGGACGAACGCCTCGGCGCACCTTGCGACTTCCCCCACGGCATACGAGTTGGTGAGGTTGAACCCCGTCCCCGCAAACAGCGGGATACCGTACCGCTCGGAAAGGACGATCCCGTACGTCCCCTCGCAATAGATGCCCGCGTAGTCATGGAAGCGGGGAGCGAGGAGCACCTCGTCCGCCGCCGTGAAGAGGGGCGGAAGGTACAAAAAGGCGCCTTTGTGCCGCTCGGGGCGGGAATAGTCGTCGGGTTTGTAGATGAAAATGTCCCCGCGGGGCTCCCTGCCGATGGCGGCGCTCCCGTTGCATGCGGAATGCACGCGTTCGGGTGCGGGAATAGGGCGGACGGGAAGGGGGTCGCGGGCGGGCGCGAGCGCCTTTATAAGCCCCTCGAAGAAGGCGCGGCGGAAGGCGTTCAGGGAAGATCTCGGAAGGAACGCGTTCTCGGTGTCAACTTCCGTTTTCGGCAGAAGGGGGGAGCCGTCCGTCCTCGAAAAGCATGCGGCAATGTCCTCCGCCGAGAGCGGGGCATTTTTCGCCGCGGAGACGGTCTCCCCCGCAAGGGAGAACCCCTCCGCCTCGGCATACAGCGGCTCGCCCGCGCGGACGCGGACAAAGACGCGGACGGGGCGGAAGCGGACGGGCTCCGCGGAGCGCTCGTTTGCGGCGGTGTCGGTGGTCACGCGGACGGTATCGCCCGCGCGGAGGGCGGCATGCGACGAGAGGAAGAACCCGCCGCGAGCAGGCTCCGAAAAGACGGCGCCGCCCACCTCCTTCCCCTCCCGCAGGAGCTTGAAGGCGTCCCCTTTCCGCGCCTCAAACGTGCTCGCGCAGAAGGGCTTCCCGCCGCGGAAGGAGAGCGTCCCCACTTCCTCGCCGATGTGCCCCTGCACGTCGCGCGAAAGAAAGCGGGACTGCCCGAAGGCGAGCCCGCGCGTGTAGTCGCCGCGGTTGTAGGCGCGCTTGAGGCGGGAGAACTCCTCCTTCCCGCTCTCCCCCGCGATCAGGGCGCGGTAGTACTTCACCGCCGCCGCGACGTATTCGGGGCGGCGCATCCGCCCCTCTATTTTGAGCGAAAAGACCCCCGCCTTCAGATAGGCGGAAAGGTCGTCCCCCACGCAGAGGTCGGACGGGGAGAGCGCGTACGCCTTCCCGCCGAACCCCTTTCTGTCGATGGAATATTCCCTGCGGCAGGGCTGTTTGCACCGCCCGCGGTTGCCGCTGTTTCCCCCCGCGAAGGAGGAAAAATAGCACTGTCCCGAAAAACAGGTGCAGAGCGCCCCCTGCACGAATGCCTCCGTCTCGATGACCTCGGAGATGGCGGGAATGTCGGAAAGCGGCGTCTCCCGCGCGAGGACGACGCGGGAAAACCCGCACCGCTTCGCGAGGACGGCGCCGTGCACGTTGCAGCACCCCGCCTGCGTGGAGAGGTGCAGCACGATTTCGGGATACGCCTCCTTGAGCGCCTTCCCGAGAAAGATGTCCTGCATCAAAATGGCGTCCGCGCCGCAGTTCCAAGCCCGCACCGCCTGCCCGAAGAACTCCTCCGTCTCGCTCTCCTTGACAAGGGTGTTGAGGGCGACGTAGACCTTGGCGCCGAGAAGATGCGCGGCGTTCGTCACGCGGAGGAGCACCTCCTCCGAAAAGTTCGCAGCGCTCTCCCGCGCGGAGAAGCGGCGAAGCCCCAAATAGACGGCGTCGGCGCCCGCAAACAGCGCAGCATATGCCGATTGTTCGTCCCCCGCGGGGGCGAGAAGTTCGGGCGTCATCTTCCGATGGTGCGCGAAATGAGTTCCTGCGCCGCATCGTAACCCATGCTCTTGAGGCGGTAGTTGCGCGCCGCGACCTCGATGAGAATGGCGAGATTGCGCCCGGGGCTGACGGGAACGGTGAGCTTGGGCACGCGGACGCCGAGGATCTCCTCGACGCTGTCCTCCCCGCCGATCCTGTCGTACTCCTTGCCCTGCTTCCAGTGCTCGAGCTCCATGACGAGCTCGACTTCCTTTTCGCCGAGCACCGAGCCCGAGCCGTACATGTTCTTGACGTTGATGATGCCGATCCCGCGCAGCTCCATGAAGTAGCGGATGCGCTCGGGGGCGGTGCCGACGAGCTCGTTTTCCACCTTTTTGATGAGGACGGAGTCGTCCGCGACGAGGCGGTGTCCGCGCTTGATGAGCTCCATTGCCGTCTCGCTCTTGCCGACGCCGCTCTCCCCCGTGAGAAGGATCCCCGCGCCGAACACGTCCATGAGGACGCCGTGCACCGTCGTGGCGGGCGCGAGCAGGCGGTTGAGGTAGACGCAGAGGTCCGCCATGATGTTGGTCGTCATCTTGCCCGTGCGGAAGATGGGCGTGCCCGAGCTCCGCGCGCACTCCATGAATTCGGGCAGAACGGGCAGATCGCGCGAGAAGATGACGCAGGGAATTTCGCCGCAGTCGAAGAGCTTGGCGATCATCGCCGTGCGCTCCTCGGACGAGAACGAGCGCATGTACTCGTGCTCGGTGAGCCCGATGAGCATGATGCGCTGGGTATCGAAGAAGCTGAAAAATCCCGCGAGCCGCAGCCCCGGTCGGTCGACGCTGATGCTCGTGAGCGTGATGAGCCCCCGCCCCGCATACAGAAGTTCGAGGTTGAGGTCGGTCGCGAACTTGTCGAGCATGACCGTCTCGTGCGGCAAAATGATCTCGTTCATATTTCATCCCCCATTGCGTATTCGAGCGCCTCTGCGACGCCGTCCTCCTCGCAGGAGGCGACGACGCGCGCGCATGCCTTCAATTCGGGCTCCGCGTTTCCAACGGCGAATTTTCCGCCCGCGCGGAGCAGCATGGGAAGGTCATTCCCGTGATCGCCGATGGCGGCGACCCTCTCCCCCGGGATGCCGAAGCGGCGGGCAAGATAGTCGAGCGCGTCCCCCTTGCTCTGCCCGCGGGGCATGATCTCCACGAGAAAGGAGGAGGAACACGCGACGAAAAACTTCTTCCCGAGCGCCGCCTCCGCGCGCTCCCGCAGCCCCTCCCGCACGGAGGGCTCGACCATGGCGAGCACCTTCACGACGGGCATCTTCGTCCGCTCGAGGAGCCCCGAAAGGTCGGGGACGACTTCCCCCTTCACCCCGCAGATGCGCTCGTAGCGCGCGAGCAGTTCGTCGTCGCGGTCGGAGTAGAATCGGTCGCCCGAGTAGACGTGCGTGTGTACCCCCTCGCCCTCGAAGAAGCGGACGGCGCGGAGGGCGTCCTCATGCGAGAATCCGTCGCTCTTGACGGGCTTCCCCGTCGCGACGTCGCAGACGACAGCGCCCTGATAGGCGACGACGAGCCCCTCTCCTATCCCCAATTCGCGGAGGCGCGGAAGGATGGCGGAGGGCATCCGCCCCGTGACGACGACGAAGATCCCGCCCGCGGAGCGGTAGCGGTCGATTGCCCGCACGTTCCGTTCGGAGACCGTCCCGTCCGCGCGGACGAGCGTCCCGTCGAAGTCGCAGAGAAAGAGAGAGTACCTCATAGTTCTTCAAAGTAGCGGCGGATCCGCCTCGCGAGCTCCTCGCCGATCCCCTCCGCCTCCATGAGCTCGCGCTCGTCCGCACACATGATGCGATCTATGGTGCCGAACTTTTCGAGGAGGGCGAGCCGCTTCTGCTTGCCCACGCCCTCGATCTCCTCGAGCGCGGACGAGAGGTTGCGCTTGGAGTGGAGATTCCGGAAGTAGGTGACCGCGAACCGATGTGCCTCGTCGCGGATGCGCTGCAATGTCTTTAAGGCGTAGTCGCGCCTGTCGATGCGGACGGGCTCGTCTTGGAAGAGGGTGTAGACCTCCTCCTCCCGCTTGGCGAGGGACACGAGGTCGACGTCCCTCACGCCGCACGCCTCAAAGACGGCGGCGACGGCGTTGAGCTGCCCCTTGCCGCCGTCGATGACGACGAGCTGGGGCTTCGGAAACTTCTCCTCCTCGTCGGTGCCGAGCTTTCCGAGGCGGCGGCGCAGCACTTCCTGCAGCGAGGCGAAGTCGTTCGCGCCCTCCACCGTCTTGATGCGGAAGCGGCGGTACTCGTACTTGTCCGCCTCGCCGTCCGTAAAGACGACCATGCTCCCCACCTTGTCGACACCCGAGATGTCCGAGATGTCGTAGCACTCCATGCGCTTGGGGTAATGCTTGAGGGAGAGAAGGCTCTGCAGCCTCTCGCAGGCGCGCACGGTCATGTCGTTCTTGTGCTCGATGGCGGAGACCGCCTTCTCGAGATATTCGGAGGCGTTCCCCTTCGCCATCTCGAGGAGCTCGCGCTTCACGCCGAACTTGGGGCGGGTGATCTCCACCTTGCGCCCCGCCCGCTCCCGCGCATAGGCGCAGAAGAGCTCGTCGTCAAACTCCTCCTCGAGAATGAGCTCGTGCGGGAACTCGTGCGCGGCATAGTACTGGGTGAGAAAGCTCATCAGCGCCTCGCCGCGCTCGCTCACCCCCTCCTCGGGCGTGAACGTGCGGCTCCCCTGCATGACCCCCTTCCGCGTGACGAGAAGGGCAACCGTCGCATACAGCCCGTTGGAGCAGTACGCCCACACGTCCGCGTCGACGTCCCGCGGCATCGAGGTGATCCGCCGCAGCTTCAGCTTCCCGAGCATGGCAATTTTGTCGCGGTAGTCGAGGGCGAGCTCGAACTGCTCCTCCTCGGCAAAGCGCGCCATCTTCTCCTTCATGAGCTCCTCCGCCTCCTCGTAGTTCCCCGAGAGGAAGGAGAGCGCCCGTTCGACGCGGGCGGCATATTCCTCCCGCGTGCACAGATGCGCACAGGGGGCGGGACACCGTCCGAGATGATAGTTGAGGCAGGGCTTCTTGGGACGGTCGGTCACGGCGACCGAGCAGGTGCGCACGTTGTAAACCTTGGCGCACACGTCCACGAGGTCCTTGCAGTTGACCCCGCCCATGAAGGGACCGAAATACTTCCCGTCCTTCTTCACCCGCCGCGTGATGCTCACGCGCGGAAATTCCTCCTTGGTGTGCACCTTGATGTAGGGGTACGTCTTGTCGTCCTTCAGGAGAATGTTGTACTTGGGCTTGTACTTCTTGATGAGGGTGTTTTCGAGCGCGAGGGCGTCCACCTCCGAGGGGGTGACGACATAGGAAAAGTCGGCGATGTTCTCGACCATCGCGCGCACCTTGACGGGCTTTTCGGACGTATGGAAGTACTGCCGCACCCGATTCTTGAGCACGCGCGCCTTGCCCACGTAGATGACGACCCCGTCTGCGTCCTGCATGATGTAAACGCCGGGGGAATCGGGCAGAAGTTTGAGTTTTTCGCGCAGTACGCTTTCGCCCATATGACTATTATACACGACTTGCGCGAGGATTTCAAGGATTGAGAAGAAATATTTCCGAAAAAAGACCGCCGCACGGAGGCGGCGGGCAGGTTCAGTATCCCAAGAATTCGACGCCCTTTAGGAGCACGTCGTTTACGATGTCATGAAAGAGCGCGTAGAAGATGACCTTCCCGTGCCGCTCCGTGCGCACCATGCCCGCGTCCTTCAGAAAGCGCAGCTGGTGCGAGACCGTCGTCTGATTGATCCGCAGCACGCGGGAGAGGTCGGTCACGCACATCTCGGAGATGGCGAGCGCCGAGAGAATACGAAGGCGTGTCCCGTCCGAAAAGACGGAAAAAAAGCGGACGAGCGAGGTGAGGAGTTCCCCTCCGGGGACGTAGTCCTCCACCATGCCCTGCGTGCGCCTGTCGAGGAGCAAGAGTTCCATATTGCCTCCTTTTGCCCCATTGTAGCGGATATGCACCCGCGTGCACGCGAAGGTTTCGTCGATTTTCGGAAAAAAAGGGGGAAACGCCCCTATTCGATCCCGACGACGGTATAGCCCGCGTCCGTGACGGCGGCCGAAAGCGCCTCGTTTGAGACCTCGGAGAGGAGCTCCACTTCCGCCGTGCCCGGCTTGGAGCGCTTGCCGAGCTTCACGTCGGCATGCTTCACGCCCTCCACCTTGAAGAGCGCCTCCGTCACGTGCTTCACGCAGTGTTCGCACATCATTCCTTCGATCCGGATAGTCTTTTTCATGGTTGTATCTCCTTTTTGTTGTATTTTTTTGTTGCCGAAGCGGGTGAGGCGCAGGGCGTTCGTCACCACAAAGAGGGAGGAAAGGGACATCGCGAGCGAGCCTATCATCGGGGTGAGGGTGAGATCCGCCCACGCGAACGCCCCCGCCGCAAGCGGGATCCCCACACAGTTGTAGAAGAACGCCCAGAAGAGGTTCTCCTTGATGATGCGCATCGTCCGCCGCGCGAGGCGGATCGCCCCCGAGAGAGCCCCGAGGTCGCCGCTCACGAGCACGGCATCCGCGCTCTCGATGGCGACATCCGTCCCGTTGCCCATCGCAATGCCGACGTCCGCTTCCTTGAGGGCGGGCGCATCGTTGATGCCGTCGCCGACCATCGCGACATAGCGGTTTGCCCGCTTCGCCGCGCGGGACACGCGCTTTTCCTCCTCGTTTTTCTCGCGGAGCGCCCGCACCCGCCCGAGCTTATCCTCGGGAAGGAGCTCCGCGCACACGCAGCCCTCACGGGGCGGGAAGCCCGCCTCCGCCGCGATGTGCCGCGCCACCGCGCCGTTGTCCCCCGTGAGCATGACGGGCATGCAGCCGAGGGAGACGAGATCGCATACCGCCGCGCGGCTCCCCTCCTTTAAGGTGTCGGCGAGGGCGAACACGGCGAGCACGCGGCTCTCGTCCGCAAGAAAGAGGACGGTCTTGCCCTCCGCGGAGAGATCTTCGAGGAGCTCCTGCTCGGAAAATTCCACCCCGTGCGAGGCGAGCAGCGTCTCGTTGCCGAGGAAGTAGCGCTTCCCGTTCACCGTCCCCACGGCGCCCTGCCGCACGGCGTACTCGACGTCCTCCGCCTCATACCCCTGCCCGCAGTAGTCCGCAATGCACCGCGCGAGCGGGTGATTGAGCGGTTTTTCCAACCCATATGCGATTTTCTTCCCCTCTTCGTCGCCGCGGAAGAACACGACCTTGGGCGTTCCCTCGGTGAGCGTCGCGGTCTTGTCGAGACAGATCTCGTGCACCGTCGCCATCTTCTGGAGCGCCTCGGCGTTCTTGAAGAGGGCGCCGAGCGCCGCGCCCCGCCCCGTTGCCGCCATCACGGCGACGGGCGTCGCGAGACCGAGCGCGCACGGACAGGAGATGACGAGCACGCACACGCCGTAATTGACTGCCGCCCCGAGATCCCCCGTGACCGCCGCCCAGATGACGAAGGTGACGAGGGCGATGAGGACGACTGCGGGCACGAACACGGCGGCGACGCGGTCGGCGAGCTTTTGGATGGGCGCCTTGCTCGCGCCCGCCTCGCGGACCATGCGGATGATGCCCGAGAGCATGGTGTCCTCGCCCACCTTCTCGGCGCAAATTTTGAAGAATCCGCCCGTGACGACGGAGGCGCTCGTCGCCTCGCCCCCCTCCGAGAGCTCGACGGGGAGGCTCTCCCCCGTGATGGCGGCGCGGTCCGCAAAGCCGTGTCCCGAGACGATCTTCCCGTCCACGGGAATGCTCTCCCCCTGCCGCACGACGACGATGTCCCCCTCCCGCACGTCGGAGAGCGGGATCTTCCGCTCCTCCCCGTCCCGTTCGACGGAGACGACGTCGGGCGCGAGCGCGAGGAGCTTTTCGATCTCCCGCCCCGTGCGCGCCTTGGAGCGGTCCTCCAACCACTTGCCGAGGCAGACGAGGGTGCAGATGGTCGCCGCCGACTCGAAGAAGAGGTGCGGCTCCCCCTCCATGCCCCCCGCTTGGTGCAGAATGAGCATGACGAGGCTATAGAGGTAGGAAGCGGCGCTCCCGACCGTGATGAGGGTGTCCATATTGGGCACGAGCTTGACCGCCGCGCGGACGCCGCTCGTGAAGAATTTGTAGTTGACGGCGAGAATGGCGGTCGAGAGCCCCAACTGAAAGCCGTAGTTGAGCCACCCCGAGGGAACGGGGAGCCCGGGGATCATGCTTCCCATCGAGAAATACAGGAGCGGCACGAGGAGCACGGCGGAGATGAGAAAGCGGAGAAGGAGCCCGCCGAGCTTCCGCCGCGCCTCGGGCGCCTTGCCGAAGTCATACGCACCGTAGCCGAGCGAGAGGACAGCCGAGCGGATGCGCTCCTCCGTGACGGCGGTCTCGTCGAATTCGACGTCCATGCGCTTCGCCATGAGGGAGACGGTGCACGAGGTGACCCCCTTCAACTTTTTCACCGTCCGCTCGATGCCCGAGGCACACGCCGCGCACGTCATTCCCGTCACCGAGAACGTCTTGTTCATTCAAATCTCCTGAACAGTTCGACGACCTCGTCCACGACGTCCTCGTTTCCCGCCTTCACATTCTCGATGACGCATGTGTGCAGATGACGCTCCAAGAGGAACGCCGCGAGCGAGCGGACCGCCTTGTCGACCGCGGAGAGCTGGATGAGAATGTCGTCGCAGTACCTGTCCTCGTCCACCATCCGCTTGATCCCGCCGAGCTGACCCACGATGCGGTTGACCCGCGAGGAGATCGTCCGCTTTTCCTCGTCGGAGCGGACCGTTTTTTTGTTACAGCAGCATTGTTCCATGGCATATCCTTTCATACCCCTTGGGGGTATCACGGGGACAGTATACTCCCCCTCGGACGATATGTCAAGCATTTCATGCAAATTTTTTTCGGGGGAAAGTTGAAAGGGTCGGGGGAAACACATGCCACGCGGGGCGCAAAAAAAGGCATATTTTCCGCGTCATTCTGAGCGTAGCGAAGAATCCCGAGAAACGAAGTCCGAATTTTCATGTTCGGGATTCTTCACCCGCCGCAAGGGCAGCGGCGGGTTCACCTCATTCCGCCCCGCCGCGGCGTGTGCTCCGTCACGACGTACAATGGTGTCATGTCGAGCGTAGTCGAGACATCTCAACCTTATTAACATGGTCGAAACCTCTCTGCGTTATTTTGCATAGATTTCTCGACTTCGCTCCGTAGCGCATTCGCATACGGCTCATGCGTTACTCCGCTCCGCTCGAAATGACATATTCCCTGCGATTCGCTCGCGTTATGCCTTGCCCCCATATCCCCCTCCAACGGAGGGGGCAAAAAGGAAGAGGGCGCGAACGCCCTCTTCTAATTTAATATGTACACGCCCGTTTCCTCACGGAAATTCTTTTTCCTGCTTATCGCTCTTATAAAATGAACGGTGCGAGGAGGGTCTCCCTCCGCTGCACGCCCCAATTTGGCACCCTACGGGAGCCTTACCGACTGGTCGCGCGAATGAGACACCGACCCGAGAGGACGAAAACGCCTATTTCCTCGCACAAAAGATTTCCCCAAAGGAAAGATTTTGTGCGAAATATTTCACGTCCCGTTTACGATTTCGTCGAAGCGGGCGACGGCTTCGGCGGCAGGCATTCCGTCGCCGATCTGCTGCAGCATGTTCCACCAAGCGGTGCGCGCGTCCGCCCAATTCGGCGTGACCTGATAGTAGTCGCCGAGGTACTTGTTGAAGATGGCGTACTCGTTCATGAGGACGTCCCCCTCATACAGGTCGGGCATCTCGCAGACGGGCGAATACGTCGAGATGGTCACCGCCCGCGCGTGGACTTCCTCGTCCATGGCGACAAAGCGGATGAACTCCTTCGCCGCCTTGATGCGCGCCTCGCTGCCGTTGTCGAAGATGCCGAACCCCCAGATGCCGCCCTGCAGGGCGGGCTTCTCCATGTCGGTGGGGAACGCCATCGGGAAGATGTCGAAGTCGAGCTCGTAGGTCAGTGTCTGTTGGATCTCCTGCGAGACGTTCCAGCAGAACACCATGGCGAGCTCGCCGCGGCAGAACTTTTCGATCTCGCCCGAGCCGACGAGCTCCTTGTCGAACACGACGCCCGCCGCATTCTTGAGGCGGGTGAGCGCCGCGATGTTCTCGGGGCTGTTCACGGTGTAGCACGTGTGTCTCTCGTCGGTGAAGGTGCCGCCGCCCAAGTTGGTGACGAGGGCGCGGGTGCCCTGATCGCCGCCCTGCCCGCCGCAGAAGACGGCGCAGACCTCCTCCTGCCCCGCCGCATGCAGCAGTTCGACGGCATGGAAGAAGTCATCCGACGACCAAGTGTGCGTCTCCTCGTTGACATACTGCCATGCGCCCGTCTCCTCGAACAGGGTGCGGTTGATCGCCATGCAGTGCGTCGTCATGCAGAGCGGATATTCGTAGTAATTCTCCTCGCCGTCGTGGCAGGCGACCTTGACGGAATCGTAGATCTCCGCCGAACAGGGATCCTCCCAGAGGTCGTTGAGGGGAACCATCAACCCGCGCGCACCCCAGTTCGCGACGAGCCGCTCGGGTCCCTCGAAGATGAGGTCGGGCATCTCGCCCGATTCGATTGCCTCGTTCACCTCGTCGTCGCCCGTGGTGTAGTCAACCGTCTTGATGCTCACGCGGATCTCGGGGTGCTCCTGCTGAAAGTCGGCGATGAGCCCCGAAACGGACGACTTCTTCCCCCATCCGCCGACGGGGTACGTCCAGAGCGAGATCTCGACGGGGTTTCTCCACGTGGGCTCCTCTCCCGCGGGATTCCGCCTCCTCTCGAACGTGCAGGCAGTCGGAAGCAGCATGCCGAGCGCAATGGTTGCCGCAAACAGCCGTTTTCCCTTCATGAATTTTCTCCTTTCCGACCGTTCCCGAGGAACTGTGCCAGCACGCGCGAGACGATCTCCATATCGATGGGCTTTGCGGTATGCGCGTTCATGCCGCATTCGAGGCAGTGCTTGACGTCATCCGAGAACGCGTCGGCGCTCATGGCGATGATGGGGATCGCGCTGTCCGCGCGGGGAAGGGCGCGGATCGCCTCCGTCGCCTCGTACCCCGACATGACGGGCATGCGGATATCCATGAGAATGGCGTCGTAATAGAATTCGGGGGAGCTCTCGAACTTTTCGAGGCAGACCTTCCCGTTTTCGGCGTGGTCGATGGAGAGCCCGAGCCCCGTGAGGAGTTCCTCGGCGATCTCGCGGTTGAGGTCGTTGTCCTCGGCGAGGAGAATGCGCTTGCCGTCGAAGGCGGGGCGGACATCTTCCTCGGGAGCGGGGAGCTCGTCGGCTCCGCAGCGCTGTTTGAGGACGCGGCGCAGATCGGAGCGGAACACGGGCATGCCGAGGACGCCCGATATCCCCGCTTCCTTCATGCGGTCGCTCCCCTCTCCCCATTCGGAGGCGAGGAGCAGCAGGGTGCTGTTCCCGCCGCAGGCTTCGCGGAACTTCTCCGCAAGCGCGCATGCGTCCGCACCGCCGAAGAGAACGGCGCGGTAGTCCTCCCCCCGCCCATGGCGGAGCGCTATTTTTTCGAGCGCCGAGGCTTCGTCCTCCGCGCATTCGGCATTGCACCCGATGGCATTGAGGCTCGCCGCGATGTTCTCCCGCACCTGTCCGTCGCGGTGAAGAACGAGGACATCCCACGCGGGAAGGGGCTCCTCCTCGCTCTCCGCCTTGCGAAGGTCGAGGCAGACGCGGAATTCGGTGCCGCGGTTGAGCTCACTCTCCACCTCGATGGTGCCGTGCATGGCGTCCACGATGTACTTCGTGATGGTCATGCCGAGCCCCGAGCCCTCCGTCTTTTGCACCCTTCCGCTGTCCTCACGGGCAAAGGCGTCGAAGATCTTCTCCTTGAATTCCTTCGTCATGCCGATGCCGTCGTCCTTCACGGTGAAGAGGACCCGCGTGAACGCGTCCCCGCTCGGGGAGAGCTCCTCGCGGCACGAGAGGGAGATGTTCCCGTCGGACGGGGTGAACTTCACTGCGTTGCCGAGCAGGTTGATGAGGATCTGGCTGAAGCGCACGGTGTCGCACTCGACATACTCGTACGGGAGATCGCCGATAAAGACGTCGAACCGCTGCCCCTTCGCGTGTGCCTGCGTCTGCACGATGTTGAGCACGCTGCGGAGCGTCTCGCAGAGGGACATTCTGTCCATGTTGAGCTCGAGCTTTCCGCTCTCGATCTTGGAGAGGTCGAGGATATCGTTGATGAGGTTGAGAAGGTGACGGCTCGAGAGGTCGATCTTCTTGAGGCAATTGCGCACCTGCTCGCTGTCATCGGGGTTGGAAGAGGCGATCGCGGTCATGCCGACGATGGCGTTCATGGGTGTGCGGATGTCGTGCGACATGTTGGAGAGGAACTCGCTCTTCGCCTTGCTCGCGTGCTCGGCGATTCCCCTCGCCTCCTCGAGCTCGCGGACCTGCCTCCGCGTGAGGCGGAAGTAGAACACGAACACGACGACGAACGCGAGGAGAATGACGACGCAGCTCATGACGGACGCCCACCCCCACGACTGCGAGAGGGAGGAGACCGTCTCGTTGAGCCGACCGTAGGGCAAAAACAGGAGCAGATACCAATCGGTGTAGGAGAGCTCGGTGCCGTACAGAAAGCGCTGTTCGCCGTCGATCACGAACTCATAGGTGAAGTCCTTGCCCGAGCGCATCGAGGAGCGGACCTCGTCGATGTATGCCGACTTTTCGATCCCTATCACGCTGTCGTAGCGGTTCTCGACCCGCGAGAAGTAGTTTTCGTCCGTCACGTTCTCGTCGCAGATGATGAACTCGCCGTCGCGGTCGATGATGAAATAGTAGATTTGGTTCGCGCTGAACGAGAGCGTCTTGCGGATATAGGAAGAGGGAAGCGCGGCGACGATGCCGACGCTGACCCCGCCCGATTCCATGGGATAGGACGCGGGGACGCCCATGAGAATGTACGTCTCCCCCTTCGCGCTCTTGCCCGAGGACATCATGCGCTCGCCGTCCGTGAGCGCGTCGAGGAAGGACGCGTCGTTTGCGGCGATGTCGCTCCCGTACAGGACTTCGTAGTTGCCGTCCGCCCCGTAGAGGGAGAGCGCGGAGAAGCCGCTCATCTTCGCATTCTGCATGAGCGCCACGCGGATGGAGGCGGGCGTGCGGTTGCTGTCGGGCGGGACGGAGTCGACGAGCGAGCTCACCTGCGAAAAGCGGAGCTCGATGGTCGTCCCGAAGTGCGCTGCCGCCTGTTCGCTCATATCCGCCATGTACATCTCGCCGAGCTCGCCGATCCCGTCGGCGGCGCGGCGGTTCATGAGAAACGCCATCAGGGAAAACACGACGACGCACAGGGCGAATATGCAGACGATACTCACCGTAAGGAAGCGCACGATCCCGTTCCTCATGATCCGTCCCTCCGTAAAATCTATGATAACGTTAATTATACCGTTCTGCCTGCAAAAAAGCAATTCTTTCCGAACATTTTTCGCGGAAAAATTTCCGAGCCCCCGCAAAATAGGGACATTCCGCGCATTCAAAACCCGAAAAACGGCGGATACTGTGAAAAAGGAGAACGTATGCCGGCAAGCGTCACGCACGAACTCATCGCACGACGGGCGGCGGAACTGCTCCCCGAAGAGCACGATTTGCAGACCGCCTTACGGTCCGCCGCGGACTGCTATTTTCTCGGGGCGCAGGGTCCCGACCCCCTCTTCTTCTGCCGCCCCTTCCTCGGGGACAACTTGGGCAGAGCCCTCCACAGGAGCAAAATGCGGGACGTCCTCGAGGCATTTCTCACCGTCCTGCGGGAGACGGACGGCGGACGGGCGCGTGCCTATGCCTGCGGGTTCGTGAGCCACTGCGCGGCGGACGCCCTGTTCCACCCCTTCGTGTACGCCGCCCTGAAGGAGAAGGGCGGAGGGAAAGCCGCCCACCGCGCCGTCGAGCGGGAATGGGACGAGTACTTTCTCGGGAAAACGGGCGGTTCGTACCGCTGCCCCTATTCGTGCAAAAGGATCGCGGCGGAGGGCACCGTGCCCGCATTCCTCTCCCGCGCGCTTGCGCTCCTCGGGCGGGAAATTTCCCCCGCAAAAATCGGGCGGGCAATCGTCCTCTTCGGGCGGTACCGAAGCCTTTCCCCGGACAAAGCAAAGCCCGCCCCCGCCCATGCGGGCAGAGACGGACTGTTTATACATGCCGCAAAGAGGAGCGCCGAGGCAATTCTGATCTTTTCCGAGTGCCTTATGTCGGGAGAGCCGCTCCCCGAGGAGCCCTTCTCCCGTCATCTCCTCACAGGGGAGCTCATGTGACGGGATCCCTTCGCGAATACACGCAGCCGCAATAGTTCTGGCGGTACAGCCCGTGCTCGCGCGAGAGCTCGACGGAGCGCAGATACCCGCCCCGTTTTTTGAAATCGGAGGGCAAAAACCGCACCCCATATTGCATTTCCAACTCAAAACCGATTGCGTTGATGCGCGCCGCGTCCTTCTTCGGCGAGACGGTGAGCGTCGTCCCGAAGAAATCGAACCCGCGCTCCTTTGCCTCCCTCGCCGTCCGCCCGAGGCGGAGACGGAAACAGCGGGTACAGCGCGCGCCGCCCTCCGCCTCCCCCTCGAAGCCCGCGGCAATTTCGGCGAAGTCCTCGGGCGCATAGTCGCAATCCAAGAAGTCCGCAAGCCCCGTCTCGCGGAGAAAGCGGATCTGTTCGCCCTTGCGGAGTTCGTATTCTTCGCGCGAGTCGAGATTGGGATTGTAATAGAACACCGTCGTGCGGAGAACGGGCGCGACCTGCGTGAGGCAATAGGAAGAACAGGGCGCGCAACAGCTGTGCAGAAGGAGCGTTTTCCCCTGCACGCCCGAGAGAATTTCCGTCATCTTCCCGTCGTAATTCACCGCATGATGCCCCGCGGCGCCCCGCCGCGCGAACGGAAAACGCGCCTCCCCGCGGGAAGGCGCATCCGCCGCCTATTCGTCCGAGTCGAGCGACATCGCCTCGTCCGCGTCCTCGGAATCCTCGTACTGGTTGCAGAATTCCGCGAACACTTCGTCGAGAAGGTCGTCGTCCTCGATGACCTCGAGCTGTTCGTCGTCCTCGCCGCCGACAAGGTGGTAGATGGCGATCTCTTCGCCCTCGTCCTCCTCGTCCTCGGACACCTCTTCGGGCTCCCCCGTCTCCTCGGGTGCGAGCGCGACATACCACTCGCCCCTGTATTCAAAGGTCATGAGGTGCTCGAACCGAAGGGTGTTCCCCTCGTCATCGATGAGTTCGACGAGGTTGTCGTCCTCGTAGTCGTTGGTTTCTTCCTTCATACCGTGCCTCCCTTATGTTCCGCAAGATATCCCTCGAGGATGTAAGCCGCCGCGAGGGAATCCACATGCTTCTTTTTCTTGTCCTTCCTTGTGCTCACGCCCGTCGCGAGAAGGTCGGAGCGCGCCGCGCGGGTGGTGTACCGCTCGTCCTCGAGCACGACGGGGATCCCCGAAAGCTCCGAAAGGAGCGCCGAAAACCGCCTCGTCTTTTCGGACTGGACGCTCTCCGTCCCGTCGGCATTGAGGGGAAGCCCGCACACGATGACGTCGGCGCCGCGCTCCCGCGCGGTCAAGGCGAGTGCCTCGGCATCCGCCCTTGCATTTCCCGTGCGGAAGTAGGTGTCGGACGGGATGGCATACTCCCCGAACGGGTCGGAGACCGCGACCCCTACCCTCCTGTCGCCCACGTCGAATGCGATGTACTGCTTCGCCATACCGAAAGTATACCACATTTTTCCCCGCTTGGCAAGTACTTACAAAGAGTTGCTCCCCGCATTGCGGGGAGCTCTCTCACTTCTTTGTCTTTTTTTCCGTCTTTTCGCCCTCGGATTCTCCCTTGAGCTTGTCGTCCATCATCTCGTCGACCTTCTGCATGATCTCCGCCTGACTCTTCTTGACGAGCGAGCGCGCCTTGTAGCTGTTCGCGACGAGGAGCGCGCCTCCGACGGCGCCGAGCACGAGTCCGAGACAAAACAACTTTTCCATACCATCCTCCGTACGGTTTCCCGTACCTTCAGTTTGTGACGGAATATGCGGGCTATTCCCCCCGCGCGCTGCGTAATTTTTCCAACTCGGCGCGGAGCCTCTCGTTCTCCTTCTTGAGGTCGGAGGCAAGTCGGGCATAGAGGGCGTCGATCTCCCGCTCCAACTTGCGCTGCAAGAAGCTCTTCTCCTCGGGGAGCCCCGCCTCGCGCGCCGCCTTTGCGACCCGTTCGGGCTGCTTTTTGAGCAGGTTGCGGTACTTGTTCTGCATGCGGAGCATCAGCCGCTCGTCGCCGCTCGACACGTTCATGATCGCCTTCCGCACCGAGACGCCCTTGCTCTTTTCAGCAAGGACCGCGCGGATGAGCTCGTCCGTCTCCTCCTCGGTGAACGGGCGGACGGTGCCCGCGCGGAGATCTTTCCCCTCGAGGATCTTCCCCACGCGCTCGTCATCCCTCTTCTTCAAAAAAGCATAGTAGTAGTTGCGGACGCTCCCCTTCGCGCGGCTGTGCTCCCGACCGTACGTCTCGAAGAGATAGGAGAGCGTCTTGCCCGCCTTCTTGCCCGAATAGATGTACTCGATGAGCCCCGTCGCTTCCTCTTCCGTGTAGCCGTTGATCTTGTTCATACTTCACCTCGCAGAGGGATTGTTGACATAATTTTGTCCCGCTATACATCTATTATTACCATGCGGGTCTATTTTTTGGCGGAAAAACAGAGCGGGCTGTTTCTGAACGGCATCTATCTCGGCACGGTGGACGGCTTCGAGCGTTCGGTCGAGCTCGAGCCGAGGGACGGGATCTTCTGCGAACTCCGCGCCCCCGGATATCTTCCCGTCTGCTTCCGCCTCGACGAGGACTTTCTGTACAGTCCCCCGCCCGCAGCGGAGGTGTACTTCTCGCGCGGGGAGGCCGCTATCGTCTGCCGCGGGTTCGTGCGAGCCGACCCATCCCTCTCCGTCCTGAAGCAGGAGCGGCTCGGCGGCGCCCTTTTAACGCTGTGCATGCAGGGCACCCTCTCCCTCCACCTCGACTGCGAGACGGGCTTTCACATCATTCCCCTTCCCGAGCGGTTTTCGGACTGCACCTTCCGCACCTGCGGGAGGGACTTTCTCCTCGAATGCGAGGACGCGTTCCTCCTCGTCTCGCGGGACGGGACGGTGCCCGTTCGGGCGGACGGGAAGGTGCTCGGCTGCGATGAGACGCTCCGCGCCGAAATCTCCTTCCATGACAGCGCGGGGCACACCGCCGCGATGGAGTGGCGGGATGGGAAGCTCCTCTCCTGTGCCATCCGCTCCCCGTCCGAGCCCCGCGAGGCGACCTTCGCGCTCGCCCTCTTCGAGAGCGCCCTCATCGGCGCCGACTGCGCCCCCTACCTCGCCCCCGAGCTCCTCGGCAAGGCGAAGGACGTGCGCGGGTTCTTGGGCGACTTCTGCGACGTCGTCCTCACCGCGGAGCGCGACGTCGTCGGGCTCGTTTACCCGCGGAAGGAGCGGATCTACGACGTGCGGTACTTCCGCGTGACGATCCGCGACGGCAAGATTTCCAACATCACGGAGACAGAGTAGAAAGCCGACGTTCCCACCCCCCCGCCCCTTGCTGCCCCCTTGAGGGCACCCGCAGGGCGTACCTTGCGTAGGAAGTAGCGCGCCGCCTTTGCGCGCCGAAAGGGGTGTGGTTGCGGGGAAAGGAAGCCTTACCCTTCCTCGGGAAGGGGAAGGTGGCACGGCGTGAGCCGTGACGAATGGGGATGGGAACATATTATACCAATCCCCATCAGTCCCCTTGCTGGGACAGCTTCCCCCTTACGAAGGGGGAAGCCTTAAATGCGGTCGTCCATATTTTATGACACCCCCTCAGTCACGGCAAGGGCAGCCGTGACAGCTCAACCCTGCGGATACGCCTTCGGTGCCCCTCAAGGGGGCGCCAAGAAAAAAAGAGGGCGCGAACGCCCTCTTGTAATTTAATATGTATATGCTTATTTCCTCACGGAAATTCTTTTCCTGCTTGTTTCTCTTGTAAAATAATGGTGCGAGGAGGGTCTCCCTCCGCTGCACTTTGGGCGGCAGGTACCGCCGCAAAGTCCGTCGCGCCTGCCAGCGCTCCTGTCGCGGTGCGCTCACAGCCCACTGGGCTGTTGAGCATGGTGCACCGCTCCACCCCATTTGGCACCCTACGGGAGCCTTGTTGACGGGTCGCGCGAATGAGACGACCAACTTAAGAGGACAAAAACGCCCGTTTCCTCACGGAAATTCTTTTCCCCAAGAAAAGAATTTCGTGAACTACTTCACTTCTTCAAATGCGCTCTTGCTCTCGCCGCAGAGCGGGCAGACCCAATCCGCGGGAAGTTCCTCAAAGGGAATATCCCCGTCGTATTCATATCCGCACACCTTGCAGCGGTACCGCTTCCGCGGCGCGCCGACCCGCTCGAATGCGTCCTTGCCCATGCCGCAGAGCGGGCAGACCCAGTCGTCGGGGAGCTCCTCGAAGGGAATGTCCCCGTCATATTCATATCCGCACACCTTGCAGACGTACTTCGCGCCGCTCGCGGGCTTCTTCTCTTCCTTGACGTAGGTGGGCGCGTTGACGCTCGTCTTGCCCTTCAAAACCTTGTGGTAATAGGCGTACGTCATGGGCGAATCGGAGCGGAGCACCTCCGCCTCCTCGACCTGACCCAAAAAGACGGTGTGGGTGGAAGTCTCCATGCGGGAGATGACCTTGCACACAAAATAGCACACGCACCCGTCGGGCACGGGGAGTTTCCCGCGGACCGCATACGGGATCCCGTCGAACTTGTCGGTATCGCGCGAGGAGCGGAAGCCGAACGTGCCGATGAGCTGCGGGTCGCACTTTTCGCCCAAGACGCAGAGCGCGAAATGCTCGGTATCGGACACGCACTTGTGCGTATAATTGACGCGGTTGAGACTGACGGCAATGGTGGCGGGGTCGGACGTGACCTGCATGGCGCTGTTCGCCACGCAGCCGACGGGACGCCCTTCGTCCCAAGACGTGCAGAGATACACGCCGTAGGAGAGCTGATAAAATGCGGTGGGATTCATCGATTTCCTCCGAGGATACAAAAGGCGGACAAACCTGTCCGCCTTCGTAACCGCTTACTTCTTTTCTTCCGTCTGCGGGACGACCTCTTTCCCGTCGTACCAGCCGCAGTTCTTGCAAACCCTGTGCGAGACCTTCAACTCATGGCAATGCGGGCACTCGACGAGATTCGCCGCCGTCGCCTTGTACTGCGCAAAGCGCTTGTTCGTCCTACTCTTGGACTGTTTTCCCTTGGGGACTGCCATCTTACACCTCTTTCCGTTTTTATTCCTCTTCGCACGTCCCGCAAAGGAGCCTTTGAGGGAGAGCAAACATCACCGAATCGCGCAGGAACTCCGAAAGTTCCACCGTTCCGCCCCGATAGACGTACTCGTCGTCCTCGGGTTTCCCCGCGACGAACACCCCTTCCGCTTCGGAACGGATCTCCCGTTCCGCCTCGGCAAGGCACCGCGAACACAGCCCCCGAAGGGTAAACGTGAGTGTTCCGCGCACCTCCACCGAATTGTCCTCGAAGATCTCGTACGCGAGTTCCGCGCGCACGGGCGAGCCGAAGGTGACGTACGGAATATCGAGAAGCGCGGGGTCGGGCTCGAACGAAAAGGACAGCTCGCCCGCGTATTTTTTCTCGGCGACAGCCTTGAGAACGGCGATTGCGGGGATCATTGACCTAAAAAGTATAGGATATTTGCGCGCCTTTGTCAATCGTTTTTCGCTTGCGATTTCCCTTTTTTTGAAAAATCAGACGAGCGCCGCGGTCTCCCGCGCGATGACGAGCTCCTCGTTGGTCGGAATGACGAGGATCTTCACCTTGGAATCCTTCGCGGAGATGTCGTGAATGCTCCCGTCGTTGCGGAATTCGTTCTTCTTCTTGTCGAGCTTTACGCCGAACGCCTCCAGCCCGCTCGTGATGCCCGCGCGGACGGACGGCGTATTCTCGCCGACGCCCGCCGTGAACACGAGGACGTCGAGCCCGCCGAGCGCCGCCATGTAGGCGCCGACGTACTTCTTGCAGGAATAGGCGAACATCTCGAGGGCGAGCTCCGCCCTGCGGTTCCCCTTCTCCGCCGCGGCGGTGAGGTCGCGGAAGTCGGACGAGACGCCCGAGACGCCGAGCATGCCGCACTTCTTGTTGAGGTAGTTCATGCCCTCCGAGAAGGTCATGTTCTTCTTCTTGCAGAGGAATTCGAGCGCCGCAACGTCGATGTCGCCGCTGCGCGTCCCCATCGGGACGCCCGCGAGCGGCGTGAAGCCCATCGAGGTATCGATGCACTTGCCGCCGTCCACCGCGGAGATGGACGAGCCGTTGCCCAAGTGGCAGGTGACGATCTTGAGCTCCTCGGGCTTCCTGCCGAGGTATTCCGCCGCCGCCCCCGAGACGAACTTGTGGCTCGTGCCGTGGAAGCCGTACTTCCTCACCTGATACGCCTTGTAGTCGTCGTAGTCGATGGCATATTGGTAGGCATACTCGGGCATGGTCGCGTGGAAGGAGGTGTCGAACACCATCGCCATCTTCTTGCCGGGCATGACGGCGCGGCAAGCGTTGATGCCAAGGATCGCGGCGGGGTTGTGAAGGGGCGCGAGCTCGGACAGCGGCTCGAGGAGCGCCATCGTCTCGTCGGTGACGAGGGTCGTCTTCGTGAACGTCTCGCCCGAGGCGACGACGCGGTGCCCCACGGCGTCGATCTCGTCCATGCTCGCGATGACGCCCGCTTCCCTGTCCACGAGCTCCTCGAGGACGAGGGAGATGGCGTCGGTATGGCTCGGGAGCTCCCGCTCGATGACGAACGTCTTTCCGTTCGCCTTGTGGGTGAGCTTGCCGCCGTCGATGCCGATGCGCTCGCAGGTGCCCTTCGCGAGGACTTCCTCCGTCTCCATCTGGATGAGTTGATACTTGAGCGAGGAACTCCCCGCGTTGATGACAAGGATCTTCATGCGTCACCTCAATCGGAGACCTGAAGGGCGGTGATGGCGACTGCGCAGACGATGTCTGCCGTCTTGCACCCGCGGGACAGGTCGTTCAAGGGCTTTGCAAAGCCTTGGCAGATGGGACCGATCGCCTGAAATCCGCCGAGGCGCTCGGCGATCTTGTAGCCGATGTTCCCCGCCTGAAGATCGGGGAAGATGAGCACGTTCGCGTGCCCCGCGACCTTGGAATCGGGCGCCTTGAGCGCGGCGACTTCGGGAACGAGGGCGGCGTCGAACTGCAATTCGCCGTCGAGCGCGAGCTCGGGCGCCTTCTCCTTGGCGATCTTCGTCGCCTCCTGCACGAGGGTGACGAGGTCATGCTTGGCGCTTCCCTTCGTCGAGAAGGAGAGCATGGCGACGCGCGGTTCGAGCCCCGCGATCTCCTTGGCGCTCTTCGCCGTCGCAATGGCGCAATCGGCGAGCCCCTCCGCGGTATAGGTGGGGTTGAGCCCGCAATCGGCAAAGACGAGCATGTCGTCCTCGCAATACTTGTTGCCGCTGACGGGCGCGACCATGAGGTTGAAGCTCGAGACGGAGGCGACGCCGGGCGCCGTCTTGATGATCTGCAGCCCCGGGCGGAGGGTATTCGCCGTGGAGTGGCACGCGCCCGAGACGAGCCCGTCCACATCCCCGCTTTTGAGCATGAGCGCGCCGAAGAAGGTCGGGTCCTTCGCCTGCTCCTGCGCCTGCTCCTCCGTCATGCCCTTTGCCTTGCGCAGCTCATAGAGGAGCTTCGCATATTCCCCGAGCTTGGGCGAATTGGCGGGATCGATGACTTCGACCCCCGTGAGGTCCACGTCGGGGTTCTGGCTCTTGATGAGCGCGGGATCGCCCAAGAGGACGATGCGCGCGATCTTCTCCTCCACGCACTCCGCGGCAGCCTTCACGACGCGCGGATCCTCCCCTTCACAGAGGACGATCTTCTTGTCGCGCTCCGACGCCTTCTTCTTGATCGTTTCCACGATCGAGCCGCTCTCGACGATCTTTCTGCCGAGCGATTTCAGTTTGTCCATGACTCCCATAAAAAACTCTCCGAAAAAACCTTTATTTTTCCCGCCGCTTCGTGTATAATGGAGCTGCGGGAAATCGTTCGGTGATATTATACACCCTCGGACGCAAATTGTAAAGTTCAGGCGGAAAAAAAATGAAATTTTGTGCGGTGATCTGCGAATACAATCCCTTCCACAACGGGCACGCCTATCTTCTCGGGCGGGCGCGGGCGGAGAGCGGCTGCGACGGCATCCTCTGCCTCATGAGCGGAAACTTCACCCAGCGCGGGGAGATCGCCGTTCTCAACAAGTACACGCGCGCCCGCCACGCCTTGGAGGGCGGCGCCGACGTCGTCTTGGAGCTCCCCGCCCTGTACGCGGTCGCGCCCGCGGAACTGTTTTCAAGGGGCGCTGTGAAGATCCTCTCCTCCCTTCCCGCCGTCGAACGGCTCGCCTTCGGGTGCGAGAGCGGCACCGCGGAGGAATTTCTCGCCTTGGGAAGGGCGCTTGCGACCGAGGACAAGGCGTTCCGCACCCTTCTGAAGGAGAAGATGAAGGGGGGCGAATCGTACATCCGCGCGCGGAATGCAACCGTGCTCGAGCTGCACCCCGAACTCAACGCGGAACTCTTCCGCACGCCGAACAACATCCTCGCGGCGGAGTACTGCCGCGCCATCGCCATTGAAAATGCGAACCTCTCCCCTCTCGTCGTGCCGCGGATCGGCGACGCACACGTCGAACTCGCGCTCACGGGGAAGTATTCCTCGGCGGGCGCCATCCGAGCCGCCCTCGAGCGCGGGGACGGAAAATCGAAGAAGGGGGTCAAGAAATCCGTACCCCATTCCGTATTTTGCGACCTCTACCCCCACGAGAGTACCCCCTTCAAGGAGGCGGCGCTCGCGGCGCTTCTGCGCTCCGAGCCCGAGGAGATCGCCCGCGCCACCGACTGTTCGGAGGGGCTCGAGAACAGGCTCCTCACGATGGCGCGCACCAACCCGATGTACGACGACGTCTTGAAGAAGGTCGTCACCAAGCGGTACACGCTCGCCCGCGTCCGCAGGATCATGGCGCAGAACTTTCTTCGGCTCGAGGGCGAGACGGCGCGGGAATGCCTCGGATCCCCCCTCTATGCCAAAGTCCTCGCCGTGAGACGGGACAGGGCGGAGGAGATCCTTGCCTCGCTCGAGGGGCTCCCCCTCCTCACGCGGAAGGGGGACTACCTGCGCCTCAAGAAGGGCGCGCTCGCCTGCGCCGAGGTCGATTCGCGGACGGACAGCATCTACGCCGCCCTCACGGGCGTATACGTCAACGAACATCAGACGCTGTTCCTTTGACTTTCGCCCAATCCCACCCCCCTACCCCCCTCCAATGGAGGGGGCAGCAAGACGAGGCGACGGAGCCCCCGTTTTCTCGGTGCCCCTCAAGGGGACAGCAAGGGCAGGAGCCCAACGAGAGCGAACTGCGGGGCTTGCGTCATTTCGAGCGGAGCGAAGTAGCGCATGAGCCACGGGCGAATGCGCTACGAAGCGAAGTCGAGAAATCTATGTATAATAAGGTTGAGATGTCTCGACTACGCTACGCTCCGCTCGACATGACACTATTGTATGCCGAGGCGGTTGAGGCAACCCCCTCCAATGGAGGGGGTGCCAGCAAGGGCGGGGGTGGGCATACAAGCAAACCGTACAAAAACATTCCCCCGCGGCGGAGCCGCGGGGGAATGCCGTAATTCCGATCAACCGACGAAGCCGTTGCCGTCGAGCGTGGAATAGTTGTTCATGAACATCGGCATGCTCTGCTTGGAGTTGGAATGTCCGAGACAGGTGATGGTGAAGCCGGACTTGTTCTGGTCGCCGAGCCAAGCGGGACGCACGACGCCGTAGTACACCGTCTCCTTGCTGTCCACCGTGCCGTTCCAGTCGCCGCTCCCCTTCAAGGTCTCGTTGAATGTGAATTTGATGTAGCCCTTGCCGTACATCTTCCACGTGCCGAGCGCCGTTCCGTTCGCCTCGGTGATGGTGTGGTCCGCCTTCAGGATGACGTCGCGCGAGACGTTGGTGACGTTCAGGAAGTCAAACGAACTCTTCCCCTGCGCGGTGTCGCGGTAGTTGCCCATGACGACCATCTTGAACTTGTAGCCGCCGCCCGATGCCTCCTCGGTATAGTGAAGGAGCTCCTCTTCGGAAACGGCGCGGTCGAGCTCGTTCCCGTAGCGGTTGGGGTTGATGACGATGTCGCCCATGCTGTTGAGGTAGTACTGGTGGATCTGCGTGACGAAGTGTCCCGAGTCATCGCTGCCGCCGATGGGCGTTCTCGTGATGTACGCCGCGAGACTGAGCCCGTACGACGTGGTGAACAGATCGTTATGCCCCGGCAGGATGATATCGATCTCCTTGCTCGTCGCGCTCTTGTTGTGCCAGCGGAAGGCGCCCATGTACTTGTTGCCCTCCGAATTTTCACTCGCGCGGGCGGGATACCCTTGGGCGTTGTTCCAGACGTGCCCGCCTCCCACAGAGGAGAAGTACGGACCGTTCGGGCTCTCGCTCCTGCCGCCCCACATCTGATAGTCGTCGCCGAGCCCGTTGAAGGAGTGCATCGTGTAATAATACGTCTTGCCGCTGCCCTCGAGGAGCGTCTCGTTCTCGTCCATGATGACGACGTTGTCGTGGCGGGCGATGACGGGCGCCTCCATGTTCTCCTTGGAGATGTTGGTGCCGTAGTACGGGTGCGTCCAGCCGTAGGAGTTCGTCTTTCTGAACTCGGCGTCGATCTCGCTCACATAGGTGCGGATCTCATCGTGCGTCTTCCAGCCCATGCCGTCCTTGCGCAGGCCCGTCGTCGGGTCGAGCTCGATGACATAGTTGCCCGAGCCGAAGGAGCCGAACGCCATGTACATGTTTCCGTCGGGATCATAGATGATCTGCGGGTCGATGCCGTTCACGTCCTTGGGACCGCTTCCGCGCGGAATGCTCGACTGGATGAGGACCGCCTGTTTGCCGGTGCCGGGGTCGGTCACGGGCTTGAAGGAACCCGCATCGAGCGTCTCCGACCAGTAGAGAAGGATGCAGGCGCGCGCGTACTTCTTCGAGTCGCCCGGGACCTGAATGCCCTGATTGTCGCTCGAGCCGTCGACGACGCAGGTGTACAGCCAGTAGCCGCCGCCGTAGGCGGGAACAATGTCGGGAGCCCACCAGCTTGCCGCAGAGGCATCGTATCCGCTGGTCGTGCCGCCCTTATACAGCCACTCGCCCGCGTCGTTGTTCACAAAGTCCTCGTTGCGGTCGGCGACGTCGAACGTCCTGCCGACGTATTCCCACGTGATGAGGTCGTCCGAGCGGTGAATGGCATTCCCGTACGTGCGGACTCTATCTTCGGTGGTGGTCTGATCGTTCCAACCCGTCGAGAAGAGGTAGTATTCCGACCTTCCGTTCGGGAATTTCCGCTCGATGAAGGACGGGTCGTGCGTGCGCCCGAGGAGTTCGCTGTTCGCTTCCTCGAGGTCCATGCTGTCCGCGCCGTGATACTGGTTGCCCGGGTCGACGGTGTAGGCGGGCACGACGGTGATCCTGCCCTGCGTGCCGTCTGCGTCCTCATAGGTGATCGAGCCCGGACCCACCGCCGTGAAGAGACCGGTGGAAGCATCATAGGTCGCGACCGTATTGTAGTCGCTGATGTTCGTTTCGCTGCTCGAGCGCGCCTTGAACTTGGAGACGTCGAGCCCCCTCACGGTGGCGGTGCGCTCCGAGGCGGGGATCTCCAGCCCGTCGTCCGGCAGGTTGTCGTAGCAGAGACGGACGGTCACCGCGGCATCCTTTTCCGAGGGCACATCGGGATTATCGGGATTGTCCGGAGTATCGGGATTATCGGGTGTGTCGGGATTGTCCGGAGTATCGGGATTGCTCGGAGTGGTGGGCGTATTGCCGCCGTTGTCGTTATTGTCGTTGCTGCCCGAATCGCCGCAGCCCGCGAATACGGACAGAGCCATCACGGAACCGAGCAGAAGTGCAAATACCTTCTTCCAATTCTTCATGTCTTTTCCCCCTATTGAATATGGTGATACCATTATAACCCATTTCCCGTCCGTTTTCAAGCCTTGCCGTGAATTTTTTCATGAATTTTCCAAATTTTATGCCTTGCCGCCTTCCGCGTGGAATTGCGCGGCGACGGAGCCCCCTCCATTGGAGAGGACAACAGGGCGGGGAAAATGCCCCCCGATTTCTCGGCGCCCCCTTGAGGGGCACCGAAGGCGTACCCGCAGGGTTGAGCTGTCACGGCTGCCCTTGCCGTGACGGAGGGGGTGTCATAAAATATGGACGACCACATTTGAGACTTCCCCCTTACGAAGGGGGAAGCTGTCCCCGCAAGGGGACTGATGGGGATTGGTATAATATGTTCCCATCCCCATCCGTCACGGCTTACGCCGTGCCACCTTCCCCTTCCCGAGGAAGGGTAAGGCTTCCTCCCCCCCCTTCCCCCGAAGGGGGGGAAGGCTTGCCACCGCAAACGGCATCATGCCGATTTTCCGAAACAAGTTTTTCGCCCCTCCCGAGCGGGAAGGGCGAAAGAGAGAGAATATGAAAAAATTATAAGGATAGTCGTTTGTTTTATTTCGTCTCCGTGATATAACGCTCGAATTTACACATGTGAAGCGCGAGAGATACTCGTTTGTTTTATTTCGTCTCCGTGATATAACGCTCGAACTTACGCATGTGAAGCGCGAGAGATACTCGTTTGTTTTATTTCGTCTCCGTGATACAGTGCTCGATTTTACGCACGTGAGGCGCGAGAGGGTCGTTTGTTTTATTTCGCCCTTATGATACAGCCCAATCGTGTCGGTTGTGTGACAGACGGATTAAAATGAGGCGAAGGGTTTGTTAAAGTTGCCTCCGCCGCAACGCGCGGGCGGCGTCTCGGAAGGACACACGGAAAGGCGACCCAATAAGAATTTCCTCGTGGGAATCGCCGCAACACGCGGGCGCCGTCTCGGCGGGACAAACGGAACGGCGACCCGATAAGAATTTCCTCGCGGGAACCGACGCAACACAATGCGAGAGAAACCGCTTCGCCGAAGATATTTTTTGGGCGGCTTCTCGATAAGCCACGAAAAAACCCGACTTCAGAGATATTTCCTTGCGAGTGCCTCGGCGACGCGGATGCCGTCCGCCGCCGCCGACGTAATTCCGCCCGCGTAGCCGCATCCCTCGCCGCACGGGTACACGCCGCCCATTCCCGCCGCCTGCAGATCTTCCCCGCGCACGACGCGCACGGGCGAGCTCGTACGGCTCTCCACCCCCGTGAGGACGGCGTCGGGCGAATCGAACCCCTTCATTTTCCGCCCCATGTCGGGGATCGCGGCGCGGAGGGACGCTTCGACCACGGGCGGGAGATAGCCCCCGACGGGCGCAAACAAGGTGCCGCGGGAGTAGGTGGGGATCACCTCGCCGAACGCGGAGCTCTCCCTTCCCGCGAGGAAGTCGCCGACGAGCTGCACGGGCGCGCGGAATCCCCCTCCGCCCGCAAGATAGGCGGCACGCTCCATGCGGCGCTGGAACTCCACGCCCGCGAGCGGGTGTTCGCTCCCGAAGTCCTCCCGCCTGACCTGCGCGACGAGCGCCGAATTCGCATTGACGCCGTCGCGGGCAAAGTTGCTCATGCCGTTGACGACGACCCCTTCCTCCTCGCTCGCCGAGGGAATGACGACCCCGCCCGGGCACATGCAGAAGGTAAAGACGGCGCGCTCCCCCGCATGTGAGACGAGCTTGTATTCGGCGGGCGGAAGGGAGCGGAACCTCTCCCCGTACTGCGCCCGACCGATATGTTCCTGAAGGTGCTCCACGCGCACGCCGACCGCGAACTCCTTCTGCTCCAGCCGAAACCCGCGGGAGAGCAGCATTTCAAAGGTGTCCCGCGCGCTGTGCCCCACCGCGAGCACGAGCTCGTCCGCCGCTTCCCGCGTGCCGTTCACCGAGACCTCGGCGAGCCTTCCGTCCCGCATGCGGATGTCGTCGAGCCGCGCGGAGAAGCGGAATTCGCCGCCCTCCTCTATCACCCGTTTGCGCATGGCGGCGACGATCTTCATGAGGTTGTCGCTCCCGATGTGCGGCTTGCCGAGATAGCCGATCTCCTCGGGCGCGCCGAAGCGGAGAAAGGTCTCGATGACTTCTCGGTTGAGCGGGCTGTTGGTCTGTGTGAAGAGCTTTCCGTCCGAAAACGTCCCCGCGCCGCCCTCGCCGAACTGCACGTTGCACGAGGGGTCGAACACGCCGCCCCCCTTGAATCGGGCGACCGCCTCCGCCCGCTCCTCCACCGGTCTGCCCCGCTCGAGGACGATCGGTTTGATACCATGGTCGAGAAGTCGGAGCGCGCAGAACAGCCCCGCGGGACCCGACCCCGCGACGACGACCCGCGGCGGGCGGGAGACCTTCTCAAACGTGCGCACGGGCGGCTGCTCCGCCCTGTCCGAGCACTCGACGGAGTACACCCACTTGATTGCCTTTCCGCGCGCGTCGAGCGATTTTTTCAGAATGCGGAAATACTTTGCGGGGGCGCGGAGCCTCTTTTCGCAGAGCTCTTTGAGGCGCTCCTCACTCTCGCCGAGGGAGAGGGAAAGATCGTGCAGGACGAGCTTCATGCGAGCGCCTCCGCGACGGCATGCGCCGAGGCAAACGCCCAGTGGAGATTGTACCCGCCGCATTCGCCGTCCACGTTCAGGATTTCGCCCGCAAAGTACAGCCCGCGGCGGAATGCGCTCATGAGCGAATCGTCCGTCTCCGCGAGCGGGATCCCCCCGCGCGTCGCCTGTGCATAGTCGAAGCCGAGCGTGCCCGTGACGGGGACGGGGAACTGTTTGATGAGGCGGGCGATCACGGCGCGGTCGCCCCCCGCGCGGCGGAAGAGCGTCCGCCCGAGCCCGTTGTTGACGAGGCAGAGAAGGCAATCCTCCCCCTCCCCCGTGGCAAGGGCGCGCAGGATGCGCTCCTCGGGCACGTCGGGCAGCAGATCGACAAGGAGCAGGTCGCCCGCCGCGGCATACGACGAGGCGCGGAACACCGCATCGCCCGAGACGCCGCTCTCGGTGAAGAGCACGTCGCCGCGGCAGGAAAAGCGTTCCTTCTCCTTTCGGAGCAGGACGACGCGGGCGTCCGCGCGGATGCCCTTCAATCCACGGACCGCCGCGGGGTCGCTCTTCAGCTGCACGAGCACGGGAAAAAGCGGCAGAACGGTGTGCCCGAACCGCTCGGCGAGCGCATACGCCGTGCCGTCCGTGCCGAAGTTCTTCGCCGCCTTCCCGCCCGCGGCGAGAACGACTGCGTCGGCGCGCATCTGTCCGCCCTCCCATATGAGGCGGAAATCCCCGTCATATTCGATTGCATGCACGCGTGCGCCGAGACATATGTCCGTTCCCGCACGCGAGAGCTCGCGGCGCAAGAGGTCGGTGACGGCGGAAGCCTGCCGCGACGCGGGGTACACCCTTCCGCGGGGATCGGGCAGAAAAACGCCCCCCATTCCCTCAAAAAAGCGCAAAATCTTCTCCGTATTGTACCTTTCGAGAAGGTGCGAAAGGCGCTCGGGACAATCGGTAAAGTAGTGCTCCGCCCCCATGTTGACGTTGGTGACGTTACCCTGTCCGTTCCCCGTCGCGGAGAGTTTCCGCCCGAGCCGTTCGCCCCGTTCGAGGAGGGTGACGGACGCCTTTCCTTTGAGGAGCGCGGCGCACGCCATGCCCGCGGCGCCGCCCCCGATGATTGCGATTTTTTTCATGTTATTATCTTATCGCAATTGATTTTTTTTGTCAATGGATTGACAGGACGGTTTTTTCATGATAAAATAATGTCAAACAAAAAGGAGATAACCGATATGTTGCATCTTTTGAACGCCGCACAGTCCATCGTCGATTACATGAAAGAGCACTGGATCCTCACCGTCGCGCTCGGTGTCATCCTCCTCCTCATCGTGATCCTCGTCATCGTGATGATCGTCCTCTCCGTCAAGGGGAAGAAACAGCGCGCCGCGGAGGCGGAACAGGCAGCCGCCGAGAAGAAGGAAGAGCCTGCTCCGGAGCCCGCTCCCGCACCCGTCGAGGAGAAGAAGGAAGAGCCCAAGCCTGCTCCCGTCGAGGAAAAGCCTGCCGAGAAGAAGGAAGAGCCCAAGCCCGCTCCTGCACCTGTAGAGGAAAAGAAGGAGGAGCCCAAGCCTGCCGAGAAGAAGGAAGAGCCCAAGCCCGCTCCCGCTCCCGTCGAGGAGAAGAAGGAGCCCGTAAAGCCCGCCGAAAAGAAGGAAGAGCCCAAGCCCGCTCCCGCTCCCGCAGAGAAAAAGGAACCTACGAAGCCCGCGAAGGCTGCTCCCGCCAAGAAGCCCGCACCTGCGGCAAAGCCCGCTCCCGCCAAGAAGGAGCCCGAAAAGGTCTCGGGCGCGAACGGCAAGTGGGTCGTGTATAAGGACGGCGCGAAGTTCTCCTTCCGCCTCGTCGCCTCCAACGGCGAAGTGATGCTCGAGAGCGCGACGCCGTATGCCACCCTCGCCAGCGCGAAGCAGGGCATCCAGACGTACAAGAACAACATCGCCAAGTCCGAGAACGTCTCGGTCGAGGAAACCAAGAGCGGCTCCTTCTTCGTGCGCATTCTCTCGGCGCGCGGCGGGCTGCTCGCGAACAGCTCCGACTACAAGACGAAGGTCGGCGCGGAGAATGCCGCCGAGTCCATCAAGCGCTGGGCGGAGACCGCCGTCGTCACCGTGGAACAGGACGAACAGTAAAGGAAAAAATCGAGCCGTCCGCAGCGATCTGCGGACGGCTCTTTTTTTGGGTCTTAATCGGGGTTGTAGCGGATGGGGCGGGAATGTTCCGCCTGCGAGAAGATTTCCGCAAGCGGGTCGGTATCCGCCTCGGCGATCCTCCCCTCATCGGAGAGCCGCGCAAGGGACGGATCGAGCGGGAGCCGCGCCGTTGCGGGAAACCCGTACTTCTCTGCGAGCGCCGCCGCCTTGCTCGTGCCGAAGATCTCGTGTTCGGCGCCGCAATCGGGACAGCGGAAGTAGCTCATGTTCTCGGCAAGCCCCAAAAGGGGCACGTTCATCATCTTTGCCATGTTGACCGCCTTGCCCACGATCATCTCGACGAGCTCCTGCGGGGTCTCCACCACGACGGCGCCCGAGATGGGAATGCTCTGGAACACCGTGAGCGGGACATCCCCCGTTCCCGGGGGCATATCGATGAAGAGGAAGTCGAGCTCCCCCCATTCGACGTCCGTCCAGAACTGCGTGCATGCGCCCGCGATGAGCGCGCCGCGCCAGACGACGGGGTCGTCCTCCCGCTCGAGAAGGTTGTTCATCGACATGATTTTGACGCCCGCAGCGCCCGTGACGGGGCGGATGGCGCCCTCCCTCCCCATGGCATGATCCGTCGCGCCGAATGCCTTCGGAATGGAGGGACCCGTGATGTCCGCATCGAGAATGCCGACGCGGTACCCCCTCGCGGCGGCGCGCACCGCAAGGAGAGAGGTGACGAGGGACTTCCCGACGCCCCCCTTTCCGCTCGCAACGGCGACGACGCGCCCGATGCGCGAAGCCCGATTGAGCGGCTTGATGAAAGATTTCTCGCTCCGCGAGGAGCATTCCCCCCCGCAGGAGGAGCAATCGTGCGTACACTTTGCCATTGCATTTGCCTCCGATACCGCGGTGCCTGCCCGCGCTTTCCCCATTGTACCACGTTTCGGCGCAAATGACAAGACTTTCGACGAAAGCCGCGGGCAAATCTTCGGAACAGCGCGGAAAATCGCTTGCAAAAAGGCGAAAATTCGGGTATACTAAGGTTGCTGTGATAGGCGGGGAGTCAGCGGTGCCCTGTATCTGCAATCCGCTATAGCAGAGCCGAACGCTTTTCTCGGTGCGGACCATGGAAGGCTGCGCGCGGTAAGAGGCGTTGATCGCAAGGTCTTATGCAACGTATGTCCGCGAACCGTGTCAGGGTAGGGATACAGCAGCACTAAACGGAGCCATGCGTGTGCCATGAGGTAGCTTTGCGGGAGTTGTCTGCCGCGTTTCCGCTTCGGTGGCTCGCAACAAAAAAAGCCCTCACAGTTTTTGGAAAGATCCGCCCCGCGGCTTGCCGCGGGGCGTTCGTCTTGTCCGATTTGGTTTTACAGCCCCTCGAGCTCGTCGAGCGTGAGGGCGAATGCGGGAATGAAGTGCTCGAAGAAGTAGTCGACGGCGCGCATCTTCCTCTCCTTGAGCGAGCGCTCGATGCTCTTTTCCGCCCGCACGAACTCCTTGTTCCCCGAGCGGATCTCCTCGAGGCATTTGAGGTATGCCGACAGCTTGTCCGCCGCCTTCACGAACCTGTACTCCTCCGACGACTTGTCGGGCAGAAGGGACGGAAGGAGCGCCGAGCGGAGCGGCTCGGACAGCGTGGAGGAGATCTTCTCGACCGCGAGCGTCTCGAGCTTTTCATACTCCCCGTGAATGGCGGAGTTGTGGTACTTGATGGGCGTGGGCATGTCCCCCGTCATCACCTCGCTCACCTCGTGATACAGGGCGAAGAGCACCGCCTGTTCGGCATCGACGTGCCCGCCGAACACCTCGTTTTCGATGAGGCAGAGCGCGTGCGCGAGCACGGCGACGGAGTGGGAATGCTCCATGATGTTCTCGTCGCGCGTCGAGCGCATGAGCTGCCAGCGCTTGATGAACTTCATTCTGTCGAGATAGGCGTAAAACTTTTCCATATCGCACCTCTTTTTTATTGTAGCACATATTCCGCCAAAAAACAATTGACTTTGCCCGCCGTTCGTGATAAAATTTCGATTACAACCGAATGAACCGTCGTGGGTGCCGAAAGGCTGAGATGATACCATTGGAATCGGACAAGGCAATACTTGAACGAAAGAACGGAGTTTCATGGAAGGTTTCCGCCCGCGCATTTTCGCGGGCGTTTTCTTTTCCGGCGGAAATTCGGAAAAATTTTTACGGAGGTTTTCTGTATGGTTGGTTGCATGCTCTCCGCCTACCAAAACTATTGGAAGGACGAGAACAAGGTGAAACACTACGACTACCCCGACCTTTGGACGGCGTTTGCCAAGGACGGGCTCGGTTCGGTGTTTCTGTGGAGCCTCGCCGCGCTCGTCGTCATAGTCGTCGCGGTCGGGCTTGTCGTGAGCAAAAAGAAGCATGAGGCGCTCAAGGGGTACCTCACCGTGGCGGTCTCGCTCGCGGTCGGGTTCTCCCTCGCCGTCGTCGTGGCGATGTTTTCCCTCGAGATCATGGAGATGATCGAGGACGGCGTCGTGTTCGACCTCGTCCTCTACCCCGCCCTCGTGCTCGGCGCGAGCGTGGTGCTCGGCGCCGCGGCGGTGTATCTCTGCTACCTCTTCGGAGAAAAGGCGTTCCGCATCTCGAAGATCGTGTCCCTCTCCGTGGCGGGAGCAGCGCTCGTCGCCTTCCTCGTCTGCCTCGGCGTGTACCTCGGCTCGGGACAGGGCGAGGCGAACAACGAGCTCTCCATCTCGGTGAGCGAGAACGTGCTCCTGTACGTGTGCGCGTTCGCCCTCGTCGGCGTGCTCCTCTTTGTCGCCCTCTTCTTCGGGAGAAAGGACAAAAAGGGCTGGGATACCAAGGCTATCGCCTATGCCGCGGTGTGTATCGCCATCAGCTTCGCCCTCTCCTACCTTCGCATCTTCAAGCTGCCGCAGGGCGGCTCGGTGACCATCGCCTCCCTTCTGCCCCTCATGATCTTCTCGTACATGTTCGGCGTGAAGAAGGGCATCTTCGCGGGCTTCGTCTACGGAATTTTGCAGGCGGTGCAGGACCCTTGGATCATCCACCCCGCGCAGTTCCTCCTCGACTACCCCATCGCCTTTGCCTGTATCGGCGCGGCGGGGCTGTTCGCGAACGTGAAGCAGCTCGAGCGCTTCCCGCAGGTGCAGTTTGCCCTCGGCGCCGTGCTCGCGAGCGTGCTGCGGTACCTCTCGCACCTTCTCTCGGGCGTGTTCGCCTTCTCCGAATATGCCTACCACTGGGCGACCGAGGCGCCCATGAACCCGTGGGTGTACAGCCTTGCCTATAACTCCTTCGTGTTCGCCGACATCGCCATCGCGATTGCCGTCGGCGTCATCGTGTTCAGCTCCAAGGCATTCGTCCGCGAGGCGAGAAAGTTCAAGCCCGCCCCCGAACAGGCAAAGCCCGAAGAAGGCGCGCCGTCCGAACCGTCCGAACAGTAAAACAAAAATGCGGACCCGCGCAAATGCGCGGGTCCCTTTTCATACAAATCAGACAAATTGCAGCACGTCGACGAGAATGGCGAATCCGATGAGGAGGAAGAAGCCGACCGTGTGGATGATCGCCTCGACCTTCCGCGAGATGGGCTTGCCGCGGATCCACTCGATGGCGGTGAACACGACCTTGCAGCCGTCGAGCGCGGGCACGGGCAGAAGGTTGAACACGGCGAGGTTGACCCCGATGAGCGCGGCGATCTCGAGAAAGCTCGCAAATCCCTGCGAGGCGACCTCCGCCGTCGTCGTGATGGTGGTGACGGGTCCGCCGAACGCCTCGAGCCCGAGGCGCCCCGTGAACAGTTCGCCGATGACGCGGAGCACCGACCCCGCGATCTTGTACGAATAGGCGAAGGAGTGCCCGACCGTCGGGAAGAATCCGAGGCGGTAGCGCGCCGTTTCGACGGCATAGTACCTGTCCTCGCCGATCTCCTCGATCCCCGCGCCGAGCGCCTTCCACACGCCCGTGAAATCGGTGCTGTTCTTGAGGGTGACGTCGCAGCGCAGGCGGACGGTCTGTTCGGTCTCCGCATAGCCGTCCTCCGCCCTCCGCGCGACGCGGAACACCACTTCGTCCCCCGCCTTCTTCCCGTTGAGGGCACGCCCGATGTCGTTCGTGAGGTAGAAATTTTTCCCGTCGGCGCCGAGGAGGATATCCCCCTCCTTCAGCGAATACTCCTCCGCCTCCGCCCCGTCCGCGAACTTGACGCGGACAAAGCTCTGCCCGAACGAGAAGAAGCACACGAGAATGAGGAAGAGCGCGAGAAGGTAGTTCATGAACGCCCCCGCGATGAGGACGAGAATGCGCCGCCATGGCGCCATCTCGGTGAAACTCCCGCCCTTCGGCTCGAATGCGGGCTCGGGCGCGGGCTCCTCGGGCGGGGAATCGGGCGCAGAAACGGAC
>CANQAX010000005.1 GCA_947589235.1 uncultured Clostridia bacterium
CCGCACCTCTTTTATCCCCTCTCCCTTTCCAAGGGGGAGGGGCGGGGGAGGGGGTTGGATTGTGTTCCGCGAGTGGCGCCGAGGACGGCATGGTTTCCATGTCATTCTGAGCGTAGCGAAGAATCCCGAAGAACGAAGTCCGAATTTTCATGTTCGGGATTCTTCACCCGCCGCAAGGGCAGCGGCGGGTTCAGAATGACGCGTAGGACAGGCGGAGGAGTGGAGCGCCCCGAAAGCCCCTCCTGCGGAGGGATGGAGCGGCGCACCATGTTCAGCAGCCCGGTGGGCTGTGAACGCGCCGCGACAGGAGCGCGGAAGGCGCGACGGGGATTCGGCGGTCCCTGCCGCCGAATCGCCCGCAAGGGCGGGGGTGGGCGTTTACCTCATACCGTCCCGCCGTAAGGCGGCACAAGCGAGTGTACCTCATTCCGCCCCGCCGTAAGGCGGCACGAGCACCCCGCGCGAAGTAGGCTCCGCAAGGAGCCGAGCGAATCTTATGTTCACAGATACGCTCGCCCCTTCGGGGCTCGGTATGAGGTGTCCCACTCGCCGCGGCATATTTCGCGACCCGACGTATAATAATGTCATGTCGAGCGTAGTTGAGACATCTATTCCTTATTATCACAACCGATTTCTGCATTATTCAGCATAGATTTCTCCACTTCGTTCGCTCTCCGCTCACTTCGTTACTTCGCCTGCGGCTCGTGCGCCGCTGCGCGTCGTCGAAATGACAGTGAATCCTGCGATTCGCTCGTGTTATGCCTTGCTTTTCTTCTCGGATAGGGGAATGGCGCAAAAGTCTGCAAAAACTCAGTGAAAAAAATCCCGCCGGTCGCGGGATTTTTTCATGCCTTTCTTATTGTTCCGTTCAACGCCTTTCTTTTTATTCCGTTCAACGCCTTTCTTATCGTTCCGTTCAATACCTTTTTTTCTATTTCATGCTTTCCTTTTCGTTCAAATTCGTTCAAATGGGCTCGAAGGTGTGCGATTCGAGGTATTCCAAGATCTCGGGGAGAGCCTTCGTCACACCCTCGGGCGAAAAACCGTGCCCCTCGCCCGCAAGCTCCACGAGCTCCGCATGTTCGTACGTCTCGACCGCCCTCGTCATGTACGAGCGCGGCACGATGGCGTCCGCCGTTCCCCACAGAATGAGGGTGTCCTTTTTGAAGTCCCCGATGACCTCGAACGGGTCGAAGTCGTGAATGGAGAGGAAGTAGTCCCGCCCGAGCGTGAGCCCCCAGTTGTACGGCTCGTACGTCTCGGGAATGGCGCTCGCATCGGGGAAGGTCCTGCGCCAGTCATCGGGAATGTTGATGGCGGGGAAGTACATCGCGAGCCCCGCAACCGTGTCCTTGCGCTTGGCGGCGGTGAGGGCGCTCACGAGCCCGCCTTGGCTCCCGCCGAAGAGGAATACCTGCGTCTTGTCCACTTCGGGGAATTTCGAGAGGTCGTCGATGACCCCCTCGAGGTCGGAGATCATGGTGAAGATCGTCATCTCGAGCGACGTCCTGCCCGTGCTCCTGCAGCCGACGGAAGCGCCCGCGAAGTCGAAGCCGTACGCGACATATCCGCGCTCGGCAAAGCGGGTGCATTCGCGCTCGAAGTCGGAATAGTGCCCGTTGAAGCCGTGGCTGCACACGACGAGCGGGAATTTTCCCTCCGCCTTCGGGAGATACAGTTTCCCATAGAGTTCGACATCGGAATCCTTGAGATACACGGAGTATTGCTCCGTCTTGACGCCGTATTTGAAATCTGCGGGAAGTTCCCTCGGTACGCGCTCCACGTCATCGCCTCCTTCATCGGGTGTATCGGGTGTATCGGGTGTGTCGGGTTCATCGGGCACATCGGGTGTATCGGGTGTGTCCGGGACGTCGGGAGACGTCTGTTCGGGGGTTCCCGCCTCGGGTGAGCCGCTCTTGTCGCAGCCCGCCGCGGCGCACGAGAAGAGGAGAACGAGAGCAGAGAACAGGCAGAGAAGTTTTTTCATATCGGTCACTCCTTACATTGGTTTCAAATTGTCCGTCACCCGCGAGAGCAGGGCGAGAAGCGCCGCGCGCTCTTCGGGAGCAAAGCCGCAAAAACACCGTTCCTCGAGTTCTTCGACCCCTTCCTCGAGCACGTCCGCGGTCTCCCTTCCGCACTCCGTGAGGCGGACGAGGAGGGCGCTCCTTCCCGAGGGGAGAACGGTGCGCTCCCGCCCGATGAGCCCCTTCCGCTCCATGCCCGAGAGGAGCACGGTGAGCGTCGGCTCGCGCACGCCGCAGAGCTCCGCGAGCCGCTTTTGCACGATCTCGCCCGTGCGGCGGAGAATATAGAGGACCTTCGGCTGCCCCGCGGTGAGAGAGAGGCGGTCGAACAGGGCGCGGCTTTCCCGTGCATGTGCGCTCGACGTTCCGAGGAGCGCCAGAAAGACTTTGTCGTACATGCTTCCCTCAAGATTAGTTTTCTAATCGATAGGATAGCACAAAAAAATCCGCCTGTCAAGGGCGGACGGAAAAATTTTCTCACACCCGCACGAAACGGGTACAGCCGCAGGGAAGGAGCTCGGAGCGGAAGGTTCCGAGCAGGCGGATGTCGGCGCGGGGAGAGATGACCGTCTGAAGATAGGGGCAGTCGGAGAAGGCGTCCCGCTCGATGTCGGCGGCGTCCACCCCGCAGGCGTCGATCTCCTCGAGGGAGCGGCAGCGGTAGAACGCGTGCGAGATGAGCACGCCGCCCGTCACCTTCACCCGCTTGAGGGATTGCGGGACGAGGTAGTCCGTTCCCGTCGAAAAGAGGTGGGCGAGTTCGCCGCGGAAATGGCTCCCGTACGGGCTCGGGGCGCTCCCGACAAAGGGGAGAGTGAGGGAGACGGGCTCCATGCAGGGGAGAAGGGCGCCCTCGTCGGCAAAGTCATATGGCTCGGCGACGAAATCGTGCGTGAAGGGCAAGCCGCACACGAGCCGCCTGCCGCCCGGCGTGTCGAGGTAGACCGCCTGCCCGTCGCAGCCGTAGGGAGAGGCTGCCTGTACCGTTCGGATTTCGGTGCCGACGAGCGTCTCGGAGCTCACGGAAGCGTTTCCCCCGATGCGGAGAGAGGTCGCGCCCGCGCGGGCGATGCGCCGAGCGGAGAGGGTGCCGTCGATGAGCACGATCTCCCGCGCCGTCTCCCTGTCCGAAGGGGAAAATCCGTACCCCGTGTAGGCAAAACTCTCGCCCTCGCTCCACCAGAGGACGTCCGAAAAGGTGCGGTACGCCGCGAGCCGTTCGAGGCGGCTCCACCCATCGGTCGAAGAGAGAAGAAGGTCGGAAAGAGGGGAATCCCCCGAGGCAGCACGGACGAAGGAGCGGAACGGGGCGCCCGTCTCCACCCTGCCGCAGAGCGCGCCCGTAAGGACAATGTCGCCGTCCTCGATCCCGCCGTACGCCGCATATGCCTCGGCATACCCGATCTCAATTGTTCCGTTTTCGCGGCGAAGGAGATACCGCTCCGCCTCCGCCCCCGCGCGTTCGGGGAAGGGGACGAGGAGAAGAAGGAGCATGCCGCACGCCATCGCGACGCAGGCAAAGGATTGAAGAATTTTTCCGAGGTGTTTCATTGGTTTGTTCCATTATAGTACGCGACCCGCGGAATTTCAAGGGGACAAAGCGCAAAAAGGGGAAGAAAATCGGATTTTCGGGAAAAAAGTTTTCGTGCGGTCGAAAGAGAGGACTATGCGTCCTTCAATCCCAGAATGTAGTCGGCGGAGAGGTCCATTTCCTTGCACAGCCGCGCGAAGGTATCGAGTTTGGGCAGCTTTTTCGTCGTCATGTATTGCGTGACCATCTCGGGCGAGATCCCCACGCGCCGCGCGATCTCCACCGTCGTCAGCCCGCTCGCCCTGATTTCCTCTTTGAGCCGTTCTTTGATCATCTCTACCATATCATGATTCTCCTCACCTAAAAAATATAACTAACAGTTAGTTTTTTGCTTGACTTCTAACCGTTGGTTAGATATAATGAAGGGGAAAAGGAGGGGAAGAAATGCAACGGGTAATTACAGTGCGGGCTTCGCAAAGTGACCTGAATGAAATTTTGGAAAGATTTGTTTCCGCCGGGTGGAAAGTTTTGAGCGCGACGAAGGGCTCCGAATGGGGAAGGGTCGGGTTTTCCTATAAGTGGACAATCGTTTTAGAGAGACCCGATACGACTCCCAGCGGCAGCAAGTACACTCCGCAACAAATGGACAGGTTTGTGACGGAGGCACAGAGCTCGTCTACAAAAAAGAGCTACATAAAAGCGGTTGCCCTTGGCGTCGGTGTTCTTGTGGGAATCGCGCTCTTTTTTGTGATATTGTATTTGGTCCTCTTGTGATATTGTATTCGGTCCTCTAACAAAAAAATTATGATGTTCGCCGCCGCGGCACAGCCGCGGCGGCGAACCGTAAATAGGGGGATAACGCTTCCTTCGGTGCCGCCGTCAATTTTTCCGTGTCATCCGTACCTCATCCCGAATTCCGCAGGTGCACCCCGTGCGCGTGATTTCCCGAACTGTCATTTCGACCAAGCGAGCGCGATTTCCCGAACTGTCATTTCGACCAAGCGAGCGCGATTTCCCGAACTGTCATTTCGACCAAGCGAGCACGAGTTCCCGAACTGTCATTTCGACCAAGCGAGCGTGAGCTCCCGAACTGTCATTTCGACCAAGCGAGCGTGAGCTCCCGAACTGTCATTTCGACCAAGCGAGCGTGATTTCCCGAATTGTCATTTCGACCAAGCGAGCGCGATTTCCCGAACTGTCATTTCGACCAAGCGGGCGCGATTTCCCGAACTGTCATTTCGACCAAGCGGGCGCGATTTCCCGAACTGTCATTTCGACCAAGCGAGCGCGATTTCCCGAACTGTCATTTCGACCAAGCGAGCGCGATTTCCCGAACTGTCATTTCGACCAAGCGAGCACGAGCGAGCGCGTGGAGAAATCTCACAATAAGGTAGAGATGTCTCGGCTACGCTATGCTCCGCTACTTCGCGTAGGACGCTCGTGCCTCCTTACGGCAGGACGGCATGACATGAAGGAGAAGCCGCTTCTGCGGTCGGCACGGCAAAAAAGAGGGGGGAGCAACGGCGCAAAAAGTCAAGCGGACGGGAAAAATATTTTTGCCGAAAATCGGCGGGCGGGGCAAAATCCTTTGACATCTTCCTTCAAATATGATATTCTTATTTCCGACGCACGCGAGGAATTGCGCTCTCCACGCATCTCTTGGCGTGTCGCGAATCATTCCATAGGAGGGTAAACGCAAATGGAAAAGAGTGAGATCATCGCAAAGTTCGCTTCCCACGAGGGGGACACCGGCTCGCCCGAGGTACAGATCGCGCTGCTCACCGAGCGCATCAATCACCTGAACGAGCACCTCAAGGAGCACAAGCACGACAATCACTCGCGCCGCGGTCTTCTGAAAATGGTCGGTAAGCGCCGCGGACTTCTCGACTATCTCAAGGCGAAAGACATCGAGCGCTACCGCGCCGTCATCGCGGCGTTGGATTTGAGAAAGTAAGAGCCGGAAAAGGGGGCGGTTTTTTTCCGCTCCTTCTTTTTTCCCGCATGCACGGGAACCGCTGTTCCGTCGCGGGGCGGAAGAGCCAAGAAATTCGGAGTTATTGGAAAGGAGATAAAACATGAACTACAAGGAATTCAAACTTTCGATCGGCGGCAGAGAGGTCACGGTCGAGACGGGGAAGTACGCCGAGCAGACGAACGGCTCGTGCGTGGTGCGCTGCGGCGAGACGGCGGTCATGGTCAACGTCTGCATGTCCCCGACGCCCCGCGAGGGCATCGACTTCTTCCCCCTTCAGGTGGACTATGAAGAGAAGATGTTCGCCGTGGGCAAGATCCCCGGCGGCTTCAAGCGCAGGGAGGGGAGAGCCTCGGACAAGGCGATCCTCACGGCGCGCCTCATCGACCGTCCTCTTCGTCCGCTCTTCCCGAAGGGTCTCTTCAACGACGTCGTCGTCGTTGCCACGGCGCTCTCCGTCGAACCCGACGTCGCGCCCGAGCCCCTCGCCATGATCGGCTCGTCCATCGCGCTCGCCATTTCCGACATTCCGTGGGCGGGTCCCACCGGGTCGGTGGTCGTCGGTCTCGTGGACGGGCAGTACGTCATCAATCCCGATGCCGCACAGCGCGAAAAGAGCACCATTCACCTCAACCTCGCGGGCACCAAGGACGCCATCCTCATGATCGAGGCGGGCGCGAACGAGGTCTCGAACGACGAGATGGTCGGCGCCATCATGTTCGGGCAGGCGGAGATCTCGAAGATCTGCAAGCAGATCGAGGAGGAGATCGTCCCCGCCGTCGGCAAGCCCAAGAAGGAGATCGAACTCTACCATATTCCCGAGGACATCGACGCCGCTGTCCGCGCCTTCGCTTCGGACAAGCTCGACTGGGCGCTCGACACCTTCGACCGTCAGGAGCGGCAGTCCCGTCAGGACAGTGTGGACGCCGAGACGCTCGAACACTTCAAGGACATCTATCCCGAAAACGTCCGCGAGATCAAGGACAGCCTCTACTACCTCACGAAGGAGAAGGTCCGCGCCAAGATCTTCGACAAGGGCATCCGTCCCGACGGCAGAGGTCTCAAGGACATCCGTCCCATCTGGTGCGAGAGAAGCGTCCTTCCCCGCGCGCACGGCTCCGCCGTGTTCACGAGAGGTCAGACGCAGACCCTCACGACCTGCACTCTGGACATGCTCGCCGCGGCGCAGAAGCTCGAGGGGCTCGACGACGAGACGGCAAAGCGGTACATGCACCAGTACAACTTCCCCGGCTATTGCACGGGTGAGGCGAAGGCGCTCCGCTCCCCCGGACGGCGCGAGATCGGGCACGGCGCCCTCGCAGAGCGCGCCCTCGAGCCCGTCATTCCCTCCGAGGAGGAGTTCCCGTACGCCATCCGTGTCGTGAACGACATCCTCTCGTCCAACGGCTCCTCGTCGATGGCATCCGTCTGCGGCTCGACGATGGCGCTCATGGATGCGGGCGTTCCCATCAAGGCTCCCGTCGCGGGCGTCGCGATGGGTCTCATCAAGAATCAGGAGACGGGCGAGTTCCGCGTGATGACGGACATTCAGGGTCTCGAGGACTTCCTCGGCGACATGGACTTCAAGGTCGCGGGCACCACGAAGGGGATCACCGCCATTCAGATGGACATCAAGATCAAGGGGATCTCCGAGGAGATCATGCACACCGCCATCGAGCAGGCGAACGAGGGCAGGCAGTTCATTCTCGGGAAGATGCTCGAGTGCGTGCCCGAAGTCGCGCCCGACCTCTCGAAGTACGCGCCCCGCATCATCTCCTTCAAGATCGACCCCGAGAAGATCGGCGACGTCGTCGGCAAGCAGGGCAAGGTCATCAACTCCATCATCGCCGAGACGGGCACCAAGATCGACATCGAGGACGACGGCACCGTGTGCATCGCCTCCTTCGGCGACAGCGAGGCGGCGCTCAAGGCGAAGGCGATCATCGAGAGCATCGTGCACGACCCCGAGGTGGGCGACATGTTCCTCGGCAGGGTCGTCCGCATCCTCTCCACGATGGGCGCGTTCGTCGAGTTCGCCCCCGGCAAGGACGGCATGATCCACATCTCCAAGCTCTCCGACAAGCGCGTCGAGAAGGTGGAGGACGTGCTCGCCATCGGGGACGTCGTGAAGGTGAAGATCATCAAGATCGGCGAGAAGGGAATCGACTTCAAACTTCTCGAAAAGATCGGCTAAAAATTCGCCCCTCCGCTCCGGCGGAGGGGCTTTTGCGAATGAGGACCTCCCCTTGCGGGAAGGTCCTTTTCTCATGCGTCCTTGAAGCCGAGGCTGATGAGGATCGCCCTGTTGACCCGCGACATCGTATCGGGGGAGAGCTCTCCGATGCGGGACATCAGTCTCTTCTTGTCGATGGTTCGGATCTGCTCGAGGAGGATGACGCTGTCCTTGGCGAGCCCGAACGCGGAGGGGAGCTCGATGTGCGTGGGGAGGCGCGCCTTGTGGATCTTGCTCGTCACGGCGGCGGCGATCACGGTGGGGGAATACTTGTTTCCCGTGTCGTTCTGCACGACGAGCACGGGGCGCACGCCGCCCTGCTCGCTCCCCACGACGGGGGAAAGATCGGCATAATACAGTTCTCCTCGCTTGACTTGCATGCGTCACCCTCTTTCGTGCGATCCCTTCCGCTGTCATTGTATGTAAAAGCGGGAGCGATTGCGCACCGACGGGGAAAGTATGGACGGATTTTTTGCTCCCGATACCTGCTTTTTTTGCCGCGTTTCCCAAAAAATCCGACACAAAATATAGAAATTTTTTTCCGACCCTATCCAAAGTATTGTATTTTGCAAAAAAAAATGTTATAATGAACTCGTATCCTTATCGGCAATCGGGGGTTGGTTTATGGTAAAGATCATCGTGGATGCGATGGGGGGCGACAACGCTCCCGCGGAAATCGTGAAGGGCGCCCTTGAAGCGCTCGAAAAGCGGCAGGATTTCAAGCTCATTCTCACGGGGGACGAGGACATCGTCGACCGCGAGCTCGAAAAATACAAGTTCGACGAGTCGCGCGTGGAGGTGGTGAACTGCTCGCAGGTCATCACGAACGACGACATCCCGACGCAGGCGGTCCGCTCCAAGCGCGACAGTTCCCTCGTCGTCGGGCTGAAGCGGCTCAAGGAGGACGAGAGCGTCGGCGGGTTCGTCTCCGCGGGCTCGACGGGCGCCGTGCTCACGGGGGGCGTCATGCTCATCGGGCGGATCAAGGGGGTCATGCGCCCCGCCCTCTGCCCCGGGATCCCCAACGTGCGCGGCACGCAGACCTTCCTCTGCGACTGCGGCGCGAACGCCGAGTGCAAGCCCGCCTATCTCGCCCAGTTTGCGATGATGGCGACGGCGTACGCCCGCGCGACGTGCGGCATCGAGCGGGCGCGGGTCGGGCTCCTCAACAACGGCACCGAGGAGCACAAGGGCGACCCGCTCCATCAGGAGGCATATAAGCTCCTCTCCGACCTTCCCGCCATCGACTTCGTCGGGAACGTCGAGGGGCGCGACATCATGTACGGCGACATCGACGTCGCCGTGTCGGACGGGTTCTCGGGCAACATTGCCCTGAAATCCATCGAGGGCTGCGGAAAGACGGTCGCCGACGTGCTCGGCAGGGAATTCCGCAAGTCGCTCGGGAGCAAGATGAGCTACCTCTTCGCCCGCAAGCAGATCGGGGCGCTGCAGAGCATGCTCGACTATTCGCGGCTCGGCGGCTCCGTTTTTCTCGGGCTGAAAAAGGTGGTCGTCAAGTGCCACGGCTCCTCGAAGGCGAAGAGCATCACGCCCGCGGTCTTTCAGGCGCTCGACGCCTACCGCAACGGGCTCATCGCGGACATCGGGAACATGCTCGCGGAGGCGGGGCTCTCGGAGACGGTCGGTGAATAACGGAGAGAACTGGACGGAGGGAACGTACGCGGCGGCGGAGGCGGCGATTGGGCATGCCTTCCGCGACCATGCGCTCCTTCTCGCCTGTTTTACGCATAAATCGTACGCGAACGCCTTCGGCGGCGAGCACAACGAGCGGCTCGAATTCTTGGGCGACGCGGTGCTCGAGCTCCTCGTCACCGAGCGGCTCTTGCGGGAGAACGCCGATGACGAGGGGGTCCTCACCGAGCGGCGCAAGCGGTACGTCTCCAAGTCCGCCCTCGAGCAGGCGGAGCGGCGCGCGGGGCTCATGCGCTTTCTCCGCTATTCGGGCGGGGAGAGCAACGTCCGCGGAAAGACGAGTTCCAACCTCTTCGAGGCGGTCGTCGCGGGGCTCTACCTCGACGGCGGGCTCGGGGCGGCGGCGGAATTTCTCGATAAATTCCTCTCCGAAATCGAGACGAAAAACTACAAGACGATGTTGCAGGAATACGTGCAGGAACGGCGGCAGCCGATGCCCGTCTATGCGCTCCGCGAGACGGAGAACGGATTCGGGTGCACGGTGAGCGCGCTCGGCAAGCACGCCGAGGGCGAAGGGGAAAACAAAAAGACCGCCGAGACGGTCGCCGCGCGCCGGCTGTACGCGATGCTGACGGGCGGGGGGAGTGACTTGTGAATTTCAAGGAAATCAGGCTCGTGGGGTTCAAGTCGTTTGCGGACAAGACCTCCATTCAATTCGAGGACGGGATCACCTGCATCGTCGGTCCGAACGGGTGCGGGAAGTCCAACGTCGCCGATGCCGTCCGCTGGGTGCTCGGCGAGCAGTCCGCCAAGACGCTCCGCGGCACCAACATGCAGGACGTCATCTTTCTCGGGACGGACACCCGCCGCGCGCTCTCCTATTGCGAGGTGACCCTCGTCTTTGACAACCGCGAAAAGCTCTTCGACATCGAGTATGAAGAGGTCGCGATGACCCGCCGCCTGTACCGTTCGGGCGAGAGCGAATATCTTCTCAACATGCAGCCCTGCCGCCTCAAGGACATCGTCGCCCTTCTGCACGGCGTCGGGATCGGCAAGGAGGGGTATTCCATCATCGGGCAGGGCAAGGTCGCCCAGATCATGAACGCGAAGCCGGAGGACCGTCGCACCATCTTCGAGGAGGCGACGGGCGTCATGGCGTTCCGCACCCAGCGCGGCGAGATCGAGCGCAAGCTCGAGAGCGCGAAGAACGACCTCGTCACGTATACCCAGCGCATGGACGAGACGGAATCGCAGCTCCGCCCCCTCGAGCGGCAGGCGGAGACGGCGAAAAAATATCGCGGCTACCGCGAGGAACTGCTCCGCGAGGAAGTGAATACCTTCCTTCTGCGGTGCGACAATGCCGCCTACGAGAGCGAACAGCAGCGCGAGCGCATCCGCCTCGCGCAGGAGCGCCTCACCGAGGTGGAACGCCGCCTCGCGGAGGTGGACGCCGAGGAGGAGGGGACGCGTTCCCGCATCGCCAAGGCGGACGATTCCCTCCGCTCCCTCAACGAAAAATTGCGCCTCTATGAGGTCGAACTCGAACACAAGGTAGGGGAGTCGAAGGTGCTCGGCGAGCGCATTTCGAGCTTCCGCCAGCAGCTCGACAAGGCTTCGGACGACATGGAATACTCCCTCCGCCGTTCGCGGGAGATCGACGCGCTCGTCTCGGCGAGCGAGAAGAAGTCGGAGGCGTCGAAGAAGCGGGCGGAAAAGATCAGCGCGGAGTGCGCAGAGCTCTTCCGCAAAGTGCAGGAGGCGAGCGCAAAGGTCGCCGCATACGAGAAGGCATCGGACGAGCGCAGGAAGAGCGAGCTCTCGTCCGTCGAAAACCTCGCCGACGCGCGCGTGAACGCCGAGAGCCTCTCCGTCAAGCGCGACGCCGCGCAGGACAGGATCGAAGAGGTCAACCGCGCCATCGAGAAGGCGGATTCGAGAAGGGAGGAATACGCCGCCCAGCTCGCCGCGTGCGAGGAGGAGAGGAAGGAGGCGGAGAAGAGCGCGGACGCCCGCGCGCGCGAGGCGGAGGAACTTGCCTCGGCGGCGGAGGAGCTCGCGGCTTCCGAGCGCTCCCTCTCGCAGGAATCGGTCGACTGCAATTCGTCCGTCCTCGACCTCGAACACCGCCTCGACGTGTACCGCGAACTCAAGAACCGCTTCGGCGGATACAAGGAATCGGTACGCAGGTTGCAGCTCAAGGCGCAGACCGACCTCGAGATCGGCGGGCGGATCAAGGGCGCCATCGCCGACATCGTGTCCACCGAGAAAAAATACGAGGTCGCCATCGAGACGGCATTCGGCGGCGCCATGCAGAACCTCGTCACTGCGACGCGCGACGACGCGCGCTACCTCATCGAATATCTGAAGCGCACGGGGGGCGGCGTCGTTACCTTCCTTCCCGTGGACGCCATCGATCCGCGCAGGGATTCCCGCGAGGCGGAACGCGCCCTCTCCGAACGGGGGGCGATGGGGCTCGCGAATTCCCTCGTCAAGTGCGACGACTATTACCGCAACATCGTTTCCAACCTTCTCGGCAATACGCTCATCTGCGACACCATCGCAAATGCCACCCAGATCGCGAAAAAGTACCCCCGTGCCTTCAAGATCGTGACCCTCGACGGCGACATCATCGCTGCATCGGGCTCGATGACGGGCGGCTCCCGCCGCGCCGACGTGGGGAATCTTCTCTCCACCGAGCGGCAGATCAAGGAGACGGAGGAGGCTATCGTCCGCAGAAAGGCGGCGGCGGAGAAGCTGAAGAAGGCGCTCGACGCCTGCGCGGGCGAGCTCGAGGAGACCCGCACCCGCCGCGAGGAGGCGCTCCGCCTCTCCCGCGAGGAGGCATCCCGCCTCGCCGCGCTCGAACAGCGTGCCATCGCCATCCGTTCCCTCCTTGCGGACGCCGAACGGGACGGCGAGGAATACCGCGCCCTCATCAAGGAGCTCGAGAGCAGGGTGAACAGCCTCGAGAGCGAGGTGCTCCTCTCCGCCGAGAACGAGGAGCTCATGAGCCGCATCCGCTCGGAGGCGGCACAGGAATCGGACGCCGGCGCCGCCGAGGGGGAACGCCTCAAGGCGGAGCGGGACGCGCTCGCCGAAAAGCTGCACGAATTGCAGGTGGAGGGGGCGTCCCTCGAGAGCGCGCGCGCCTCGGAAGAGGAGAGCGTCAAGCGGCTCCTCGAGGAAAAGGAGGAGCTCGTCTCGAAGGTGGACAAGACGCGCGCGGACATGGCGAGCGCACAGCGCTCCATCGATTCGCTCACGCACACTGCCGAGGAGACGGCGCTCAGCGACGAGGAAAAGCACGCCATCGCCGTCCTCCGCGGACGCCTCGAGGAGACGGAAGCGGACAAGCGCGAGGCGAACAAGCGGCAGCTCGAGCTCGCCGAGGAGAAGCGCGGGCTCTCGACCCGCCGCATGACCCTCATCGATGAGAAGCACGACGGCGAGATCGCCATCGAACGCTCCGAAGCCGCGCTCGAGAACATGCGCACGCACATCGAGGAGGAGTACGGTCTCACCTACGAGACGGCGCAGGAGCTCCGCGACCCGACCTACGACATCACGCAGGCGAACGCGAACATCAACAGCCTCAAGCACAAAATCGCCGCGCTCGGCTCCATCAACCACAGGGCGGAGGAGGACTACAACGAACTCCTCGCGCACTTCACCGAGATGCAGACGCAGCGCGAGGACATCGAAAAGGGGGTCGTCGACCTCACGGGCGTCCTCAACGAGCTCAAGACGGAGATGCAGCGGAAGTTCGACGAGGGATTCGACTCCATCAACCGCAACTTCACCAAGATCTTCCGCGAGCTGTTCGGCGGCGGAAAGGCGGAAATGCAGCTCGACTACACCGATTGCGCCGACCCGCTCGATGCGGGCATCGAGATCGTCGCCTGCCCCCCGGGGAAGAAGCTCGCGAAACTTTCCCTTCTCTCGGGCGGCGAACAGGCGCTCACCGCCATCGCCATCCTCTTCGCCATCCTCAAGTCCCGCCCCATGCCCTTCTGTATCCTCGACGAGATCGAGGCGGCGCTCGACGAGGCGAACGTGGACCGCTTCGCGCGGTATCTCAAGAACTTCTCGCGCGACACGCAGTTCATCGTTATCACCCACAGAAAGCCCACCATGAATCAGGCGGACGTGCTCTTCGGCGTCACGATGGAGGAGAAGGGCGTCTCGAAGATCGTCTCCGTCAAGCTCTCGGAGGTCGAATCGAGGCTGGGCGGCGACACGGTCGTGGCATAAGCATTCGGAGAAACCATGGGTATTTTCGGAAAAATCAGGGACGCGCTCAAAAAGACGCGCGACGGCGTCGCGACAAAGCTGCGCCGTCTCTTTCTCAAGAACAAACTCGGAAACGATTTCTATGACGAGCTCGAGGAGATTCTCATCTCCGCCGACGTCTCCGTCCGCACCGCGGAGGAGGTCGTCGAGGAAGTCAAGGAGGAGGCTATCGGGAACCGCGTCAAGGACGAGCAGTTCGTCACCGACCTTTTGAAGGATATCCTCGAGGATACCCTCAACGAGGCGCCCGTGCCCGCGTTCGAGTATCCGTGCATCATCATGTTTGTCGGCGTCAACGGCGTCGGCAAGACGACGACCATCGGGAAAGTCGCAAATTATTTCGTGCGGCAGAAGAGGTCGGTCACCGTGGCGGCGGCGGATACCTTCCGCGCGGCGGCGACTTCGCAGCTCGAGATCTGGGCGGAGCGCGCGAAGGTGCGCATCGTCAAGCACGAGGAGGGGAGCGACCCCTCCGCCGTCGTCTATGACGCCGTGTCCTCGGCAAAGGCGAGGGGGACGGACGTGCTTCTCATCGACACCGCGGGGCGGCTCCATGTCAAGGAAAACCTCATGAACGAGCTCAAAAAGATGGACAGGGTTGTCGAACGGGAATACCCCGCGGCGCACTTCTACAAGTTTTTGGTGCTCGACGCCACGACGGGGCAGAACGCCTACTCGCAGGCGAAGGTGTTCAAGGAGGCGGTGGACTTGGACGGCATCGTCCTCACCAAGCTCGACGGCACCGCGAAGGGCGGGTTCGTGTTCTCGCTGTGCGGCGAACTCAAGGTGCCCGTCGTGTTCGCGGGCGTCGGCGAGAAGATCGAGGACTTGGAACTCTTCGACGCCGAACAGTTCGTAGAGGGATTTTTCTGAAAAAGGGGCGGCAAAGTCGCCTTAAGGTGTGCATAAGATGAAACGGGAATTGACATTGGATCTGTTGCTCGAAGAGGCGAAGGCATTCTGTGAAGTCATGACGGAGGAAAACCACCCTTCCCTTTTCGGCGTTACCGACGGAAAAGCCGTCGGGACCTATGTGGAGCACAGATTTCAACGCTATCTGTCCGAGCGGTACCTTGTCTCCTTGGGGAACAGCGCCAAGGGGATCGATTTGCCCGACCCTCTGATCCGTACGGATATCAAGGTCACATCAATCGTTCAGCCGCAGTCGAGCTGCCCGTTCCAGAATGCACGGCAAAAGATCTTCGGATTAGGCTACAACCTCTTGGTATTCGTGTACGATAAAAAGGACAGTCCCGACCGCTGTACGCTCCGCTTCACGCATTGCTGTTTCATCGGGAGCGAACGGACCGCAGACTATACGATCACCTACCGTCTCCGGCAGATGTTGAGCGACGGCGCAAACCGGGAGGACATCATCGCCTATTTGCAGGACAGAAACGTCCCCGGCGACGACATCGTCTATCATGACTTGGCTACGGAGATCTTGGAGCATGCTCCCGCACAGGGGTATCTGACGATCAGCAATGCCCTGCAGTGGCGGTTGCAGTACGGACACGTGATCCACCTCGACAATCGGGTGGACGGGGTCGTCAACTATGAATGGTAAGAAGGAGTTCGGCGATTATCAGACGCCCCTTGCCTTCGCACGGGACGTGTGCGGGCTCATCAAGGCGAAATGCCGTCATCCCGAGGTCGTGATCGAGCCGACGTGCGGCACGGGGAATTTCCTCAAGGCGAGCCTTGCGCTCTCCGCCCGCGACTATTACGGAATCGAACTGGATCCGACCTATTGCGAGCAGTGCAGGCATGAGCTTGCGCAAGAAAATGTTCAAATCGTAAATGCCGACATCTTCGCGTTCGATCTGAAGCGTCTGTGTGCCGACCGCGACGGGATCCTCGTTCTCGGAAATCCGCCGTGGGCTACAAATGCAGAGCTCTCGAGACGGAAGTCGGACAATGTTCCGCACAAGGAGAACATCAAGTCGCTGGAGGGATTCGACGCCCTCACGGGTGCGAGCAATTTCGACATCGCGGAGTACATCATCCTCAAGGCAATCGACTGTATCAGGGAAAAGGATTCGACGCTTGCCATGCTCTGCAAGACATCGGTGGCACGGAACGTCTTTTGCGAGCTCAACAGGCGCGGGATCGGGTATCGCTCCTTCTCCATTCATCGGTTCAATGCGCGGAACGTGTTCCGTGTGAGCGCTTCGGCATGCCTTCTCCTCATCGAATTCGGGCGGGAAGAAAATTCCGCGCGCGAGTGCAAGGTGTACGACTTGGACAGCGGCGATTCCTTGGTGGAGACCCTGAACGGCGAAAGCGGTTCGCTCCGTACGGCAGATCCCGGAGATGATTTCAACGGGAGGTCCTGTTTCGAGTGGCGGCAGGGCGTGAAGCATGACTGTTCCAAGGTCATGGAATTGTCGTTCGACGGGACGCATTTCTTCAACGGCGAGCACGATATCGTCGATATCGAAAACGACTATGTGTTCCCGTTGATCAAGAGCAGCATGTTCAAGCATGCGATCATCGAGCGGACATCCAAGTATGTGATCGTCACGCAGACGAAACTCAAACAGGATACCGCGTCCATTCAATCCGTTGCCCCGCATACATGGCAGTATCTGTGCGAGAACAGGGAACGCTTTGAGAGAAGAAAGAGTTCGATCTACAGGAACACCCCGCCGTTTTCCATGTTCGGGATCGGGGAGTATTCCTTTGCCAAATACAAGCTCGGGATCAGCGGATTTTATAAGGAGCCGCTCTTTGCGATCCTGAAGGGGGACGCGAAGCCGATCATGACGGACGACACGAGTTATTTTATTCCCTTCGATACATACGACATGGCATACACCGCGATGCTCTGCCTGAACAGCGAAAGGGTCCGCTCGTACCTCTTGCGTGCGTCCTTCCGGGACGCAAAGCGTCCCTACACCAAACATCTCCTGAACCGATTGGATTTCGGAAAGATAACAAATGCGCTCACCTTCCACGCCCTCTCGGAGACGGAGAGCAGGATGGAGCTCCCGGCATTTGTCAAGCCCGAAATGTACGATAGATTCAAACAGATGGTCTCGGCAAGAGCTTCCCGATGATCCTTTCTCCAAAATTTTTCCGCCTGTCAAGGAAAAATGCTTGACGGGCGGATTTTTCTCTGCTATAATGGCAACAAAGGAGCGCGGAATGAAGGATCTCACCTATCTCCAACTTTGGGACGCCTATGGCGCGCTCCTCACCGAAACGCAGCGCGAGATCTGCGAGAAGTACTATCTCTACGACCTGTCCCTCTCGGAGATCGCGGAGGAAAAGGGCATCTCCAAACAGGCGGTGTCCGACGCGCTCAAGACGAGCCGCGAACTTCTCGACTTCTATGAGGAGAAGCTGCACTTCAACGAACAGAATCAGGCGTATTCGCTTGCGGTCTCGTTCATGATGACGGACGTGACGCGTGCGCTCGAGGCATTCAAGGCGGCGCACCCCGAATACGCACGGGAAATGGACACGATCATCGGAAAGGTCGCGGTCGGCGAGACGGTCGACCTCGACGGGAAGGAGGAATAAATGGCTCTGTTTGCATCGCTGTCGGAGCGTCTCAACCACATTTTCTCCAAGCTCACCAAGCGCGGCAAGCTCACCGAGCTTGAAATTCGCCAAGCCATGCGCGAGGTCCGCATCGCGCTCTTGGAAGCGGACGTCAACCTGAAGGTCGCGAAGGACTTCATTGCCGACGTCTCCGAAAAGGCGGTGGGGCAGAAGGTGATGGAGAGCCTCAACCCCGCGCAGCAGGTCATCAAGATCGTCAACGAGGAGCTAATTGCCCTAATGGGGTCGGGAAATGCCAAACTCGAGGTGTCTCCCAAGCCCCCGACGGTCATCATGATGTGCGGTCTGCAGGGCGCGGGCAAGACGACGATGTGCGCCAAACTCGCCGTCCAGCTCAAAAAGCAGGGGAAGAAGCCCCTCCTCGTCGCGTGCGATATCTACCGTCCTGCCGCCATCGACCAGCTCAAGGTCGTGGGCGCGAAGGCGGGCGCCGAGGTGTTCGAGAAGGGTACGCAGGCTCCGCCCAAGACGGCGAAACAGGCGGTGGAGTATGCACAGAAGATGGGGTATGACACCGTCGTCATCGACACGGCGGGCAGGCTCCACATCGACGAAAAGCTCATGCAGGAGCTCGAGGAGATCGAAAAGGCGGTCTCCGTCACCGAAATTTTGCTCACCGTCGACGCCATGACGGGGCAGGACGCCGTGAACGTCGCCGAGACGTTCAACGCCCGCTTGGGCGTCACGGGCGTCATTCTCACCAAGCTCGACGGCGACACCCGCGGCGGCGCGTGCCTCTCCATCAAGGCGGTCACGGGCAAGCCCATCAAGTTCGTCGGCGTGGGCGAAAAGATCACCGACCTCGAGCCCTTTTATCCCGACCGCATGGCGTCGAGGATCTTGGGCATGGGGGACGTGCTCTCCCTCATCGAGAAGGCGCAGGAGGCGATCAGCGAGAAGGAGGCAAAGGAGTTGGAGCGCAAGATGCGCGAAAATTCCTTCACCCTCACCGACTATCTCTCCCAGTTCGAGGCGCTCAAGAAGATGGGCGGCGCGAGCGCCCTCATGGGCATGCTCCCCGGTGCGGGGAAGTACCGCCTGAAGGAGGGCGACGTCGACGAAAAGAAGATCGAAAAGCTCCGCGCCATCATTCTCTCGATGACCCCGAAGGAGAGGGACAATCCGCAGATCATCGGCTCCTCGCGCAAGCGGAGGATCGCGCTCGGCTCGGGCACGACGGTGCAGGACATCAATCAGCTCTTGAAGCAGTTCGAGCAGACCAAACTCTTGATGAAGCAGATGAAGGGCGGAAAGCGCAGATTGCCGTTTTAGCCCATCGATAAGGCTTCCCCCCTCGGGGGGAGGCTCCGCCGCAGGCGGTGGTGAGGGGCGTTCCCGTCAAGAACAGAGGCTCCGACACGAAGGGGCGTTCTCGAAAGAACAGAGGGGCATTCTTGACAAGAACAGGGGCGTTCCCGACAAGAAGGGGCTCTCCCGACAAAGGAAAGAGCGGCTCCCGACAAGCGCCGAAGAACATTCCGACAAAAGCGCCGAAGGGCATTTCAACCAAACAAAAAAATAAAATTCGGAGGATAACAACAATGGTCAAAATGAGATTGGTACGCATGGGCGACAAGAAGTCTCCCGTCTACCGTATCGTGGTGGTGGACGCGCGCAAGGCGGCAACGGGCGAGTATATCGAGAAGATCGGCTTCTACGATCCCAAGTCCGAGCCCGTCACGCTCACCGTGGACGTCGAAAAGGCGAAGGAGTGGCTCCAAAAGGGCGTTCAGCCCACCGAGACGGTGAAGAGCCTGCTCGTCCGCGCGGGCGCGCTCGAAAAGAGCGAAAAGCTCTCCCCTTCCAAGACAAAGGGCAAGAAGAGCAAGAAGTAAGCGGCGGCGAAAGGAGCGGATATGTTAGAACTCATCAAATATATCGTCGAGCAGTTCGCCGAGGACAAGGAACACATCAAATACGAGGTCGAGGAGACGGAGGACAGCATCAACGTCACCGTCCTTCTCGCCGATTCGGACATGGGCAAGGTCATCGGCAAGCAGGGGAAGATCGCCAAGGCGCTCCGCACCCTCGTCCGCGCCGCGACCCCGCGCGATTCCAAGAAGTACAACGTCGAGATCAGGGAGATCGAGGCGGAGTAAATCATTTCGGCTTCCGTTACGGTTTCCGTTTCGGATTCCCGTTTCGGATTTTGTCCGAGCCCCGCGAAAAAGCGGGGCTTTTTTGCGGAAAATACGTCAATGGGGTCACATTTTCATTCAATACACGTCTGATATCGAATTTGAAGAAAGAAACAAACGCCGTCCTGCAAGCATTTTGCGGGATGGCTCATTTTATTTTTCAAACAAGGTCATGATCGGAACTCCGAGGACAAGGGCAATCGCATAGACCTCTTTGTCCGTCGCATTGCGGAGCTGTCCTTCCAATTTGGAATAGCTCGTCGGGTTGATATCCAAACCTGCCACCTGTAAACGGGCAATAAAGTCTTTTTGCTTGATGTTTTGCTCCTTTCGCAGCGTTTCCACGCGTTTTCCGATGAGATTACAGTCGCCGTATTCCTTTTTTCTGACTTTCATGCGCGCCCTCCAAATTTCTTTTTTGGAATTTTATCACATGAAAGGATTGACATAATTCCATTTTGGAATTATAATAAATGCGAAAAGAAATTAAGGAGAACGGCAATGAAGAAGAAATTTTTGACAATGCTTCTGGCGGTTGTGGGCGTATTTTGCCTCTGCTTCGGGCTTGCTGCTTGCGGGGAAGAGCCCGTCGGCAGTCAAGGCGGCAACACGCAGATCGAACAGCCCGGCGGGGATACTCCCTCCGGCGATGAGCCGAGCGGCGAGGAACAGGACGAACAGCCCGGCGGCGAAGAGGAAGGCGGCAGCCAAAGCGGCGGCTCGCAGACGCCTTCCGTCACAGAATATATCGTAACATACGACGCCAACGGCGGTGCTTTTGCAGGTGGTGGCACAACTTTCACGCAGACTGTGGAAGAGGGGACTAAACTCATCGCGCCCACCTCTCCCGCACGTAGCAATTACACGTTCGCGGGCTGGGGGAAGAGCAGGATAGGTTCTGCCATGTGGAAGTTCGATGAGGATACCGTTTCCGAGAATACTACGCTTTATGCACAGTGGACGCAGGAGTCCGCGGTGATTTTAAGCGTGGAAGGCGCAAGCATCGACGGTAGAGAGATATTTATGCTTGTCGATCATACTACGGGCGAGGTTTCCCTCTCAAGTAAGGTCGTTTGCAGTGATGACAGTATTTGGCGGCTGTACAGCGACCCCGAGGGACAAAGAGAAATTCCCACAAAGATGGTGACAAATTTAAGGAACGGCGAGAATACATATTACATCGTCGTCAACTCGCAAAATCAGGCAAGGGTGAACGTGTACGAACTCACCGTTCACCGCAGCTATCTTGTTACCGTCTCCTACTATAACGGTGATAATATTCTCAAAACCGAGGAAGTTTACACGGGCGACACCTTTACCGCGAGCTATACACCCAATATCACGGGCTATACCTTCAATAAGTGGAAAACCTTGGGCGGCAAGGAATTTACCTCCGACGTGATTTGGGGCACGACCACGCTCTATGCCGATAAGACGGCAAACGATTACAAGGTGACGCTCGACGTGAACGGGGGCGACGCGCTCACCGAGACGGAAAAGACGTTGACCTACGACGAGGCATACTCTTTCCCCGTCCCGAGACGCACGGGCTATACCTTTGTGGGTTGGTATGTGGGAAGTACTCAGATCACGAACGTAAACGGCAGCAGTCTTTCCGCATGGGGATATGCGAGTGCGCAGAACGTTACCGCCCATTGGCAGGCGAATGAATATGCCGTGACGCTGAAGCGAAACGATGAGAATGCGGGCACTGTATCGGGCGGCGGCAATCACGCCTACGACAGCAACGTTACAATCAAGGCAACGACGAAAAGCGGATATAATTTTCTCGGGTGGTTTGATAAAGGCGACAATCTTGTATCTGAAAACGCGACCTACACGTTCAAAATGGAATTTGACACGACATACACCGCCAAATGGGACTTCTATACTGTGACCGTCTCCTGTGGCGATTCAACCGCGGGCATGATTTCTCAAAATTACAACGAAGAGAAGATCTCTGTGGACGAGCGGGTGTCAATTACCGCAACGACAAACAGAGGCTACACATTCCTCGGTTGGTACAGCGGCGACGACGAACTTACTGCCGATGAAACCCTTTCCTTCACAATGAAGCGGGAGAATGTAGATTGCGAAGCGCGGTGGAAGGTATCCCCCGAAATGGAGGGCTTCATCTTCACGTCCACTCCGACGACCTGCATGATTTCGGGAGTAAAGGATAAGACCGTCACAGAGATTGTTGTTCCCGAATATGTAACAGGTATTAGAGGGGGTGCATTCTATGGTTGTTCGCGAGTTGAAAGTATTGTCGTGCCATTTGTCGGCGAAAGCAGAAAGACGGCGAGCAATACCTATCAATATCCATTCGGATTTATTTTCGGAACGTCGAGTTTTTCCGGCGCTTCGGCGGTGCGGCAATGCTACTACGGCAGTAGCACAAGCTCGAGCACTTTTTCCACCTATTATATCCCCAATTCGTTGAAGGATGTAACCATTACGGGCGGAGAGATCCTTTTTAGGGCATTCGATGATTGCAGCGGACTTATGAGCGTGACGATTGGAAACGGTGTGACCTCGATTAGATCTCAGGCGTTCTATAGCTGCGACAGGCTGGAAAGCGTCATTTGGAATGCGGAGAGCTGCACAACGACAGGGAGTTCCGACTATCCGATTTTTATGGGTTGTACAAATTTGAAGACGGTGACGTTCGGCGAGAATGTCAAAAATATTCCTGCTTATGCGCTCTCGGGCTGTAGCGGACTGACGAGCATTACCATCCCCGACAGCGTGACCTCAATTGGAAGAGAGGCGTTCAAGAATACAGCATACTATAACGACCCGTCAAAGTGGGATAGCTCTAACGTGCTCTATATCGGGAATCATCTCATTGAAGCGAAAAATACGATTTCCGGTTCGTATACAATAAGAACCGGCGTCAAAACAATTGCGGACTATGCGTTCTATAATTGCGACGGACTTACGAGTGTGGCGAGTGGGAACAACGTGACCTCAATTGGAGATTGGGCATTCTATGAATGCAGCGGGCTAACGAGCATTACCATTCCCGACAGTGTAACCTCGATTGGAGAGCATGCGTTCGGGGGCTGCGACGGACTTACGAGCATTACAATCCCCGACAGTGTGACCTCGATTGGGAGGTATGCGTTCTCTGGTTGCACAGGGCTTGAAAGCGTCATTTGGAATGCGGAGAATTGTGAAAATGCAGGAAATTCCAGCAATCCGATTTTTGGGAGTGACACAAATTTGAAGACGGTGACATTCGGTGAGAATGTCAAAAAGATTCCTGCTTCTGCGTTCTCGAGCTGTAGCAAGCTGACAAGCATTACCATTCCCGACAGCGTGACCTCGATTGGAGATTATGCGTTCTCTGGTTGCCGCGGACTTACAAGCGTTACCATTCCCGACAGCGTGACATCGATTGGAGAGGATGCGTTCTCGGGTTGCACCGGACTTACGGAAGTGCATATCACTGACCTTGCGGCATGGTGCAGAATCGATTTCGGATCCTATGCTGCAAATCCTCTCTGTTATGCACATCATCTGTACTTGGACGGAAATGAAATAAAGGACCTTATCATTCCAAACGAAATCACGGAAATCAAAAATTATGCGTTTTATGGTTACGACGGACTTACGAGCATTGATATCCACAACGGCGTGACCTCGATTGGAAATTGGGCGTTCTATGATTGCAACGGACTTACGAGTGTGACGATTGGGAGCGGCGTGACTTCGGTTGGAAGGAGTGCGTTCGTGTCATGCGACAGGTTACAAACCGTCTATTACGAAGGAACGCCATCGGATTGGTTATCAATTCAAAATAGTGTCAATGGTACCGCAAACGCGACAATATATTTCTTCTCTGCACAAACGCCGTCGGAAGAGCAGTGGGAAGAAAGTTGGTGTTGGTGGCACTACGAGGCAGACGGCGAGACAATCGTCCTCTGGAAGAGAGACGCGTAAATTCAGCGTTATCGGCGCAGTTGAAAGAATCAACGATATTCATACCGCATAGTCCATGTGCCCGCGCGGCTTTCGCCGCGCGGGCACAATTTGAATATGGGGTGAGAAAATGCACACTTGTGCAGGTCAGTGGGTTACATTCCGAAAAGGGTGTAGGTCGGACTTCGTTCCTCGGGATTCTTCACCCCGCAAGGGGGTTCGGAATGACGCGGGAGGGAGCAGGGCGGAATGACGCGCGGGGTAGGAGGAACGGATAAAAGGGCGTACCCCCTCCCCTACCCCTCCCCCTTACGCAGGGGGAGGGCAAGTAAGGAGAAGCGCGGCGGAGTTTGACGGGAGCAGGGTAGGGCGGAATGACGCGAGGATAGGGAACGGCGCGGAGGACGGACTTCGTACCGTGTCATGTTGAGGGAGCGTAGCGACCGAAACATCCCGATGATGAGAGTTCGGACTTCGTTCCTCGGGATTCTTCACCCCGCGAGGGGGTTCAGAATGACGTGAGAGGAGGCAGGGCGGAATAACGCGCGGCGTAGGGGGAACGGATATAAGGGCGTACCCCCTCCCCTACCCCTCCCCCTTACGCAGGGGGAGGGCAAGAGATAAGCGCGGCGGAGTTTGACGCGAGAGGAGGCAGGGCGGAATGACGCGTGAGAGGGCAGGGCGCGGAGTGACGTGAGGACAAAGAAAGCGGCGCGGACGAAAGTCCGCGCCGCCGCTTTCCATGCGTTATACGATATATGCGGGGTCGGGGGCGGCGCCGTCGAGCTCCTTGCGCTGTCCCTCATAGCCGGGCTTGCCGAGCAGGGCGAAGGTCGCCTTCTTGCCCGCTTCCACGCCGGGCTGGTTGAAGGTGTCGATGTTGAGCATCGCGCCAGCGTAGGCCGTCTGCAGCTCAAAATAGTAGAGGAGCTGCCCGAGCGTAAACTCGTTCACTTCGGGGAGATGCACGGTATAGTTCATCCTTCCCGCCTTGGTGAGGGCAAACGCCGTCGCGTGGTTTTCCGCCTGAATGAGCTCTTCCATCGTGTGTCCGCCGAGGAAGCCGACGTCGGGAATGTTCTCGCACCCGTGCGGAATGGGGGACTTCTCCTTATAGGAGCCCACCGAGAGGAAGGTGACGACCTTGTCGTACGGTCCTTCGGTGTAGAGCTGGACCTGCGAATGCTGGTCGGTGACGCCGAGCGCCTTCACGGGGGTCTGACCGACGTTGCACTTCTCGCCCGAGAGGGTCACGTTCTTGCCGAGGCTCTCCGCCCACAGCTGCGCGTACCAGTCGGAGACATAGCGGAGATTGTCGGAGTAGGGCATCATGACGCCGATGTTCTTCCCGTCCTTCATGGCGATGTATTGAAGGGTCGCCGAGACGAGGGCGGGGTTCTTTTTGAGGTCGGACGTCCTGCACATCCGGTCCATGTACGCCGCGCCCTTCAAAAGGGTCTTGATGTCGATGCCGCACACCGCCGCGGGGAGAAGCCCCACGGGGGAGAGCTCGGAAAACCTTCCGCCGACGCCGTCGCCGAGGACGAAGGACTTCACGCCGCCGAGTTCCTTGGAGATCTTGACGAGGTTCCCGCGGGAGGCGTCCGTCGTGAACACGACATGTTCCTTCACGTCCTCGCCCGCCTTCTTCAGAAGGTCGGAGACGATGAGGTATTGCGTCATGGTCTCGCTCGTCGCGCCCGACTTCGAGATGACGTTGAAGCACGTCTTTTTCACGTCGATGACGTCGAGCAGTTCCTTCATGCGGACGGGGTCGACGTTGTCCTCGACGAAGAACTTGGGACCGCGGCGCTTGCTCTTGGGCAGGTCGTTGTAGTGCAGGTGGCAGAGCGCGGAGAACGCCATCGAGGGACCGAGCGCCGAGCCGCCGATGCCGAGCACGACGAAGTACTCGAATTTGCGGCGGATCTCCTTCGCGGTCGCGAGAATGTCCTCGACGATCTCGATCTGGTTGTAGGGGAGTTCCGTCCAGCCCATGAAGAGCTCGTCCTTGCCGCGGTTCTCCGAGACGTACGCATGCGCCCTCTTGGCGAGCCTTGCATGCGCGGCGAGGGTCGCCTGCGAAATGCCCCTTTCGCCGAGGTACTTGTCGGTCATGTTGGTGTAGTCCACCGTGATGCGCAATGCCTTGCGCTGTTCTTCGCTGAGTCTCATAATTTCCTCCGTTTTTGAATTTCGTCCAACATTATACCACGCTTTGGACGGAATGGCAAGGGGCGCGAAAAAATTTGTGAAAAATTTAACCTTGCGCCCGTCCCCTCATCCGTCCCTTCGGGACACCTTCCCCCCGAGGGGGGGAAGACTCGACGACTCGCTTTGCGTCATTCCGCCCTGCCTGCTCCCGTCTAACTCCGCCTCGCTTCTCCTTACTTGCCCTCCCCCTGCGTAAGGGGGAGGGGTAGGGGAGGGGGTACGCCCATATATCCGTTCCCCCTACGCCGCGTGTCATTCTGAGCGTAGCGAAGAATCCCGAGGAACGAAGTCCGGACTTTCATCAACGGGATGTTTCGGTCGCCGTGCTCCCTCAACATGACGCGGTGGGAAGTCCGCACCGATTCGCGGGGGCTTACTATACCGTTTCGCGCGAAATGGGCTATGCGGGGGACTTTTTTCTGCGCTTTGGCAGGAACTTTTTGAAGAATCCGACGAAGTCGAACAGGCGGAAGAGGGTGAGCAGCAGCACCTCGAGCGCGGCGACGGTGAGGACGGAGAGGACGAGCGCGGGGAAGAAGCTCAACACGCGCATGAGAAGTCTCCGCAGGACCGTCCCCGCGAGGACGGCGGGCGCGAGCGCGGCGAAGAGTTTCAAGGCGTACTTCCCCGACCTGAGCCTCCCCGTCTTTTTCCACAGCAGGACGAGCGAGCACGTTGCCGTCACGACGTAATCCGCCGCCATGCCGACGAGGAGGGCGCCGCTCCCCAAGTACGCGGGCAGGAACCACACGCACGCGAGCATGCACGCCGACCCCGCGAGGAAGAAGAGCAGCGTCTGCCGCTCGCAGTTCATCGAGTTGAGAATGCTCGTCGAGATCATGGTGATGCTCATGGGCAGGAGAATGAGGGCGCTTTTCGCGATCATCTCGCCGCTCTCGGCGCTCCCGTAGAGGAGCACGCCGACGTCCTCGCCGCACACGATGAAGAAGGGCACGAGCATGCCCGCGATGAGGAGGGTCGCGTTGAGCGCCTTCCCGACGAGGGCGGACAGCTTCTCCGTTTCCCTCTTGTAGAAGCATTCCGAGAGTTCGGGCACGAGCACGAGGGCGATGGAGCCGATGAGGGAGGAGGGGATCATGAGCACGGGCATGACCATTCCGTACACGACGCCGTACTCCGCGAGTGCGCGCGAGGAGGAATATCCCGCCGCCATGAGGCGCATGGGGAAGAGCACCGAGATGAACGAACTCATGAGCGACGACGCCGTCCGCATCGCGGTGACGGGGAGGGAAGAGCGGAGAAGGGGGAGAAATTCTCCCCGCGGCGAGCGGAGCTTCCCGCCCCGCACGAAGAAGTAGATGAGCGCAATGGTGAACGAGCAAAGGTAGGAGACGAGCACGGCGACGGCGGCGCGGTTCACGTCGGGCACGCCCGTCTGAAAGACGACGAGAAGCAGCACGCCGACCGCGATCATGATAATTTCCTCGACGAGTTCGATGAAGGAGTAAGCGAAGAAACGCTTGTTTCCCCAAAAGGAGCCGCGGAGAATGGCATACACCGAGGTAAACGAGAGCCCGAACAGGACGATGTAGAAGAGATCGGCGCAGCGGGGGTCGGAGAACACCTTCGTGAAGGGGGTGCGGAGCGCGAACAGAAGCACGGTGAGGGGGACGCTGACGAGGAGGGTGATGCAGACGGCGGCGCCCGTCGCCGCCTGTTCGCCGCGGCGGTTTCCCTTCGCGCGGTGCTTGGAGATGACCCGCGAGAGGGTGATGGGGAGCCCCGACGAGCACGCCGTGAGGAACACGGCGAACACGGTGAGGGCGATCTGGTAGATCCCGAGCCCCTCGGGTCCCAACACGCGCGAGAGAATGATGCGGTACAGAAAGCCGAGGCAGTGTTCGACTGTCGAAAAGACGGTGACGACGGCGGCTGTGCGGTACAGGTTCATGGCATAGTGTATTCCGCACCGTCACCCCGTTATGCGTGCGCGAATAGAATGAAGAATGAAACTCCAATTGCGCCGCCCCGCCATGTACCGCGTGAAGCGGGGTCAGAAACTTTCGGACATCGCCCTTGCCTTCGGGCTCGCGCCCGCCCTGCTCGCCCGCGAAAACAAGCTCGACCGCGAGCCGCGGGAGGGGGAAGTCCTTCTCCTTCCGCCCCCCTCGGGGAACCGCTACCTCGTCCGCGGCGGCGAGAGCAAGAGCCTGCTCTGCGGCTCCCCCGAGGCATACCTTGCCCGCAACGGGACGGAGGCGTTCTATCCCGGGCAGCAGGTCTATCTTCCCGATGCACCCAATTCCCGCCCGCCGCATACGATACAGTAAACCGATACGGTTTTACGGAGGAAACAAATGTCATTTTTCACGAATTTTTCTTCGGATCATTGCCCGGGCACCATTTCGGGCAACCCGTTGAACGGACTCTGCGAGAAGGTGTGCATTCAGGCGGAGAAGATCTTCGACGCGGGCATCATCCAGACGCGCCTCGAGAATTACTCCGTTACGCCCGTGGGTCCCGTCCCCGCGAATCCTACATATCCGCTCACGTTCATCAGCGCGCGGTCCGTTTCGTCCGAGGGGACGGTGACCGCTCTCAACGTCGAGCGGCAGGCGGAGGGCAACTGCGCGCGCGTGCAGGCGACGGTGAGCGTGCCCATCGAGATCGTGTACGTCGATGCGAACGGCGTCGAGGGCAGGGCGACGAGCGCCGTCACCCTCTCCGAGGACGTCCTCATGTACGTTCCGCCGGCATCCGTCATGCCCTTCACGGTGACGAGCGTGGCTTCCTGCGTCTCGCCCGAGGGCACCTTCAATGCCGACACGGGCACCTTCTCCATCAGCGCGTGCGTCACCTGCATCCTGAAGGTCGCCATGCAGGTCGAGCTCCTCGTCCCGAGCTACGGCTATTGCGCCATTCCGCCCGCGCAGGAGTACACGCAGGAGGTCTGCTCGGGATTCTTCGAGCTCCCGCTCTACCCGCAGGGAAGGGCTTGCAGCAAGAAATAGCGACCCCATCCCGCTAAAACGATCCGAGGGGGATCGGAAAAAGCCGACGCGGTGCGTCGGCTTTTTTCCGTTTTATGGAAGTTCCTCGGTGAAGAGCGCCATCACGCGGCGGAGCTTTTCCTCCCGCGCTTTCTTTGTCGGGGAGAAGAGGGGAAGGGCGGCAACGGTTGCGCCCGCGGTCGAGACGCCCGTTCCGCTCAACGCGGGGCTGATGAGGAGCACCGCCGCGGGGATCACGAGCAGGCACATGAGCACCGAAAAGGCGTAGTCGTACCACCGCCAAGGTCTCCCGACGAGTTTGATTTCCCCGTCGAGCAGGCAGGTATCCCCGTCCTCCTTGACGTCCGCGACAAAGACGTACTGTTCCTCCTTGCGCCGCCGCGTGAGGACGAGGCGGAAGGTGCCCGTCTTGTACGAGCACTCCGCGCCGTACGTCTCGGCGAGCGCATCCGCCGTCTCGTGCAGTTTTTTGCGGTGTCCGCGGAAGAGATATTTCATGTCATGCTCCGTTCGGGTCGCCCGAAGTCGTCTTGAAGTCCGAATAAATTACAAATCCCGCTTTGCTCTTCGGCGGCTTTTTCACGTGGGAGAGCGGGCAATAGTCGACGGGAATGCGGTCCCCGCCGCCGTCCGAGTGGCGCGCGCACACGTTCGCCGCAAAGCGGAGCACCCCCTCGGGCACCTCCCGCCCGCCCGAGCGGATGACGACGTGGCAGGAGTGATACCGCTGCGCGTGCAGCCATGTATCGTTCGGGGAACAGCTGCGGAGCAATCTGTCGTTCTGCAGGTTGTTCCGCCCCGCGAGAATGACGAAGCCGTCCATCTCATAGCGGCGGAAGGGGATCTCCGCCCTCACTTTCCGCTTCTCTTTGGGCGCGGGGAGGAGCCCCGCCGCCGAAATTTCTTCCTCCGCCGAGCGAAGGTCGTCCGTCTCCCGCACGGAGGAGACCGCCGCGAGAAGGCTGCGGAGATAGTCGAGCTCGGCGCCCGTCTCCCGCTCCTGCGGCGCGAGCGCCTCCAGCGTGCGCTTCTGCTTGCGGTACCGCTTGAAGTAGCTCTGCGCGTTCTCGGCGGGACCGAGCCGCTCGTCGAGCGAAATTTTCACCTTCCCGCCCGCGGGGTCGGAGTAGTCGGGAAGCTCGCAGGAGCGCATGCCTCGCGCGAGCTGCCAGATGTTCGCGGTGAGCAGTTCGCCCTTCTTGCGGTTCTTTTCGGCGTCGGCGCAGGAGAGCTTCTTGTCGAGGATGAGGGCGAGCCGCTTTTCCGCCTTTTTGACGGCGTTCGACACGGCGCCCGAGAGCCTCCTTTTGTCCGCCTCGAACGTCTTTGCGCCCCGCTTCTTTTCGTAGAAGTACGATTCCGCCTCGAGGAGGGAGGGGAAGGGGGTCGCCCCCGCGACCTTCGTCGCATAGAAGTCCTTCACGCCGTGCTCCGTCTCGAGCACGCAGGGGAAGGTGGGGCTGTCAAAGAGAAATGTGCGGACGTGGGAGATGAGGTCGCCCCCGTGATAGCTTGCGGCGATGCTCTCCGCCGTGCACGGCGCGAGCCCCGCAACCCGCGTGAAGAGGAGATTTCCGAGGTCTCCCTCCGCCCCCGCGAGGGCGATGCGAAGCGCCGCCTCGTCGGAGGGGTTCGCCTTGTCCTGCGCGGCGGGAAGGGCGTACGGCACGCCCGCGAAGATGAGCCGCTTTGCGCCCGTGTCGAGCGAATTGGTCTTGAGAGCGCCCAAGATGACGCCGTTCTCGGTGAGGATGAGGTTGGAGTACTTGCCCATCACCTCGAGGAGGAGCTCCCGCTCGGCGACGGTGAAGTCCGTCTCGGCGCGGAAGCGGAAGCGGCAGATGCGCTCGAACCCGACGAGGGAGACGGAGAGCAGCTCCGCCCCGTGCAGATGCTTGCGCAGGAGCATGCAGAAGTTGGGCGCGACGAGGGGATTCTCGTCGTCCCGTTCGGAAAAATATGCCCCGCAGTCCGAGGCATTTGTGTTGAGAACGAGTTTGACCGTGCGCCTTCCGGTGTATAAGAGGAGTGTGACCTCGTCCTTCGACGGCTGCGCAATGCGGTTGACCCGCCCTCCCGCGAGCGCCGCATCCAGTTCGAGCGCGACGCGGCGGAGCGTATAGGCATCCTGCGGCATGGTTCCCCCTGCGGCGCTTTTACGGGTAAGCGCGCGGGCAATTTTCCGTCAGTATACCATAAAATCGCGAATTTGTAAATAAAATCGCTTTCCTTTTGGAGGGCGATATGATAAAATAGTTTCGATTGCAAGAAAGACGAATCGCAATAAACAGGAGTAACGAACATGAAGTATCAAGCGACACCCGCCGAAAAGAGCACAGTCAAAATCGAGATGGAGTTCACGCCCGAAGAGTGGGCGGCGGCGAACGACAAGGCGTACCTTCAGAACAGAAAGAAGTACGCGGTGAACGGCTTCCGCAAGGGGAAGGTCCCCAAGCACGTCTTGGAGCTGTACTACGGCAAGGGGCTCTTCTATGAGGACGCCCTCAACGACCTCTTCACCGAGCACTACGAGGAGATCCTCGGCAAGGAAGAGAAGAACTTCACCGTCGTCGGGGAGCCCTCCGTATCGCTCGGCGACGACTTTTCGGAGGAGCACGTCGTCATCGTGGCGACCGCGCCCGTCAAGCCCGACGTCACCATCGAAAAATACACGGGTATAAAAATCCGCAAAGTCGAGTATACTGTTACGGACGCCGACGTGGATGCGGACATCGAGGCGACGCGCGAGCGCATCGCGGAGAGCGTCGAAGTCACCGACCGCCCCGCCGCCATGCACGACGTCGCGAACATCGACTTCGTCGGCAAGGCGGACGGCAAGGAATTCGAGGGCGGAAGCGCCAAGGGGTACGACCTCACGCTCGGCTCGGGGCAGTTCATTCCCGGCTTTGAGGAGGGGGTCGTCGGCATGAACGTCGGCGAGACGCGCGACATCGACGTCGTGTTCCCCGCGGACTATCAGTCGGAGGAGCTCCGCGGCAAGCCCGCCGTGTTCACCGTCACCCTCAACAAGCTCACGGGGAAGAAGCTCCCCGAGCTCGACGAGGCATTCGCCAAGAAGCTCGGCTCGGACAGCGTGGAGGCATACCGCGCGAAGGTGCGCGATCGCCTCGAGCAGAACGCAAAGAGCCGCTCCCGCAACGAGACGGAGGACAACATCGTCTCCGAGATCGCCAAGACCGCATCGGCGGAGATCCCCGACGCGATGGTCGAGCGGCAGGAGGACGTCTCTCTCCAGAGAATGGAGTACAATCTCATGTATCAGGGCATCCGCCTCGACGACTACCTGAAGTACGTCGGCACGACGCGCGAGGAATACAAGAAGAACTTCTATGAGGAAGCGCGCCGCTCCGTCCTTCACCAGCTCATCGTCGAAAAGCTCATCGCCGAGCTCAACATCACCGCCTCCGAGGAGGAGATCGCGGCGAAGGTCGCGGAGCAGGCGGCGAGCGTCGGGAAGGAGCCCGAGGAATACAAAAAGACGATGGACCCCCGCCAGCTCGAGTACATCGAGGGGGACATCAAGGTCACGAAGCTGTTCGACTACTTGCAGGAGAACAACGAGATGGTGACCGAAGCGCCCGAAGAGAAGGCGCCCGAGGCGACCGCTTCGCCCGAAGCCGCGGAAAAGCCCGCGCCCAAGCCCCGCAAGAAGGCTGCAAAGAAGGAGGCTGAATAAATGAAGGACGTGCTCATTCCCTATGTCGTCGAGCGGACCGCGGGCGGCGAGCGGAGCTTTGACCTCTATTCCCGCCTGTTGGAGGACCGCATCGTGTTCCTCTCGGGTGAGATCGACGACGCGACCGCGAACACCGTGGTGGCACAGCTCATCTACCTCGAGGGGAAGGACCCGACCAAGGACGTGAGCCTGTACATCAACAGCCCGGGCGGCTCGGTCTCGGCGGGCATGGCGATCTATGACACGATGAACTACATCCGCTGCGACGTCTCGACCATCTGCGTCGGGCTCGCGGCGAGCATGGGGGCGTTCCTCCTCGCGGCGGGGACCAAGGGGAAGCGGTACGCCCTGAAGAACAGCGAGATCATGATCCATCAGCCCCTCGGCGGGGCGCAGGGTCAGGCGAGCGACATCCGCATTCAGGCGGACCACATCCAGCGCATCAAGGAGCGGATGACCAAGATCCTCGCCGAAAACACGGACAAGTCCTACGAGCAGATCGCCCGCGATACCGACCGCGACAACTATCTCACCGCGGACGAGGCAAAGGAGTACGGTCTCATCGACATGGTGTACGAGAAGCGGGACCGCGCCGAAACGAAATAACGGAGTCAAGAATGGCAAAGTACGAACAACGTTGCTCCTTCTGCGGGAAGGAGAAGGCAAAGACAAAGAAGCTCATCGCGGGTCCCGACGGGATCTTCATCTGCGATGAGTGCGTCGAGCTGTGCAGCGACATGCTCGAAAAGATGCCTTCCGCCACCGCCGAGAAGGTGGAACTGAAGAAGCCCGCCGAAATCAAGGAGGAGCTCGACCAATACATCATCGGGCAGGACAAGGCGAAGCGCGTCCTCTCCGTGGCGGTGTACAATCACTACAAGCGCATCAATTCGCTCGCCGAGGGCAAGCGGGAGGACGACGTGGAGATCGAGAAGAGCAACATTCTCCTCTTGGGTCCCACGGGAAGCGGAAAGACGCTGCTTGCCCGCACCCTCGCCAAAATTCTGAACGTTCCCTTCGCCACGTCGGACGCGACCACGCTCACCGAGGCGGGCTACGTCGGCGAGGACGTCGAGAACATCCTTCTGAAGCTCATCCAGAACGCCGATTACGACATCGAGCGCGCCCAGCGCGGCATCATCTACATCGACGAGATCGATAAAATCGCGCGCAAGGGGGAGAACGTCTCGATTACCCGCGACGTCTCGGGTGAGGGCGTCCAACAGGCGCTCCTGAAGATCATCGAGAGCACCGTCGCAAACGTTCCCCCGCAGGGCGGCAGAAAGCACCCGCAGCAGGACTGCATGCGCATCGACACGACGAATATCCTCTTCATCTGCGGCGGCGCCTTTGTCGGGCTCGACCGCATCGTCGGCGCACGCAAGGACGATTCGGGGCTCGGCTTCGGCGGGAAGGTCCGCCTCGGCGAGAACGAGGTCGACTATTCCCTCCTCGAGGACGTCAAGCCGCAGGACCTCACGAAGTTCGGGCTCATTCCCGAGTTCGTCGGGCGCGTTCCCATCGTCGTGAGCCTGCAGGCGCTCGACGAGGACGCCCTCGTGAACATTCTCACCCGTCCCCGCAACGCCATCATCAAGCAGTATCAAAAGCTCGTTGGCTTGGACGGCGTGAAGCTCACCGTCGAGGACGGCGCCGTCCGCGAGATCGCGAACACGGCGATCCGCCTCAAGACGGGCGCGAGGGGGCTCCGCACCATCATCGAGGGGCTCATGACGGACGTCATGTTCGATATCCCCTCCGAAAAGAACGTCGAGGAAGTCATCATCACGCGCGACTGCGTCGTGAAGGGCGCAAAGCCTACGCTCGTCTACAAAAAGACGGCGTAAGATTTCCGAAAAGCAGGAATGGGGGCGGAAAACCGCCCAAAAAAAGGACCGCCGAGATTGCCTCGGCGGTCCGAATTTTTAATTTTACTTGTCGAAGTTGACGACCGTCGCGAAGTCCGCAGCCTTCAGCGAGGCGCCGCCGATGAGCCCGCCGTCGATCTCGGGCTGTGCCATCAGCCCCTTGGCATTCTTGGCATTCATCGAGCCGCCGTACTGGATGCGCATTCTGCCGACGTTCTTGCCCGCGTAGACCTTCTTCATGCGCTTGCGGATGTAGCCGATGGTCTCGTTCGCCTGCTCGTCCGTTGCCGTCCTGCCCGTTCCGATCGCCCAGATGGGCTCGTACGCGATGACGATCTTCGAGAAGTCCTCGATGCCCTGAAAATCGATTGCGATCTGGCGGTCGAGCACCTTCTCGGTGAGCCCGCCCTCGCGCTCCTCGAGGCTCTCGCCGATGCACACGATGGGGGTGAGCCCCGCGGAGAGAGCGGCGAGCGTGCGCTTGTTGACCGTCTCGTCCGTCTCGCCGAAGTACTGCCTTCTCTCGCTGTGCCCGACGATGACGTACTGCACGCCGTATTCCTTCAGCATGTTCGCCGAGATCTCGCCCGTGAACGCGCCCTTTTCGGCGAAGTGGACGTTCTGCGCGCCGAGGCGGATCTTCGAGCCGTGCACCGCCTTCTTGACGGCGGGGATGTCGATGGCGGGAACGCACACGACGACGTCGCACTTTGCGTCCTTGACGAGGGGCTTCAGCGCCTTCACGAGCTCGACCGCCTCGGAGGCGGTGTTGTTCATCTTCCAGTTTCCCGCAATGATGGGTCTCCTTGCCATTTGTGTATTCTCCTTATTTATATTTTTTGATTGGGGAGGGACAACCCCCACCCGTCCTTCGGACACCCGCCCCCTTCAAAAAGGGGCAGGTCTTGTTCCTGCGGACACCCGTATGGGTTTTGATTGGGGAGGGGGACAACCCCCACCCGTCCTTCGGACACCCGCCCCCTTCAAAAGGGGGCGGGTCTTTTTTCTACGTTTGCCCCTTCAAAAGGGGGCAGGTTTTTCCTGCGGACACCCGTATGGTTTGATTGGGGAGGGGGGGACAACCCCCACCCGTCCTTCGGACGCCCGCCCCCTTCAAAAGGGGGCAGGTCTTGTTCTACGTTTGCCCCTTCAAAAGGGGGCAGGTCTTGTTCCTGCGGACACGTATTTCTTACTTCTTTTCGTTGAGGCAGGCGATGCCGGGGAGCGTCTTGCCCTCGAACAGCTCGAGCGAGGCGCCGCCGCCCGTCGAGATGTGGGTGATCTTGTCGGCATAGCCGAGCTGCGCGCAGGCAGCCGCCGAGTCACCGCCGCCGACGATGGTCGTCGCGCCCTTTGCCTCCGCGAGCGCCGCCGCGACCGCATTGGTGCCCGCCGCGAGGACGGGATTCTCGAACACGCCCATGGGTCCGTTCCAGATGACCGTCTTTGCCGTCTTGACCTTCTCCGCATACTGCTCGCGGGTCTTTTCGCCGATGTCGAGCCCCATCTTGTCCGCGGGGATGTGGTGGGAGCAGACCGTCTCGATCTCGATGGGGGCGTCGATGGGGTCGGGGAATGCCTTCGCCACGACGGTGTCGACGGGGAGGAGGAGCTCCTTGCCCGCCGCCTTCGCCTTCTCGAGCATCTCCTTGCAGTAGTCGAGTTTTTCGTCGTCCACGAGCGAGGTGCCGACTTCATAGCCCTGCGCCTTGAGGAAGGTGTACGCCATGCCGCCGCCGATGATGAGGGTATCGCACTTTTCGAGCAGGTTGGAGATGACGCCGAGCTTATCCGCGACCTTGGCGCCGCCCAAGATGGCGACGAAGGGACGGACGGGGTGCTCGAGCGAATCCGCCATGACGGTGAGCTCCTTCTCGATGAGGAAGCCGCACACGGCGGTCTTGACGAGCCCGTATTCGACGATCGCCGCGGTGGAGGCGTGCGAGCGGTGCGCCGTTCCGAACGCGTCGTTCACATAGATATCCGCGTAGGCGGCGAGCTTCTTGCAGAATTCGAGGTCCTTTTTCTCCTCTTCCCAGTGGAAGCGGAGGTTTTCGAGGAGCACGCATTCGCCCTCCTTGCACGCCTTGACCTTCGCCTGCGCGTCGGGACCGACGACGTCCTTCGCGAACGTCACCTTTCCGCCCAACAGCTCGTTGAGGCGGGCTGCGACGGGGGCGAGGGTGAGCTTCTTCGGCTCGTCCTTCTTCGCCTTCTCGATGATGGCTTCCGCGGTGGTCTCGCCCTTCTCGACCTTCGCCTTATCCTTTTTATTCAGCTTGACTTCGTCCGAGAAGATGGAGTGGGGCTTGCCCATGTGCGAGCAGAGGGTGATCTTCGCGCCGTGCTCCATGAGGTAGCGGATGGTGGGAAGAGCGCCGATGATGCGGTTCTCGTCGGTGATCGCGCCGTCCTTCATCGGGACGTTGAAATCACAGCGCACGAGGACGTGCTTGCCTTTCCAATCTTTGACGTCTTTGACGGTCATCTTGTTCATAGTCGGTTACTCCTTTCCTTTTTTATAAAATTTCCATAACATGATAATTCTTTTTCCGCCGTTTGTCAATACCTTTCCCTGAAATCCGCGGGGAAAAAGTTGCGTTTTTTGCGAAAAATCCCATTGATTTCGTTTGACAAAAGCGAATTTGTTTGATAAAATTACCTGTGCCTTGAAAGGGCGTCTTTTTTCGTGCGCGTTTTTGCACCCGAGAAAAGCGATATCGTTTCTTCGGATCGAAAGATTCTGGGGATATTCCGAAATAACAGAAGGAGGTAAACAAGATGCCCACGATCAATCAGCTCATCAAGAAAGGCAGAGAGCGCGAAGCGTTCAAGTCGAAGAGCCCCATTCTCGACAGATGCCCGCAGAAGCGCGGCGTATGCCTTTCCGTGACGACGACTTCCCCCAAGAAGCCCAACTCGGCTCTCCGGAAGATCGCGAGGGTGAGACTGACCAACAAGCAGGAAGGTACCGTGTACATTCCCGGCGAAGGTCACAATCTTCAGGAGCACAGCTCCGTTCTCATCCGCGGCGGAAGAGTCAAGGATCTGCCCGGCGTCCGCTATCACATCATCCGCGGCGCGCTCGATACGGCAGGCGTCGCAAAGCGGAAGCAGGCTCGCAGCAAGTACGGCGCGAAGATGCCCAAATAAGGTCCTCTGATTCAGAGGACACGCCGTAACTTTGCACATCACACCTTACTTATTTCGGAATATTCAACCCGATGTAGGTAGGCAGTATTCCCCGAGAGGGGGAGAAGGTTCGCTATCCGTCAGGACAAGCGATAGCTTAAAAGAAGGGCCTTCTGCGGGAAACCGCACAATCTCAAAAAGGAGGAGAAATCAATGCCCAGAAGAGGGAGAGTTCCCAAGAGAGACGTCCTGCCCGATCCGATGTACGGAAGCAAGGTCGTCACCAAACTCATCAACCAGATCATGCTCGACGGCGAAAAGAGCGTTGCGCAGACCATCGTCTATGACGCGTTCAAGCTGATGGGCGAAAAGCTCAACATGGACCCCATGGAGATCTTCAAGCAGGCGCTCGCCAACATCACGCCCATGGTCGAGGTCAAGGCGCGCCGCGTCGGCGGCGCAAACTATCAGGTGCCCGTCGAGATAAGACCGGAGCGCCGCCAGACGCTTGCGATCCGCTGGCTCGTCATCAACACGAGGAAGCGCAGCGAGCGCGAAATGAGCAAGAAGCTCGCCGCCGAGCTCATGGACGCCTACAACAACACGGGCGGCTCGGTGAAGAAGAAAGAGGACACGCACAGGATGGCGGAAGCGAACAAGGCGTTCGCGCATTTCCGCTTCTGACCGAGGCATCGACATGGCAAGAGAATACGACTTAAAGCATACGAGAAACTTCGGCATCATGGCGCACATCGACGCCGGCAAGACCACGACGACCGAGCGCATCCTGTTCTACACGGGCAAGACGCACAAGCTCGGCGAAGTGCACGAAGGTGCGGCGACGATGGACTGGATGGTGCAGGAACAGGAGCGCGGCATCACCATTACGTCCGCGGCGACGACCTGCATCTGGAAGGGCTACCGCTTCAACATCATCGATACCCCCGGTCACGTGGACTTCACGGTCGAGGTGGAGCGGTCTCTCCGCGTGCTCGACGGAGCCGTCGCGACGTTCTGCGCGAAGGGCGGCGTCGAGCCCCAGTCCGAGACGGTGTGGCGTCAGGCGGACACCTATAAGGTTCCCCGCATTGCCTACGTCAACAAGATGGACATCAACGGCGCCGACTTCTTCCGCGTCCAGAAGATGATCCGGGAGCGCCTCGGCGCCAACCCCGTTCCCGTGGAACTTCCCATCGGGAAGGAGGAGTCCTTCCGCGGCATCGTCGACCTCATCAACATGGAGGCGGAGATCTACTACGACGACCTCGGAAAGGACTTCCGCAAGGAGCCCATTCCCGCCGACATGACGGCGCTTGCGGAGGAATACCACGGCAAGCTCGTCGAGGATGCGGCGTCCGCCAACGACGCCCTCATGGAAAAGTACTTCGAGGAGGGCGACCTCTCGCCCGAGGACATCATCGCGGGTCTCCGCGAGCGGTGCCTCCGGATGGAGGCGGTCCCCATGCTCTGCGGTTCTTCCTATAAGAACAAGGGCGTGCAGTTCCTTCTCGATGCCGTCGTGAACTTCCTTCCGAGCCCCGTCGACGTCGACCACGTCAAGGGCGTCAACCCCGAGACGGGCGAGGAAGAGGAGAGAAAGACTTCGGACGAGGAACCCTTCGCGGGGCTCGCGTTCAAGATCGCGACCGACCCGTTCGTGGGCTCGCTCGCCTACTTCCGCTGCTATTCGGGCGTGCTCTCCGCGGGCTCCTATGTGTACAACTCCACCAAGGAGAAGAAGGAGCGCGTCGGGCGCCTCGTGCAGATGCACTCCAACGAGCGCAAGGACATCAGCGAGGTCTATTCGGGCGACATCTGCGCCATCGTCGGGCTCAAGAACACGACGACGGGCGACACGCTCTGCGACGAAAAGCACCCCATCGTGCTCGAGAAGATGGAGTTCCCCGAGCCCGTCATCCAGCTCTCCTTGGAGCCCAAGACCAAGGCTGGTCAGGAAAAGATGACGCTCGCGCTCGTCAAGCTCGCCGAGGAGGACCCCACCTTCAAGACGTACACCGACCCCGAGACGGGGCAGACCATCATCGCCGGCATGGGCGAGTTGCACCTCGACATCATCGTGGACCGCCTTCTCCGCGAGTTCCACGTCGAAGCGAACGTCGGCGCGCCGCAGGTCGCCTACCGCGAGACCATCAAGCGCGCGGTGGACGCCGAGGGCATGTACAAGCGCCAGTCGGGCGGCAAGGGACAGTACGGTCACTGCAAGATCCACCTGTACCCGCAGGAACCCGGCGCGGGCTACAAGTTCGAGGACATCACCGTCGGCGGCTCCATTCCCAAGGAGTATATCCCCGCCATCGACAAGGGCATTCAGGAGGCGGCGAAGAACGGCTTCCTCGCGGGCTACGAGGTCGTGGACTTCCGCGTCGAAGTGTACGACGGAAGCTATCACGAGGTCGACTCCTCGGAAATGGCGTTCAAGATCGCGGGCTCCATGGCGCTGAAGGACGGTCTCGAAAAGGCGCAGGTCGTGCTCCTTGAGCCCATCATGAAGGTGCAGATCATCACGCCCGAAGATTACTTCGGCGACCTCATGGGCAACGTGAACGGGCGCCGCGGCACCATCGTCGGGACGGACGACCGCGCGGGCGCAAAGGTCATCGACGCCGAGATCCCGCTCTCCGAGATGTTCGGCTACGCGACCGACCTCCGTTCCCGCACGCAGGGAAGAGGGCAGTTCACCATGCAGCCCGACCACTATGCGGAGGTCCCGAAATCGGTCGCCGAGAAGATCATTATCGGGCGTACCAAGAAATAAGGCGCAGGGAAAGGGCACTTTCGGGGGAAATTTCGCAAAAATCTTTCGTAAAGTGATTGCAAATTTCCGAACGATGCGCTATAATAAGATTCGGCAAGCGGTTTCAGCTTGATATCAGCGAATGATAGATAGCTGCGCTTTCGGTCCGCGAGGACCGGAAAAGGTTATCAAAAAATAAAAATTTATCGGAGGAAAACTCAAAATGGCAAAGGCAAAATTCGACAGAAGCAAGCCCCACGTCAACATCGGTACCATCGGCCACGTTGACCAC